>NZ_JAZFXT010000019.1:0-45113 GCF_036448855.1 Methylobacterium ajmalii
GCACGATCAAGGCGAACTTCCCGACCCGGATCTCCTTCCAGGTGACGAGCAAGATCGATTCGCGCACGATCCTGGGCGAGATGGGCGCCGAGCAGCTGCTGGGCCAGGGCGACATGCTGTTCATGGCGGGCGGCGGGCGCACGACCCGCGTGCACGGCCCGTTCTGCTCGGACGACGAGGTCGAGCAGGTGGTCGCCCACCTCAAGCGCCAGGGCCGGCCCTCGTATCTGGAGGCGGTGACCGCCGAGGAGGGCGAGGAGGAGCCGGACGCGCCGGTCATGGACCAGGGCGGCTTCGGCGAGCCGGGCGCCGATCTCTACGACCAGGCGGTGGCGGTGGTGCTGCGGGACAAGAAGGCGTCGACGAGCTACATCCAGCGCCGCCTGCAGATCGGCTACAACCGCGCCGCTTCGCTGATGGAGCGGATGGAGCGCGAGGGCATCGTCGGCCCCGCCAACCATGCCGGCAAGCGCGAGATCCTGCTGGAGGAGCAGGACGGCTGAGGCCGCCCTGCCGGAGCCCGCCTCAGCGCTGGCCGAAGCTCGCCTCCTTGAACAGGTCCTTCAGGTGGTGGGGCTGCGAGCGCCAGTACTGCTTGGGCGCCCGGACCCGGGCGCCGAGTTCCGCGGCGGCGTGCCAGGGCCAGCGCGGATCGTAGAGCAGCGCGCGGGCGAGCGAGACCGCGTCCGCCTTGCCCTCGACCAGGATCGCCTCGGCCTGGCGCGGCTCGGTGATCAGGCCGACCGCGATGGTGACAAGGTCGGTCGCCGCCCGCACCCGCTCGGCGAAGGGCACCTGGTAGCCCGGGCCGATCGCGATCTTCTGGCGGGGCGAGACGCCGCCGGTCGAGACGTGGATGGCGGCGGCGCCCCGCGCCTTCAGGGCCTGCGTGAACGCGATGGTCTGCTCGACCTCCCAGCCCTCCTCGACCCAGTCGGTCGCCGAGACCCGGGCCCAGACCGGGTTGCCCGCGGGAAACGCCTCGCGCACCGCGTCGAACACCTCGAGGGGAAAGCGCATCCGGTTCTCGAGGCTGCCGCCGTACTCGTCGCTGCGCCGGTTGGCGAGCGGCGACAGGAACTGGTGCAGCAGGTAGCCGTGCGCGGCATGGATCTCCGCCGCCTCGATGCCGAGGCGCGCAGCCCGTCGGGCGGTGGCCGCGAACCCGTCGCGGATGCGCTTCATGTCCTCCCGGTCGAGCATGCGCGGCGCGACCTCGCCCTCGGCATGGGCGAGGGGCGAGGGCGCCTCGGTCAGCCAGCCATGGGGAGAATCCGGCGCCACCTGCTGGCCGCCGCGCCACGGCGCCTCGCTCGACGCCTTGCGGCCGGCATGGGCGATCTGGATGCAGATCGGCACCGGCGCGTAGTCGCGCACCGCGTCGAGGACTTTCGCCAGCGCCCGCTCGGTGCCGTCGTCCCACAGGCCGAGGTCGCCGTGGGTGATCCGCGCCTCCGGCGAGACCGCGGTCGCCTCCAGTGTCAGGAGCCCGGAGCCCGACATCGCGAGCTGGCCGAGATGCATCATGTGCCAGTCGGTGGCCTCGCCGTCGCGGGCCGAATACTGGCACATCGGCGCGACGATGATGCGGTTCTCGAGCTCGAGGCCGTCGAGGCGCAGGGGCTGGAACAGGGCGGGGCTGCTCATGCGGGGTCTCCGGGTGGGGATGGCCGCAATGTGGCGCGCCCCACCCGCGCGAACCAGCGCAGGCGCTGCAGGGCGCCTGCGCGTTAGCGCCTGATCGAGAAAGGCCGGTCGGTCACCAGCCCCGGCCGAGGCTCATGGCGATCCGGCTCGGACGGGTTCCGACCAGGGCGGCGGCCAAGCGCTTGCGCGCCCGGGTCGCGGCGCCGCGCGCGGCCGCGCGCGAGCGCAGCGAGGTGTCCTCGATCTCGGCCAGCCGCTCGCCCGCGCTCACCACGCGCTCGACCGCCTGCAGGGTCCTCGGGTCGGCCTCGGTGAGGGCGCAGATGTCCGACAGGCTGCTGCGGAGCGCGTGCATCGCCTCGCGCGGGTCGGCCCCCCGGGCGAGGTCGAGGATGCCCTGCTCGATGCGCTCCAGGAGTACCTTCAGCGGCTCCGGCACCACGGCGGCGACCGCGACCGGTCCGGCGCCCTGGCACGACGGCTCCCCGTAGATCCCCGAAACGAGCATGGCGACTCCTCTACGCGCGGAGACCGGCCGCAGATCACACGCCATGGTGCCAAACCCGTCGAGGCAATTCAACCACTTGTGCGAGCCCAACGGCTCGGTTAGATATCCAAGTTCTTACTACAATCCATTGCACCAAGATCGAGCCTCAGGCCAAAGATGTCGAACTGTATCTTTCCTGATCCTCGGCCATTCCATTGCAACATTTCCGCCGATACCCGCCCTCGAAGACATGTACTGTTCGGGCCGTCCTCACCCTGAGGACGCATCTAGAATATTCGCAAATACATATAATATACCATCGAGCGCATCACCGAAACTGACGAAGCCGGACTGAACGATGCCCCTGCGTCCCATTTTCGGCGATCATCCCGGCAACACCGGCGACCAGGTCCTGTCCCTGCTCCGGGCGGTCCGCCGCCACCTGGCGATGGATGTCGGCTTCATCTCGGAATTCGTCGCGGGCGATCGGATAATCCGCTTCTCGGATGTCGGGGGACCGGCCCCGAATCCCGTCATGGTCGGCACCTCGGCGCCGCTGGAGCAGAGCTTCTGCTACTACGTCGCCAAGGGCCTGATGCCCGGGCTGATGCCGAACGCGGCGGACGATCCCGTCGCCGCCGCCATGCCGGTCACCCGCGACATGCCGGTCGGCGCGCATCTGAGCGTCCCGCTCCGCCATGCCGACGGCGAGGCCTTCGGGACGCTGTGCTGCTTCAGCTACGCGCCGGATCGCAGCCTCACCGCCCGCGACCTCGGCCTGCTGCGCCTGTGCGCCGAGATGGTGGAGGCGATCCTGGCCCGCGACCACGGCGCTGCGCGCGAACGCGACGCCAAACGCCGGCGCATCGCCGCCCTGCTCGAGTCGGACGCGATCGAGATGGCGTTCCAGCCGATCTACCGCACCCAGGACGGGAGCCTCGCCGCCTTCGAGGCGCTGGCCCGCTTCCCGTCGCCGCCCGGCCAGGGCCCCGACATCTGGTTCGCCGACGCGGCGGAGGTCGGCCTCGGGGAGGAGCTCGAACACCTCGCCCTGCGCAAGGCCCTGGCGGCATTCCCGGCCCTTCCCGCCGGGATCAAGCTGTCGGTGAACCTGTCGCCCTCGGCCCTCGCCTCGCACCGGCTCGTCGAGGCGCTGGGCGACGTTCCCTCGGAGCGGCTGGTGATCGAGCTGACGGAGCACGCGGCGGTGGCGTCCTACGAGGAGCTGCGCGCGGTGCTCGATCCGCTGCGCGCCCGCGGCCTTTTCCTGGCGATCGACGACGTCGGGGCCGGCCACGCCACGCTGCGGCACGTCCTCGACCTCGCCCCCGAGATCATCAAGCTCGACATGAGCCTGATCCGCCACATCGACACCCATTCCGGCCGCCGCGCGCTGACCGAGGCGCTCACCGGCTACGGCCGGCGCATCGGCTGCGAGATCGTCGCCGAGGGGGTGGAGACCGAGGCCGAGTACGCGGTGCTGCGGGGCATCGGCGTGACGCGGGTGCAGGGCTTCCTGACCGGCCGGCCGATGACGCTCCAGGCCGCCGCCGCGCTCCCGCCGTTCGGAACGGTCGCCCGCCGGGAGGCCGCGGCGACCGGCTGACCGGGCCGGATCGGGGCGTCGCGGATCGCGCGCGCGATCCGCTCAGCCGAGGCCCCGCTCCCGCAGCGAGGCGCCGATCTCGTCGAGCACGGCGGGATCCTCGATGGTCGGCGGCATCGTCCAGGCGTCACCGTCGGCGATCTTCTTCATCGTGCCGCGCAGGATCTTGCCCGAACGGGTCTTGGGCAGGCGCCCGACCGTGAGGGCGAGGCGGAAGGCGGCGACCGGGCCGATGCGCTCGCGCACCAGCGCCACCAGCTCGCGCTCGATGACGTCCGGCGCCTTCGCGACGCCGGCCTTCAGCACCACGAAGCCGCACGGCGCCTCGCCCTTGAGGGCGTCCTTGATGCCGATCACCGCGCATTCGGCGACCGCCGGATGGGACGCCAGCACCTCCTCCATGCCGCCGGTCGAGAGGCGGTGGCCGGCGACGTTGATGATGTCGTCGGTGCGGCCCATGACGTAGACGTAGCCGTCGCGGTCGAGGAAGCCGGCATCCGAGGTGTTGTAGTAGCCCGGATAGGTCGCGAGGTAGCTCTCGCGGAAGCGCTCGTCCTGCCGCCACAGGGTCGGCAGCGCACCGGGGGGCAGCGGCAGCCTGATGGCGATCGTCCCCATCGTGTCGGCGGGCACCGGCTTGCCGGATTCGTCGAGCACCTGCACGTCCCAGCCCGGCATCGGCACCGTCGGGCTGCCGTGCTTGACCGGCAGGGCCCCGAGCCCCACCGGGTTGGCGGCGATCGGCCAGCCGGTCTCGGTCTGCCACCAATGGTCCACCACCGGCACGCCGAGGATCCGCTCGGCCCACGCCACGGTGTCGGGGTCGGCCCGCTCGCCGGCGAGGAACAGGGTGCGGAAGCGCGAGAGGTCGTGGCCCTGCATCAGGCGGGCCTCCGGATCCTCCTTCTTCACCGCCCTCAGCGCCGTCGGCGCGGTGAACAGCGCCACCGCCCCGGTCTCGGCGATCACGCGCCAGAACGCCCCGGCATCGGGCGTGCCGACCGGCTTGCCCTCGTACAGCACCGTGGTGCAGCCGTGCAGCAGCGGCCCGTAGACGATGTAGGAATGGCCCACCACCCAGCCGACGTCGGAGGCGCACCAGTAGGTCTCGCCGGGGGCGACGCCGTAGAGGTTCGGCATCGACCAGGCCAGCGCCACGAGGTAGCCGCCGGTGTCGCGCACCACGCCCTTGGGCTTGCCGGTGGTGCCCGAGGTGTAGAGCACGTAGAGCGGATCGGTGGCGGCGACCGGCACGCAAGGCGCGGCGCGGCCCGCGGTCCTGGCCTGCGCCACGGCCTCGGCCCAATCCCGGTCGCGCGCCTCGACCATCTCGGCGACGGCTTGCGGCCGCTGCAGGATCAGGCAGGACTCGGGTTTGTGCGAGGAGAGCCGGCAGGCCTCGTCGAGGAGCGGCTTGTAGGCGACGACCCGGGCCGGCTCGATGCCGCAGGAGGCGGCGAGCACCACCTTGGGGGCGGCGTCCTCGATGCGGGCGGCGAGCTCGCGGGCGGCGAACCCCCCGAACACCACCGAGTGCACCGCGCCGATGCGGGCGCAGGCCAGCATCGCGAACAGCGCTTCGGGCACCATCGGCATGTAGAGCACCACCCGGTCGCCGCGCCCGACGCCGAGATCCTGCAGCACGGCGGCGAGCGACGCGACCTCGTCGAGAAGCTCCGCGTAGGTGATCCGGCGCTTCGTCCCGGTGACGGGGGAATCGTACAGGATCGCCGCCTGCTCGCCGCGGCCGGCCGCGACGTGGCGGTCGACCGCGTTGTGGCAGGCATTGACCTCGGCGCCCACGAACCAGCGGCCGTAGGGTCCTTCCCCGGGGGAGAAGACCCGGGAGGGGGGCGTCACCCAGTCGATCGCCTGCGCGGCGTCGCCCCAGAACGCCTCCGGGTCGCGCTGCCAGGCGGCATAGGTCTCCGGGTAGCGGCTCGGGCTGGCCATGGCGTCGTCCTCCGGTGCCGACCGTCTCGGGGCGGTCGTGCGCCTGGGATAGAGCAGCGGCCGCGGCCTCCGGAAGTCGAACTTTCGTAAGGACCGAGATGGATTGATCGCGCCGTCCTCGCGGGTACTGTGGCCGGACAGGCAGCAGGACGACCCATGACCGGCGCGACGATCTACGATCACGGCCTCGACCGGAACCCGGCGAACCACCAGCCGCTTACGCCGCTCACCTTCCTGGAGCGGGCCGCCGCGGTCTTCCCGGACCGCACCGCGGTGATCCACGGGGGCCTGCGCCGCAGCTACCGCGACCTCTACGCCCGCTGCCGGCGCCTCGCCTCGGCCTTGAGCGCCCACGGCATCGGGCGCGGCGACACGGTGGCGGTGATGCTCGCCAACACCCCGGCGATGATCGAGTGCCATTACGGGGTCCCGATGGCCGGAGCGGTGCTCAACACCCTCAACACGAGGCTCGACGCGGCGATCATCGGCTTCTGCCTCGATCACGGCGAGGCCAAGGTGGTGATCACCGACCGGGAATTCGCCCGCACCATGGGCCCGGCCCTGGCCCAGGCCGGGGTGACGCCGCTCGTCATCGATTACGACGACCCGGAATACGACGGCCCGGGCGAGCGGCTCGGCACGATCGAGTACGAGGACTTTCTGGCCGGGGGCGATCCCGCCCATGCCTGGACGATGCCGGGCGACGAGTGGGACGCCATCAGCCTCAACTACACGTCGGGCACCACCGGCGACCCGAAGGGCGTGGTCTACCACCATCGCGGCGCCTCGCTGCTCGCGGTCGGCAACGTGGTGGCGGGCAATCTCGGCCGGCACCCGGTCTATCTCTGGACCCTGCCGATGTTCCACTGCAACGGCTGGTGCTTCCCCTGGACCCTGTCGGTCGTGGCCGGCACTCATGTCTGCCTGCGGCAGGTCCGGGCCAAGGCGATGTACGACGCCATCGCCGATCACGGGGTGACGCATCTGTGCGGCGCGCCGATCGTGATGTCGCTCCTCATCAACGCGCCGGCGGCCGAGCGCCGCGACCTGCCGCGCCGGGTCTCGTTCCTCACCGCCGCCGCGCCGCCGCCGGAGGCGGTGCTCGCCGGGATGGCGGAGGCCGGGTTCGACGTCACCCACGTCTACGGGCTGACCGAGACCTACGGCCCCGCGGTGGTGAACGAGTGGCACGCCGACTGGGATGCCTTGAGCAAGGACGAGCAGGCCGCCCGCAAGGCGCGCCAGGGCGTGCGCTACCCGCCGCTCGAGGCCCTGGACGTGCTCGATCCCGAGACGATGGAGCCGGTGCCCGCCGACGGCGAGACGCTCGGCGAGGTGATGTTCCGCGGCAACGTGGTGATGCGCGGCTACCTGAAGAACCCGAGCGCCACCGAGGCCGCCTTCAAGGGCGGCTGGTTCCACTCGGGCGACCTCGGGGTGAAGCACCCGGACGGCTACATCCAGCTCAAGGACCGCTCGAAGGACATCATCATCTCAGGGGGAGAGAACATCTCGTCGATCGAGGTCGAGGAGGCTTTGTTCAAGCACCCGGCGGTGGCGGCCGCCGCGGTAGTGGCCAAGCCCGACGAGAAATGGGGCGAGACGCCGTGCGCCTTCGTCGAGCTGAAAGGCTCCGAGACGGTCTCGGCCGAGGAGCTGATCGGCTGGTGCCGCCGCTCGCTCGCCGGGTTCAAGGTGCCCCGGCACGTCGTCTTCACGGAACTGCCGAAGACCTCGACCGGCAAGGTGCAGAAGTTCGTGCTGCGGGAGATGGCGAAGGCCCTGTGACGGGACCCCGGCGATTCGGGCCGGACGCCGGGCATCCAGGCTTCGCGCCATTCAAGCCCGCTCGGCCCGAATTGGAGACGACCTCCTGACCTCGACCTCATCCTGAGGTGTCAGTTCATCGCAGATGAACTGACCTCGAAGGAGGGCTCCAGAAGTCTCGCGATCCCTGCAGCCCTTCTTCGAGGTCAGCCGGTCACGGATCGACCAACGCCTCGGGATGAGGATGGGAATCGGATCGAAGATCGTCGCCCTGTGAGCCCGGTTCGTCGAACGGGCACCGGGGGCCTCGGCGCGAGGTACCGGCGGACGGGCTTCTCCATAAAGTAAACGACCGCCGAAACGGCGCCGGCGGGACCCACCCCGCGTCGCGCAGTCTGCGCTATCCATCTCGCGGGAGCAGAACCCGCCGGTCGTCTTGAGCAATGAGGGAGGACCGCCGCGTCGATACGCCGACGCGGCGGCGCGCTGAATTCTGCCGGGCTAGTGCATCACGCGGGTGGACGTCGTCCGCAGGCGACTGATCTCATCCTTCAAGTGAAGCTTGCGCCGCTTGAGTTCGACTATTCGCAAGTCGTCGGTGGAGAGGTGGGTGCAGGCGTCCTGAATCTCGCGCTCCAGGGCTTCGTGCTTACGCTCGAGCTCGGTGAGATGCGTGTGCAGCGACATCAGCCATAGCCTCCTGTCATGTAGGTGACACACGAAGCCTGCCACAGGCCGCGGCCGATGTCTAAGGCATTCCGTATTGCAATTGCGTAATGTGCGCCGCAGCGCGAGGCCGCCGAGGAGGCGGTACAACCCTGCCGGCGCCCTTGCGACACCCTTGCCGGAGGGCGGGGCCTGGTTCATGCTTCACCGCATTGTCCAAGGGCTTAGGGCGGCGATGGCGTTCGAGTTGAGTGCGGAATCGACGGCGGAGTACGAGAGCGAGCTGGCGCGGCTCCGGGAGGAGCATCGCGACCTCGACGACGCGATCGAGGCGCTGGCGGGCGTGATGGCCGGCGACCGCCTCCAGCTCCAGCGCCTGAAGAAGCGCAAGCTCGGGATCCGCGACCGCATCTCCTACCTGGAGGACCAGCTCACGCCGGACATCATCGCCTGAGGGCGGGGTCCGGCGATCGAGGACGTCCCCGCGGTTGAGGACGTCCCGCGGCGGCTTGCGGGAGCGCGGGCGCGCCGCTACTGCGGATGAATGACCGGTCGCGGCCCGTTCGCGCGGCTTTGCGGCGCTTTTGCGAGAGGATGCGCTTGACGATGGCGGCATCGCCCCCCGTCGCAGTGATCATGGGCAGCCAGTCCGACTGGGCCACCATGCGCCACGCGGCCGAGACCCTCGACGCCCTCGGCATCCCCTACGAGGCCCGCATCGTCTCGGCCCACCGCACCCCGGACCGCCTGGTGGCCTTCGCCAAGGGCGCCAAGGCGGCGGGCGTCAAGGTGGTGATCGCGGGGGCCGGCGGCGCCGCCCACCTGCCCGGCATGGCCGCCGCGATGACGCCGCTGCCGGTCTTCGGCGTCCCGGTCGAGTCGAAGGCGCTGTCGGGCCAGGACAGCCTCCTGTCGATCGTGCAGATGCCGGCCGGCATCCCGGTCGGCACGCTCGCCATCGGCCGGGCCGGCGCCGTCAACGCGGCCCTGCTCGCCGCCGCCGTCCTGGCGCTGACCGACGAACCCCTGGCCGAGCGGCTCGACGCCTGGCGCGCGCGCCAGAGCGCGGCGGTCGCCGAGCATCCGGACACGAGCGCCCCGTGAGCACGCCCCCCATCGCCCCCGGCGCCACCATCGGCATCATCGGCGGCGGCCAGCTCGGCCGCATGATCGCGGTCGCGGCGGCGCAGTACGGGCTCAAGGCCCACATCTACTGCCCCGATCCCGACAGCCCGGCCTTCGAGGTGGCGGGCCGCCGGACCGTGGCGGCCTACGACGACGCAGCGGCGCTCCAGGCCTTCGTCGAGTCCGTCGACGTGGTGACCTACGAGTTCGAGAACATCCCGAGCCGCACCGCCGAGATCCTGGCCGCGCACCGGCCGCTGCATCCGAGCGCCTCGGCGCTCGCGACGACGCAGGACCGGCTGACGGAAAAGAGCTTCGTCGCGGGCCTGGGCATCCCGGTGGCGCCGTTCCGGGCGGTGGACGACGCCGCGGGCCTGGCCGAGGCCGTCCGCGAGATCGGCCTGCCGGCGGTGCTGAAGACCCGACGCTTCGGCTACGACGGCAAGGGCCAGGTCATGCTGCGTGATGCGGGCTTCGACCCCGCCGCCGTGATGGCCTCCCTGAACGGCCAGCCCTGCATCCTCGAGGGCTTCGTGCCGTTCGAGGCCGAGGTCTCGGTGGTGGCCGCCCGCAACGCGGAAGGGCGCTTCTCGGCCTACGACCCCTGCGCCAACGAGCACCGCCACCACATCCTCGCCCGCACCGTCGTGCCGGCCCCCGGCATGACGCCGGAGACCGCCGCCGAGGCGGTCGCGATCGCCCGCACCATCGCGGAGGCGCTGGGCTACGTCGGCGTGCTCGCGGTGGAGATGTTCCTGGTCCGCGGAGCCGACGGGCGGGCGGGCGTCGTCGTCAACGAGATCGCGCCGCGGGTGCACAATTCCGGCCACTGGACCATCGAGGGAGCCGAGACCTCGCAATTCGCCCAGCACGTCCGGGCGATCTGCGGCTGGCCGCTCGGCAGCGCCGCCCTGACCGGCCGCTCGGTCGAGATGCTGAACCTGATCGGCGACCAGGCTGACGACTGGACCCGGATCCTCGCCGAGCCCGGCACCCACTTGCACCTCTACGGCAAGGGCGCGGCGCGGCCCGGCCGCAAGATGGGCCATCTCACCCGGGTCGCGACCGGCGCCTGACCCTGCGCCTCGCCCGAACGGGTGAGGCCGCGCGGCCACACCCGTGGCCCCGGAGCGCCCTCCCCTGCTGCAACGGCGCCGGGAGCCACACCTTCGCCACATCGTCCCGCACAAGCGAAGAGGCGCACTGCCTTTAAGCCGGCCTTCACCGCGATCGGAGAAGGGTCGTCCGGCGCCGGGACCGCTTCGAGGCGGGGCGCGCGTGCGGATTGCGAAGGTGCGCGGCGCAGCGAAGATGCGCCGCCCCGGGGGAGCGGGTGATGAACAACGTGATCGGCTGGAGCCGTGTGACACCGGCGGCCCGGATGCTGGGGGCGACCGTGCTGGCCGCGCTCTCGCTCGCCGGCTGCGACACCGTCAGCCGGGCCACCGCGACGCGGCAATTCGCGGTGGTCGAGGCCGACAAGTCCGGCGCGACCGAGGTGAACATCGCCTCCCTGTCGGACGTGATCCAGCGCAACCCGAGCGACGCGGCGGCCTACAACACCCGCGGCGCGGCTTACGCCCGCGCGGGCAACTTCGATTCGGCCATCGCCGACTTCACCAAGGCGATCCAGCTCGACCCGAACTCGGCCTCGGCCTACGGCAACCGGGCACTGGCCTACCGCCAGTCGGGCCGCAACGACGCGGCGCTGCAGGACTTCAGCAAGGCGGTCGCCGCCGACCCGAACTACACCGCCGCCTATATCGGGCGCGCCAACCTGCAGCGGGCGCAGGGCAACTACGAGGCCGCCTACAGCGACCTGAGCCAGGCGATCCGCCTGACCCCGGAATCGGCCGAGGCCTACCACGCCCGCGGCCTGGTGCGGCAGGCGCAGGGCCAGCACCGCTCCGCGATCGGCGACTTCGACGCCGCCATCGACCGCAACCCCTTCGTGGCCGCCCCCTACGCCGCCCGCGGGCAGAGCCTGATCGCCACCAACCAGTACGACAAGGCGATCGAGGACTACAACGCGGCGCTGAACGTCAACAACAAGGACGCGGATTCCTGGGCCTATCGCGGGCTGGCCTACGAGAAGTCGAACCGCCGCCAGGAGGCGCTGGAGAGCTACCAGCGCGCCGTCGCCATCGACCAGGGCAACGCGATCGCCAAGCAGGGCCTGGGCCGGATGCAGGGCGGGGTGGCGTCGCTGTTCCGGTAGGAACGACAGGATTCCAGGATGAAAAGAGCCTCCGGCAATATGCCGGGGGCTTTTTTCTTGGGAGTACACGCGCGCTTGAACTCTCCCCCTCTGCCGAAGAAGGTCGCCCCGCGGAGTGGAGGCGGGAGAGGGACACCACGCTTCGGACTGAGACCGAAACCGTTCTGGCGAGCTGTCTCCTGGACCAGCGTCGCGCTTCCCCGCAGAGGCAGGAGCGTTCAGCCGCGGCCCGCTCCGCGAGAACTCACAGCACCTTGCGGTACTGGATGAAGCCCGGCCGGTCGGCGAGCGTGTCGTAGAGGGCCCGCGCGGTGACGTTGGCCTCCTGGGTCAGCCAGTAGACCCGGCTCGCCCCCGCCTCACGGGCGGCGGCGTAGACCGCCTCGATCAGGGCACGGCCCACCCCCTGCCCGCGCGCGGCCTGCGCGGTGAACAGGTCCTGCAGGTAGCAGTAGGGCCCGGCGGTCCAGGTTGAGCGATGGAAGATGTAGTGCACGAGGCCGATCACGGCGCCGTCCCGCTCGGCCACGAGGGCGTGCATCGGCTCCGATGCGTCGTGCAGGCGCGCGAAGGTGAGGTCGGTGACCTCGGGCGCGACCGTGGCGCCGTAGAAGGCCAGGTAGCCCTGCCAGAGCGGGTCCCAGGCGGCGCGCTCGTCGGGGCGCAGCGGACGGATCGTGGGGGTCGTCATGGCGCGGCGGACCTCGTGGGGAATCGCCGCCAGGGTCGCGGGGAAAGCCCCCCGGATCAAGGGGGCCGCACCGGGATTCCGGCGCGGCCCCGCTCGGAAGAATCCTACTTCAGGTGGAACTTGTCGAAGTCGCGGTGCTCGGCCTCGATCCGGCGCACGGTGCCGGTATGCGAGCGGTAGACCACCGTCTCGGTACGGATGGTGTTGCGGCCGAACTTCACGCCCTTGACGAGCGCTCCGTCGGTCACGCCGGTCATCGCCACCACGACGTCGCCGCGGGCGAGGTCCTCGAGGGAGTAGAGGCGGTTCGGATCGGCGACGCCCATCTTGGCGGCACGGTCGCGCTTCTCCTCGGTGTCGAGGATCAGGCGGCCCTGCATCTGGCCGCCGATGCAGCGCAGCGCGCCCGCCGCCAGCACGCCCTCGGGGGCGGCGCCGATGCCGAGATAGATGTCGATGCCGGTCTCCTCCGGCATGGTGGTGAAGATCACGCCGGCGACGTCGCCGTCGGAGATCAGGCGCACGCCGGCACCCGTCCGGCGGATCGCCGCGATCAGGTCGGTGTGGCGCGGCCGGTCGAGGACGAGGGCGGTGATCTCGGACGGCGGCACGCCCTTGGCCTTGGCCAGCGCGTGGATGTTCTCCTCGGGGGAAGCGTCGAGGTGCACGGTGCCGACCGGGTAGCCCGGGCCGATGGCGATCTTGTGCATGTAGACGTCGGGGGCGGCGAGCAGCGTGCCGCCCTCGGCCATCGCCATCACGGCGACGGAGCCCGGCATGTCCTTGGCGCAGAGGGTCGTGCCCTCGAGCGGGTCGACCGCGATGTCGACCTTCGGGCCCGAGCCGTTGCCGAGGGTCTCGCCGATGAACAGCATCGGGGCCTCGTCGCGCTCGCCCTCGCCGATGACGACGGTGCCGTCGATCGGCAGGCGGTTCAACTCGCGGCGCATCGCGTCGACGGCGGCCTGGTCGGCGGCCTTCTCGTTGCCCTGGCCGCGCAGGCGCGCCGCGGCCACGGCCGCACGCTCGGTGACGCGCACCAGCTCGAGGGTCAGGATGCGCTCGATGACCTGGCTCGGCCCCGGCTTCTTGGCGTCCGACATGCGTTCGTAATCCCCGTACTGGTCCTTGGGGCCGGGTCTTAGAGGAGAAACCGGCGCCGCTGAACTGAATTCTGTCGCTCGCCCGGCCGATCACCGGTGGATGGCGCGGGATCGGCGGGCGTCCGTGACTTGTGAAAACCCTCGCGGGCCGACCTCACTCGCGCTCGATGCGGATGAGCTGGGGCGGCTCGGACAGGAGCCCGTCCGCCGCCATCGCGTCGAGGCTCTCGCGGATCGCGGCTTCCGTCGCCGCGTAGGTGATCAGCACCAGCGGCACCGGCAGGCCGGAGCGGCCGTGGCGGTCGCGCGCCGCGGCGCTCTCGGAGCGGTGCTGGAGGATGCTCTCGAGCGAGATCTCTCGCTCGGCCATCTTGGTCGCGACACCGGCGGCGACGCCGGGACGGTCGTGGACGGTGAGGCGGATGTAGTAGCCGCCCTCGTGGCGCTGCATCTCGGCCCGCACCGGGGCGGTGAGGGTCGCGACCGGGCGGCCGAAGGCCGGGGGCGTGCGGCCCGCCGCCACGTCGGCGATGTCGGCGACCACCGCCGAGGCGGTGGCCTCGCCGCCGGCCCCGGGGCCGATCAGGGTCAGCTCGCGCAGTGCGTCGGTGTCGATAGTGACGGCGTTGGTCACACCCATCACCTGGGCGATGGCCGAGGATTTCGGCACCATCGTCGGGTGGACGCGCTGCTCGATGCCGCCCGCCGTCGCCTCGGCGACGCCGAGCAGCTTGATGCGGTAGCCGAGCTCGTCGGCCATGCGCAGGTCGAGCGGGGTGATCGCCGAGATGCCCTCGACCAAGACGCCCTCGGCGTCGAGCTCGGTGCCGAAGGCGAGGCTGGTCAGGATCGCGAGCTTGTGGGCGGTGTCGAAGCCCTCGACGTCGAAGGTCGGGTCGGCCTCGGCGTAGCCCAGCGCCTGCGCGTCCTTCAGGCAGGCCTCGAAGGTCAGGCCCTCGAGCTCCATCCGGCTCAGGATGTAGTT
This sequence comes from Methylobacterium ajmalii, assembly GCF_036448855.1. Classification (NCBI taxonomy): domain Bacteria; kingdom Pseudomonadati; phylum Pseudomonadota; class Alphaproteobacteria; order Hyphomicrobiales; family Methylobacteriaceae; genus Methylobacterium; species Methylobacterium ajmalii. The sequence continues at coordinate 14,249 of NZ_JAZFXT010000019.1, forward strand.
GCAGGTGCCGTTGAGAATTCCGTAGACGCGGGAGATCCGGTTGCCGGCCAGCGCCTCGCGCAGGGCCTTGACCACCGGGATGCCGCCCGCCGCCGAGGCCTCGAAGGCAAGCGCAGCGCCCGAGGCCTCCGCCGCGCGGGCGAGCGCCGGGCCGTGCTTGGCGAGCAGCGCCTTGTTGGCGGTCACGACGTGCTTGCCGGCGGCGAGCGCCGCCTCGACGGTCTCGCGCGCCTTGCCCTCCGCGCCGCCGATCAGCTCGACCACGCAATCGACCTCCGCGGAGCGGGCGAGCGCCACGGGATCGTCGAACCAGGTCGCGCCGGAGAGATCCAGGCCGCGGTCGCGGGAACGGTCGCGGGCCGCGACCGCGGTCACGACGACCGGCCGGCCGGCGGTGGCGCCGATCGCCTCGGCGCGGCGCGCGACCATGCGGACGACGGAGGCTCCGACGGTGCCGAGACCGGCGATGCCGAGGCGGAGGGCTTGAGTCATGGCAAAAATCCGGGGCGAGCGATCCGGGCAGCGGGCGCCGGGCGCCACGGACGGCGCCCTGGCGGCGGCGTTCTTCTGCAACGGTTTCGGGACCCGTGCAAGGAAGCCGCGGCGAGGTCGGCTTCCGGCGCGTCAGGCGGCCGGGCCGGGGCCCGGTTCGCGGGCGCGGCGGGCGGCCCGCACCAGGGCGTAGAGCACACCGGCGTTGAGGAGGTGCCAGAGCCAGTGGGTGCCGAAGGGCACGACCGGGCAGAGGGCGGCGTCCAGGGTGCGGGCGGTGAGCGAAACCATGAACAGCCCCCCGATCCCGATCAGGGCGGCGCCCTCCCGCCGGCCGAACCGAAGCGAGGCGATCCCGACGCCGAACAGCGCCAGGATGGCCGGCGCGTAGGCGATCGAGCCGTTGCCGAGCGGCCCGAGCGGCCGCCCGGCGAGCCAGGACGAGGCGGGCTCGAACAGGGCGGCGGCGAGCGCGAAGGCCAGCGTGCCGGCGAGCGCCGCCGGGACGGAGAGCCCGAGGAAGCGCCCGAGCGCCAGGAAGAAGTAGGCGTGGATGAACAGCGCAATCGGGATCACGTCGGCGAGCATCGCCCACTGCACCGCCAGGGTGTGGAAGAGCGCGCTGCCGATCCCGATCACCCCGACCAGCGCCGCGAACCCGTCGGCGACCGGGTCCGGCGCCCGGCCACGCCGCAGGAGCAGGACCGCCGCGACCACGAAGGCGGCGTTCGAGACCGCGTTCAGCGGCTCGGCCAGAAGCTCCGGCCCGGTGCGCTCGCAATAGTCGCGCACCGGCTCCCACCATCCCGCCGCCATGCCCGGTCCCCAGTTCACACGCGGCCTACGGCTTGCCAGCGCGGCGCGAAACCCCGATGACGGGAGCCCTCCGTAGAAGTGCGGTTCACGAGCGGCGCGGGACGCGATGCGGATCACCACCTGGAACGTCAACTCGGTCAAGCAGCGCCTGCCCCATCTCCTGGCCTTCCTGGCCGAGGCGCAGCCCGACGTCGTCTGCCTCCAGGAGCTGAAATGCGTCGACGACGCGTTTCCCCGCACGGAGATCGAGGAGGCCGGCTACGTGGTGGCGACCCACGGCCAGAAGGCGTTCAACGGCGTGGCGCTGCTGGCCCGCCGGCCGCTGCCGCTCCAGGAGATCCGCCGCGGCCTGCCGGGCGACGCCGCCGACGAGCAGGCGCGCTACATCGAGGCGGTGATCCCGACGAGCACCGTGCCGGTGCGGGTGGCCTCGATCTACCTGCCGAACGGCAACCCCGTCGGCACGCCGAAATACGACTACAAACTCGCCTTCATGCGCCGCCTCCAGGCCCATGCCGTGGCCCTGCGGCAGAAGGAGGAGATCCTGGTGCTCGCCGGCGACTACAACGTGATCCCAGAGCCCGAGGATGCCGCCGATCCGGCCGCCTGGGCCCACGACGCGCTCTACCTGCCCCAGACCCGGGCGGCGTTCCGCGCGCTCCTCACCGAGGGCTTCACCGACGCCCTGCGGGCCTGCGACGGGCGGGCGGGCGTCTACAGCTTCTGGGACTACCAGGCCGGCTGCTGGCCGCGGAACCAGGGCATCCGCATCGACCACCTGCTGCTGGCGCCCCAGGCCCTCGACCGGCTGGTCTCGGCCTCGGTGCAGAAGCACCTGCGCGGGCTGGAGAAGCCGTCCGACCACGTCCCGGTGACGGTGGAGCTGGCGGTGGAGCCGGCCTGAGGCGGGGCGGCCGATCAGGCGCCCGTCGGCCGCAGGTACCCGTCCTGGAACTCGGCGACGCGGCGCAGGCCGGCCCGGTCGAGCACGTCGACCCGTCGGCCGCCGACCTCGACGAGCCGCATCAGGCGCAGCTGCCGCAGCACCCGGTTGACGTGGACGTTGGACAGGCCGGCGGTGTCGGCGATGTCCTGCTGGGTCAGCGGCAGGTCGTAGCCCGCCCGCGTCGCTCAGCCGACGGTGCCGAGCCGTGCGTGCAGCTCGCACAGGAGATGCGCCACCCGCTCGATCGCGGAGCGGCAGCCGACATTCACCAGCCATTCGCGCGTCGTCTCCTCCTCGGCCAGCTTGGCGAGACGCAACGCCCGGGCGATGCCGGGATGCCGGGCGGTGAGGCCGGCCAGCACCTCGCCGGGCACCCGCGCCACCCGGCACGGCCCGAGGGTGCCGATGCTGTGATTCATCCGGCCGAGATGGACGAGGTCGGGGTCGCAGAGGTCGCCGGGCAGGAGATGGCCGGTGATCTGGCGGGCACCGTTCGGCCGGTGGCGGTAGCGGCAGGCCACGCCCTCGACGATCAGGACGGCGTGATCGGGCGCGGCGCCCTCGGTCACGAGGTCCTGGCGCCCTTCGACGCATTGCGCGCCGGCGCCGAGATCGGCCAGCGCCGCTTCCTCCGCCGCGCTCAGGGGACCGAAGGCCGCGAGCTTGCGCACGATGGGATGCAGCAGGCGCGGCGCGTGGTGTCCGCATTCCGGCGGGGCGAGCGGATTCGCCATCATGGTCGGCGCAGTGGGCCACGTCCCGGATGTCGCCGTCGCCGATACCGCCGTTGGTGGGGTCATTCTGGGCACGGTCATTCCGGGCGTACCTCGCGGGCGAGCTGGTCGAGCACGAGGACGAGGTCCCGGTGCCAGGCCGGCTTGGTCAGCCGGGGAGCCAGGCTGAGCTCGGTGCAGGCGTCGGCGCTGCGATCGGCATGGACGAGGAACGGCACGCCCCGGGCCCGCAGGGCCCGGGCGAGCCGGCTGCCGTCGCCGTCCCGGAGGGGGGGGTCGATGACGGCGAGGTCGGGCACGCGGCCGGCCATCCAGGCGAGCGCCTGGGCCTGCGTCGCCAGGGGCCCGGCGACGCGGTAGCCGGCTTCCGCCAGCGTCTCGCCGACCGCGAGGCCGACGAGCGGATCCTCCTCGATCAGCAGCACCGTCGGATGATGGTCGTCCCGTCTCACGATGGGGCCCTCCGTGTCCGTTCCGGGCCGGCCCGGCAAGCTGCTCGGCCGCCCGCGAAACCGCGATGGCGCAAAGAGTTATCGACGCGATCCACCTCGCCGCAAGAATTCGTTACGCTCGTTATTGTATCGAACCAATTGCACCCGGCGATCTTGGTTCCCGGCATGACGAAAATTACCGTAATCAACGAAGCGTTAGCATGACCGATTTCTGGACTATCATTTGTTATATTGCTTGATTTCGTTGAATTCTCTCTTTGATTTCATGACGAAAACTGATAGTGGACGACCGCCGCTCGCGGTCGGACAGGGCGCCTCGGCCGTCGGGTCAGCGAGGAGGGAGCCGTGTCGCATCTCCGGCAATCGACCACCCGCAACCGCATCCTCAGGGCGATGGCGCCCGAGGACCTCGCGCTGCTGCAGCCGCATCTCGATCCCCTGCCGCCGCAGCTGCGCGAGGTGCCGATCTCCCCGTACACGCCGGTCGACGAGCTGTTCTTCATCGAGAGCGGCATGGTCTCGATCTCGACCGCGCACGACGAGCGCCGGATCGAGGTCGGCATGGTCGGAAGCGAGGGGCTGGTCGGCGCGGTCACGGTCGCCCTCGACTGCCTCAGCACGCCGCAGGGCTACTTCGTCCGGCTGTCGGGCGAGGGTCTGAGCATTGGCCGGGACGCGCTCTGCGCGGCGATCGGCGAGAGCCCGGCCCTGCGCCGGCGGATCGGGGTGCTCGACCGCGCCAGGCTCCTGGCACTGACGAACGGCCGCTACGGCACGCCGGAGGGCGAGTATGCCCGGCTGATCGAGGGCGCCTGATGCCGCGCTTCTTCTTCCACCTCCGGCACGCCCCGGGCCCGGACGGCCTGGCCCGCGACCCCGAGGGGGATGCCCTGCCGGGCCCCGGCGAGGCTCGCGCCCACGCCCTCGCGATCGCCCGCGGCCTGATCGCCCGGACGCGGGTTCACGCGGTGCGGGACTGGTTCGCCTGCACCTTCGAGGTGACGGACGAGGACGACCGGCCGGTGATGGCGGTGCCGTTCTCCGACACGGTCATGGCGGACGAGGACTAGGCTCGGCGGCGAGCCGCCGGGCGATCCAGGTTTGCGCCGCGTCGAGATCGGCGAAGGCCGCCGGCTGGTGCGACGCCAGGGGGCCGAACCCCGCCTCCAGGAACCAGGAGCCGGCTTCGTCGCCGTAGGCATCGGAGAGGCAGACGAGCACGGCCGCGAGCGCGCCGCCCGCGAAGACCAGCAGGCCCCGCTCGTCCTCGCTGCCTGTCCTGACGCGCACGGGCTGGAGCGTGAGATCCATGGCTGGGCAACGGCGCGCCGCTGCGATGGTTCGGGCGGGTCCGGCGAAGTCTTCACGCCGAGCTTTTCTCGCCGAGTTTCCCGCGATGCGTCGTGCTCGCCGGCGGCGGCACGGAGCAGGCGGCGGCCGGGATCGCGGCCGCCCGGGGCACGGGCAGCCCGGATGCCGGCTGCGGGGAGACCGCGGTCGCGCGCTCGCCCCGCGCGATCGTCGGCCATGCCGACGGCGCTGACGCAGCGGGGATCTCGGCGCCGGGGGATTTCACCGGGCGAATCGTCCGGATCGGGTAAATCGCCGGAGATTGATCCAAGTTGAGGACGCGGGCGGCGAACCGGCCCATGGTCCCCCTCGCCACGCCGGCCCTGTCCCGTCCCATCGACGGCACTCGGTTGGTGTCGCGACCCGCGGGCCGGGACATCTCTCCTCGGCGTTCAGCGCATCGCCCGGCCCGCCCATTCCCCTCGCCGAACGTTCCCCCGCGCATCGCCACGCGCGGCGTTCAGGCGATCTCGTCCTCCGGCACCACGTCCACGGCGACCCGCAGGCTCTGCGCGCCCGACCCGGCGATGATGCCGGCGACCGGCGCCACGTCGGCGTAGTCGCGGCCGCGGGCGACCACGATATGGTCGTCCCGGACGCCGATGCCGTTGGTCGGATCGAGGCCGATCCAGCCCTCCCCGCACCAGACCGCCACCCAGGCGTGGCTCGCATCCGCCCCTTCGAGCCGCGGCTGGCCCGGGGGCGGCAGGGTGCGCAGGTAGCCGCTGACATAGGCGGCCGGCAGGCCGAGGCCGCGCAGCGCCGCGATCATGATATGGGAAAAGTCCTGGCACACGCCGCGCCGGCCCGCGAAGGCCTGGGCGAGCGGCGTGCCGACCTCGGTCGCCTCGGCGTCGAAGGCGAAGTCCGCGCGGATGCGGCGCATCAGGTCGAAGGCCCCCGCATAGGCACCGCCGCCGGGGGGGAAGCTCGCCCGCGCGTAGTCCGTGACCTCCGGCAGGAGCGGCACCCGCCGGCTCGGCGCCGTGAAATGGGCCGGCGCGTCGGGATCGAGGCCGGGCCGGGTCAGCACCCGCTCGCGCACCTCCTCCCAGGCCGGGCCGGATTCCGGCTCCGGCAGCGGCGGCCGCTCGACGCGGACGCGGGACTGCGCGTCGATCCGGAAATCCCGGTGCGGCGTCTCGACGGTGAGCGACACCGTGCGGTTGCCGAAGAAGTCGCCGCGCTCGGTCGCGGTGCGGGGCGCGGGCTCGACCACGACCTCGTGCGAGAGCGGCACCTGCCCCTCCCCCGCCGCCGGCGCGAGGCGCAGGGTGCAGCGGGCATAGCCGACCGGGTTGCGGTAGGCGTAGGCCGTGAGGTGGCGCAGGCGGTAGAGCATCGCAGCCGATCGATCGTCCAGAGTGCCGGGCCCGGGGCCCGGGTGCCGCGGCTCAGGCCAGGGTGGCGAGGGTTTCCGGCCGCGCGGCATCCGACCCGCCGGGGAAATAGCGCGCGGCGACCGCCTCGGCGATCTCCCACAGGCGGGTCTCCCAGGCCGCCACCGCCTCGAGCGGCAGCGTGCCGGCCTCGGCGCCGGCGACCTCCCCGGCGAGGCTCGCGACGAGGCGCACCGGCGCCTCCGCCACCCCGTCCTGGCGCAGCGACGGCAGGCCGGCCAGGCGCTCGGCCAGGCGCTCGACCTGGAAGGCGAGGGAGCGCGGGTTGTAGGGATCGAGCAGCACCATGTCGCGCACCGGCGCCAGGGCGACCCCGAGGATGTAGCGCGCCCCGTAGGAGATGCGGGAATCGGAGAGCTCGAGCAGCACGCCGAGGTCGTCGGTGCTGGCGCCGGCCGCCCCGAACTCGAGGGCGAAGCGGCAGGCATGGACCGCGCGCTCGACCCGCCGGCCCAGGTCGACGAAGGCGAAGCCCCCGGCCCGGTTCATGTTCTCCTGGGCCAGGCCCGCGAGCGCCGCGGTGAGCGAGAGGGCGCGCTCGGCCCGGTCGAGGAGGGCGGCCTCCGAATCGGTCCCCTCGGCCGGGGCCTCCAGCACCTCCCGCAGGGACGAGAGCGCCCGCCAGGTCTCGCCCGACAGGCGCTCGCGCAGCGATGAGGCGTTGCGCCGGGCCGACAGGGCGTGGGCGAGCGCCGAGCCCCACATCCCCCCGTCCGAGAGGGCATGGTGGGCGAGCCGGGCGGCCGGCCCCTCCGTCGCCGGCACGGCGCCCCAGGCGTGCAGCAGGGCACGGATGCGAGCCGAGGTGGCGCGATCCTCGGTCGCCATCGAGACGCTGCCGGCTCCGTCGAGCAGGCAGGCGGTGAGGCGGATCACCGCCTCGGCCCGCTCCAGGTGGCGGCCGAGCCAGAACAGGTTGTCGGCGGCCCGGCTCGGCAGCAGGCCGGGCACCCGGCGCACCGCGACCCGGTCGCTCGGCGGCAGGAGGCTCGCCTGCGCGGCGGTTGAGCCGTCGGAGAGCACCCAGACGTCGGCGGCGCGCACCCCGGCCCCCATCGCCACCGGGCGCACGTCCGGCGTCTCGGAGATGCGGCAGAAGCCGCCGGGCATCACCCGCCAGCCCTCGGGCGTCGCGGCTGCGAAGACCCGGAGCACGAAGGGGCGCGGCACCAGCCGGGTGCCGTCCCAGACCGGGGCGGTGGAGAGGCGCACCGGCTCGTGGGCGACGAGGTCGCCGGGCCGGTCGCGCAGCACCCCGCGCAGGCGCGCGGTCTCGGCCGCGTCGCGTCCCCCGCCGAAGGCGCGGCTGCTGAACGCCCCCTGCGCCGGGGCGGCGGCCGGGCGGAAGGCCAGATAGTCGAACCGCTCCAGCACGGCGTCGCGCTGGGCGGGGTCGCCGCACCACCAGGTCGGCAGGCCGGGCAGGCGCAGGGGCTCGCCGAGGAGGTGCCGGCACAGCGCCGGCAGCGAGGCGGCGAGCCAGGCGCTCTCGACGAGGCCGGTGCCCGGCATGTTGCCCATCGCCACCGCACCGGCACGCAGCGCCTCGACGAGGCCCGGCGCGCCGAGGCGCGAGGCGGGGTTGAGCTCCAGGGGATCGACGAAGTCGCCGTCGATGCGGCGCCAGAGCACGTCGACCCGCTTGAGGCCGGCCACCGTGCGGATGAACACCAGCCCGTCGCGCACCAGGAGGTCGTCGCCCTCCACCAGGGCGAAGCCGAGATAGCGGGAGAGCACCGCCTGCTCGACATAGGTGTCGCTGTAGGGCCCCGAGGTCATCAGCCCGATGCGCGGCTCCTCGCGGGAGGCCGTGGCGGCGAGGCCGTCGCGAAACGCCTGGAAGAACGAGGCGACGCGCTCGACGTCGAGCGCGGCGTAGACCTCCGGCAGGGCCCGGGCCATCACGAGCCGGTTCTCCAGGGCGTGGCCGGCGCCCGACGGCGCCTGGGTCCGGTCGGCCAGCACCCGCCAGGCGCCGTCCGGCCCGCGGGCGAGGTCGGCGGCGTAGAAGTGCAGGTGGCGCCCGCCCGAGGGGGGCACACCGACCAGGGGGCGCAGGAATTCCGGGTCGCCCGCGACCGCCGCCGCCGGCACGAGGCCGGCCCGGGCGAGGGCACCCTCGCCGTAGAGGTCGCCCAGAACCGCCTCGAGCAGCTCGGCGCGCTGCGCCACCCCGGCGGCGATCGCCTGCCACTCGGTCCTCTCGATCAGGAGCGGCAGGGCGCCGATCGGCCAGTCGCGCTCGGTCGTGTCGCCGTAGGCCCGGTAGGCGATGCCGGTGCCGTGGATGTGCCGCCCCGCCGCGGCGAGCCGGGCGGCGATCTCGCAATCCGGCAGCCCGGCGAGGTGGCCCAGGAACCGGGCCCAGGCCGGCCGCAGGGCGCCGTCCGCCGAGACCAGCTCGTCGGGCAGGCCCGGCTGGGCGGCGTAGCCGGCGGTCCAGCGCGCCAGGCGCGCCTCGGGGTCGTCCTCCCGGGCCGGCTCGATCCAGCCCAGGCAGTCGCGGTCGTCCGGATCCCCGCCCGACGCGCCTCGCGCCGGGCCGCCCTGCGCCGCCGGGCCGTCGGCGACCGGCCCCGAAGCCCCGGGCTCCCCGTCGCCGGGATCCCGGTCGACGAGCCCGTTCCCGGGGAGCGTATCGCCCGGCGCCGTCCCCGCCGCGCTCATCGCGGCGCGGGCGTGCGCAGGTCGAGGGTGAGCGGGAACTCGCGCCGGGGCTCCTCCGGCGGCGTGCCGACCCGGCCCGGGGTGTGGCCGTTCTCCTGGAAGCGGGCGAGGCGGCGGCCTTCCGCCTCGTAGGTGTTGATCGGGAAGGTCTCGTAGTTGCGCCCGCCCGGATGGGCGACGTGGTAGACGCAACCGCCGAGGGAGCGCCCGCTCCAGCTGTCGAGCACGTCGAAGGTGAGCGGCGCGTGGACCGGCAGCGTCGGGTGCAGGGCCGAGGCCGGCTGCCAGGCCTTGAAGCGCAGGCCCGCCACCGCCTCGCCGGAGCGGCCGGTATCGGTCATCGGCAGGCGCCGCCCGTTGCAGGTGACGACGTGCCGGCTCGGCACGTAGCCCGTCACCTTCACCTGCAGCCGCTCGACCGACGAATCGACGTAGCGCACGGTGCCGCCGATGGCGCCCTCCTCGCCGAGAACGTGCCAGGGCTCCAGCGCCTGGCGCAGCTCGAGCTTCACGCCGCCGCGCTCGACCTCGCCGTAGCGCGGGAAGCGGAACTCGGCTTGCGCCTCGTACCAGGCCGGATCGAAGGCGTAGCCGGCCCGGCCGAGATCGGCGAGGACCGAGGAAAAATCCTCCCACAGGAAGTGGGGCAGCATGAAGCGGTCGTGGAGGGCCGTGCCCCAGCGCACGAACCCGCCCTCCTGCGGCTCGCGCCACAGCCAGGCGACGAGGGCGCGCAGCAGCACCTGCTGGGCGAGGCTCATCCGTGCCTCGGGCGGCATCTCGAACGAGCGGAACTCCAGGAGGCCGAGCCGCCCGGTCGGGCCGTCCGGGGAGTAGAGCTTGTCGATGCAGATCTCGGACCGGTGGGTGTTGCCGGTCACGTCCGTGAGGATGTTGCGGAAGAGCCGGTCGACGAGCCAGAGCGGCACCTCGGGCCCGCCCGGCGGCGGCACCTGGGCGAGGGCGATCTCGAGCTCGTAGAGCCCGTCGTGGCGCGCCTCGTCCATCCGCGGCGCCTGGCTGGTCGGGCCGACATAGAGTCCGGAGAACAGGTAGGACAGGGACGGGTGGCGCTGCCAGTAGAGCACCAGGCTCTTCAGCAGGTCGGGCCGGCGCAGGAACGGCGAATCCGCCGGGGTCGAACCGCCGAGCACGACATGGTTGCCGCCCCCCGTCCCGGTATGGCGCCCGTCGGTCATGAACTTCTGCGCGCCGAGCCGGGTCTGGCGGGCATCCTGGTAGAGCCCGGTGGTGATCTCGACGGCCTCGCGCCAGGTCGCGGCCGGCTGGACGTTGACCTCGATCACGCCGGGATCGGGCGTGACCTTGATCACCGCGAGGCGCGGATCGTAGGGCGGCTCGTAGCCCTCGACGTGGAGCGGCTGGCCGATCTCGGCGGCGGCCTCCTCCAGGACGGAGAGGAGCGCGAGGTACTCGTCCACCCGCTCGATCGGCGGCATGAACACGCACAGCACGCCGTCCCGCGGCTCGATCGCCAGGGCGGTGCGCACCGCGACGCCGACCGGGGCGGGCTTGCGCGCAGGCTTGACGCCGGGCCTGAGGGGCCCGCGCTGCTCCACGGGGTCCTGGGGCACGTAGTACGGGTAGGCGCCCGGCGGCACGTAGGGCAGCGAGGCGAGCGGCAGGCGGAAGCCCGCCGGGGAATCGCCCGGCACCAGGTAGATCGCGCCGCGCTTGAGCTGCCAGGCCTCCGACACCCAGTGCCGCTCGGGGCCGACCGCGACGTTGGCGAGCGGCAGCACGTAGCCGACGGCCGTCTCGAGACCGCGGGTGAAGACCCGCGCCATCCGGGCCTGCGATTCCGCGTCGCCGACCTTCGGATCGAGGGGCGTGACGTTGACCGGCAGCTCGGCGAGCTTGCGCTCCCAGTGCTCGGGATCCTCGAAGAGCGGCTGGATGTAGGGCGAGAGGCCGAGCCGGCGGGCGAGCCCGCGCATCAGCGCCTCGGCCTCCTCGAGGCCGGCCTCGCGCGGGCCGGTCTCGGAGGCGATGAGGTCCGGGTCGCGCCAGACAGGCGTGCCGTCCTTGCGCCAGTAGAGCGCGAAGGCCCAGCGCGGCAGGCTCTCGCCCGGGTACCACTTGCCCTGGCCGTAATGCAGGAACCCGCCGGGGCCGAAGCGGTCGCGCAGGCGCCGGATCAGCTGGTCGGCCAGCCCCCGCTTCGTCGGGCCGACGGCGGCGGCGTTCCATTCCGGCGATTCGAAGTCGTCGACCGACACGAAGGTCGGCTCGCCGCCCATGGTCAGGCGCACGTCCTGCCCGGCGAGATCGCGGTCGATCCGCTCGCCGAGCGCGTCGAGGGCGGCCCAGGCCTCGTCGGAGAAGGGCTTGGTCACCCGCGGCGCCTCGGCGACCCGGGTGACGGTCATGGCGAAGTCGAACGCGACCTCGGCCGGCTCGGCGAGGCCGGAGATCGGCGCCGCCGAGCGGTAATGCGGCGTCGCGGCGAGCGGGACGTGGCCCTCGCCGCACAGGAGGCCCGAGGTCGCGTCGAGCCCGATCCAGCCGGCGCCCGGCACGTAGGCCTCGGCCCAGGCGTGGAGGTCGGTGAAGTCGGTGGTGGTGCCGGCCGGCCCGTCGACCGCCGTGGTGTCGGGCACCATCTGGAGGAGGTAGCCGGAGACGAAGCGGGCGGCGAGACCCAGGCGCCGCAGCACCTGCACCAGCAGCCAGGCCGAGTCGCGGCACGAGCCGCTGCCCTTCCTGAGCGTCTCGGCCGGGGTCTGCACCCCGGGCTCCATCCGCACGACGTACGACACCGTGTCCCGGACGAGCGCGTTCAGCGCCACCAGGAACTGCACGGTGTTGGGCTCGGCCGGCAGCCGCGCCATCAGGGCGTCGACCTCGGGTCCCCCCTCCTCGACCGCGAGGTAGGGGCCGAGCTCGGCCTTCAGCTCGTCCGGATAGGCGAAGGGCCGGGTCTGCGCGTAGTCCTCGACGAAGAAGTCGAACGGGTTGATCACCGACATGTCGGCGACGAGGTCGACCTCGACGCGGAATTGCGTCGTCTTCTCGGGGAAGACCAGCCGGGCGAGCCAGTTGCCGTTCGGGTCCTGCTGCCAGTTCACGAAGTGGTTGGCCGGGGTGACCTTGAGGGCGTAGCTCTCGATCCGGGTCCGCGTATGCGGCGCCGGGCGCAGGCGGATCACCTGCGGCCCGAGGGAGATCGGCCGGTCGTAGGTGTAGGACGTGACGTGGTGCAGGGCGGCCTTGATCGACACGACGACTCCGAACCTTGATGCTGGAAGAAGGGGCGCCCGCCGGCCTGTCCGCGCGTTCGAGGGCGTTTTACACCTTGGCCGGGCCCGCGTCAGCCGCCGCGTCGCGGGCGTCAACCGGTGTCGCGTCTCTCTACGTCATCGCGAGGCCTCGTCCCGGGCGGCTGGCCGAAATTAAGGCAAGTCCCGTGCCGTCGGCGGCGGAACTTCCGACCGGTATCCGTCCTTGGTGAGCCATGGCCCCGCTCGGCATCCGGCCGGGGCCCGCCGGACGCCGCGATGAAGATCTTCCAGTGCCAGGCCTGCGCTCAGCCGGCCCATTTCGAGGCCGATGCCTGCGAGAGCTGCGAGTGCCGCCTCGGCTACGACCCGGACCTCGCCGACCTGACCGCCATGGTCCCGGCCAGCTCGCGCTGGCGCGGGCTGGCCGACGCGCGCCGCCGCTACCGCCCCTGCGCCAACCGCGAATCGGGGGGCTGCAACTGGCTCGTGCCCGCGGGCTCGGCGGAAACGTTCTGCGTCGCCTGCCGGCACAACCGGGTGGTGCCCGACCTGTCGATTCCCTGGAACCAGACTCGCTGGCGCGAGGTCGAGGCCGCCAAGCGCCGGCTGTTCTACGCCATGCTGCGGCTGCGCCTGCCGCTCGCCTCGCGGCGCGAGGACCCGGCCGGCCTCGCCTTCGACTTCCTGGTCGATCCGGCGGAATCCTACCTGATCGGCCCGCCGGTGCTGACCGGGCACGACAACGGCCTCATCACCCTCAACATCGCGGAGGCCGACGACGTCGAGCGCGAGCGCCGGCGCACGCAGTTCGGCGAGCATTACCGCACATTGCTCGGGCACTTCCGCCACGAGATCGGGCATTATTTCTGGAACGTGCTGGTGCGGGCCGATCCCTGCCTCGAGGCGTTCCGGGCGGTGTTCGGCGACGAGCGGGCGGATTACGGCGCCGCGCTCCAGCGCCACTACGCGCACGGCCCGGCGGAGGGCTGGCAGGAGACCTTCGTGTCGACCTACGCCACCTCCCACCCCTGGGAGGACTTCGCCGAGACCTGGGCCCACTACATGCACATCGTCGACACGCTGGAGACCGCCAGCCAGTTCGGGGTGCGGGTGCAGCCCAAGCTCCAGGCCGGGCCGGCCCTGCACGCGCCGATCACGCTCGCCGCGAAGGTCGATTTCGATCCCTACCGCAGCCCGGATTTCGGCCGGCTCATCGAGGCCTGGCTGCCGCTGACCTTCGCGATGAACTCGCTCAACCGCAGCATGGGCCAGCCCGACCTGTATCCGTTCCGGATGACCCCGGCGACGATCGGCAAGCTCTCCTTCGTCCACGACCGCATCTACGCCCGCACCGACGCGACGGAAGCCGAGGCCGGCGCGCTCCGGGCGGTGATCGCGGGACTGCGCCACCCGGTGGCGGCGCCGCGCTCGGCCTGAGAGGCAGATTTCGCGGAGGCGGCATCCGGTTCTGCGACGAAAATCTGCGACGAAACAAGGGTCTAAGCAGGCGCGCGGCCCGCACCGGGCACGAAGCGACGGCCCGTCGGCCGCCCGCAGCGGGGGGGCCGCGGCGCCACGAATGCCCCGTCCCGGCCCCGACATCCGCACGAACCCGCCTCAAGCCGGGCACAAACGGCCGCCATGTAGAGGCCGGCTTCCGACGGACATCCCCACCCCCCGCCGGACGTCCGCCGCAAGCTTAGCTGTGGCGAGGTCGCAACACCCCGAAAGCATCCCAGGTTTGCCTCAGACCGCACTTTGCTCCGCCGCGTTCCCGCCATAAACCGGCGGCACCTCAACGGCCACGTTAAGCGATTGTCCCTACAGCGCTTTATCGCGGTCATTCGGGGGTTGCCGGAGATCACGGGCGGCGCTGGCGGACCGGCCCTCGGGTGGCATCGTTTCGCGCACGCCGTCCCGGGACGGCGCAGGGAGCGGGACCGGGGCAAAACCGGCCTTTCAAGAAACCACGGGTACGGGACAGGGCCATGGACGCGCGTCACACCACCGACAAATCGAAGCTGCCCAGCCGCCACGTGACCGAGGGTCCCGACCGCGCGCCGCATCGCTCGTACCTGTACGCCATGGGGCTGACCCGCGAGCAGATCCACCAGCCGCTGATCGGCGTGGCGTCGTGCTGGAACGAGGCGGCGCCCTGCAACATCTCGCTGATGCGCCAGGCCCAGGCCGTGAAGAAGGGCGTGGCCTCGGCCGGCGGCACCCCGCGCGAGTTCTGCACCATCACGGTCACCGACGGCATCGCCATGGGGCATCGCGGCATGCGCGCCTCGCTGCCGTCCCGCGAGGTGATCGCCGACTCGGTCGAGCTGACCATGCGCGGCCACGCCTACGACGCGCTCGTCGGCCTCGCCGGCTGCGACAAGTCCCTGCCCGGCATGATGATGGCGATGGTGCGCCTCAATGTGCCCTCCGTCTTCATCTATGGCGGCTCGATCCTGCCCGGCACCTTCCGGGGTCAGCCCGTCACCATCCAGGACCTGTTCGAGGCGGTCGGCAAGCACTCGGTCGGCGCGATGAGCGACGACGACCTCGAGGAGCTGGAGCAGGTCGCCTGCCCGTCGGCCGGCGCCTGCGGCGCGCAGTTCACCGCCAACACCATGGCGACCGTCTCCGAGGCGATCGGCCTGGCGCTCCCGTACTCGGCCGGTGCGCCCGCCCCCTACGAGATCCGCGACCGGTTCTGCGCCACCGCCGGCGAGATGGTGATGGAGCTCCTGGCCAAGAACATCCGCCCGCGCGACATCGTCACCCGCCGTGCGCTCGAGAACGCCGCGACCGTGGTGGCGGCATCGGGCGGCTCGACCAACGCCGCCTTGCACCTGCCGGCGATCGCGCACGAATGCGGCATCGAGTTCGACCTGTTCGACGTCGCCGAGATCTTCAAGCGCACCCCCTACATCGCCGACCTGAAGCCCGGCGGGCGCTACGTCGCCAAGGACCTGTTCGAGGTCGGCGGCATCCCGCTGCTGATGAAGACGCTGCTCGACGGCGGCTACCTCCACGGCGACTGCCTGACGGTGACCGGGCGGACCATCGCCGAGAACCTCGCCAAGGTGGCCTGGAACGCCAACCAGGACGTGGTGCGGCCCTCCAGCCAGCCGATCACCGCGACCGGCGGCGTGGTGGGCCTCAAGGGCAACCTGGCGCCGGAGGGCGCGATCGTGAAGGTCGCCGGCATGCCGCCGGAGAAGCAGACCTTCGCCGGCCCGGCGCGCGTCTTCGACACCGAGGAGGCCTGCTTCGAGGCGGTGAAGAACCGCACCTACAAGGAGGGCGAGGTCCTGGTGATCCGCTACGAGGGCCCGCGCGGCGGCCCCGGCATGCGCGAGATGCTGGCGACCACCGCCGCCCTCTACGGCCAGGGCATGGGCGACAAGGTGGCGCTTATCACCGACGGGCGCTTCTCGGGCGCCACCCGCGGCTTCTGCATCGGCCATGTCGGGCCGGAAGCGGCGGTGGGCGGCCCGATCGGCCTGCTCAAGGACGGCGATCTCATCCGCATCGACGCGATCCAGGGCACGCTCTCGGTCGACCTCTCGGACGAGGAGCTGGCCCAGCGCCGCGCGGCCTGGCAGCCGCGGGCCAACGATTCGACCTCGGGCTACCTGTGGAAATACGCGCAGACCGTCGGCCCGGCGGTGAACGGCGCGGTGACGCATCCGGGCGGGGCCCAGGAGACGCTCTCCTATGCGGATATCTGAGGCCGGCCTGCCCCGTCGGGCGGGCCGCCGGTTCCTCCTCGCGCTTCTCGGCCTCGTCATGGCCGGGGCCGGCCCGACCGCGGCGCTCGACGCCGCGGTGCGGACCCCGGTGCCGGCCGCGACGGGCTACCGCAACGCCCGCGAGGCGATGCGGACGGGCATGCGCGACTACAATGCGGGCGACAAGGAAGGCGCCGCCCGCGCCCTCGAATACGCCGCCGGGCAGGGCCACGCGCTGGCCCTGTGGAAGCTCGGCCGCATGTACGCGGAGGGCGACGGCGTCCCGCACGACGACCTCAAGGCGTTCGAGTTCTTCTCGAAGATCGCCGACGAGAACGCCGACGAGGGCCCGGAGGCGCCGAATGCCGGCGTGGTGGCGAGCGCCTTCACGGCGCTCGGCCGCTACTTCCTCGACGGGATCAAGGGCTCCTACGTGCGCTCGAACGTCGAGCGCGCCTACGACATGTTCAACTACGCGGCGACCTACTACGGCGACCCGAACGCGCAGTACAATCTCGCCCGGCTCTACCTCGACGGCACCGGCGTGACCCAGGACCCGCGCCAGGCGGCGCGCTGGTTCAACCTCGCCGCCGAGAAGGGGCATCCGGCGGCCCAGGCGCTGCTCGGCCAGCTCCTGATCAACGGCCAGGGCGTCACCGTGCAGCGCGCCCGGGGCCTCGCTTGGCTGACGCTGGCCCGCGATGCGGCGGACGGGCCCAAGGACCAGTGGATCGTCACCCTGCAGGAGCAGGCAATGGCGGCCGCCAACGAGCGCGACCGGGCCGAGGCCCAGTCCCAGGTCGACGGCTTCTACCGCCGCAGCGCCAAGGGACGATGATGAAAGCCGGGCGCTGAGCGAGGGGACGGCGTCCCGCCCCCTCGCCTCCCGCCTCAGCCCTGGCGGGCCGCGATCGCCGTCTTGAACGACGGGCGCTCCAGGATGCCGGTCACGTAGGCCGCGAGGCGCGGCCAGCGCCCGGCATCGACCGTCTCGCCGGCGAGACGCAGGTTGTGGAAGCTCGTCGCGACCGAGATGTCGGCCAGGCCGAACGCGCCGCCGACAAGGAACTCCCCATCGATCTGCCCCTCCAGGTAGTCGTAGAGCCGCGGCAACTCCTCGCCGAGGCACTTGGCCACCACGGCCTCGTCGCAGGGCTGGTTCATCATCTTCGGCCGCAGCACCCGCTGCACGAACGGCTTGATCAGGACCGGGAACAGCTCGGTATCGCCGAACTCGTCGAACCAGATCGCCCGGCCGAGATCCCGGGCCTCCGTCGGCAGCAAAGCCGGCGCCGGATGCTTGCGCTCCAGGTAGTGGATGATCGCCGAGGAATCGGCCAGCAGGAAGCCGTCGTCGTCGAGCGCCGGGATCTTGCCGAGCGGGCTCGCGGCCTGGAAGCGCGGATCGGGGTCGTGGAAGCGCAGCGGCACGTGCTGGACCTCGACGCCCTTCTCGGCGAGGACGACCAGCACCTTGCGGACGAAGGGCGACAGGCTGGTGCCGTAGAGTTTCATCGGGTGTTCTCCCTCGCGGCCGGGAGGCCGCCGAGGCGGATATCGCGCCCGGCCGGCCGGTTGACACCCCTCCCCGGCCTGGAAACCGCGGGGCCGCGCGGCCATACTCCGCCCCGGCCGTTCCCGGCCCGGAAAGGCCGATCCGTGGACGATACCTTCGAACTGCGCGAGCGCCTGTCGCGCGCCTGGCGGGCGGTGTTCGACAACGCCGTCGCGGCCGGCACCCCGCCCGATGCGGTGGTCGAGACGATGACGGCGGTGGCCCATGCGCGCTTCGCCGAATTGTTCGGCACCGCCGCCGCGGCGAGCTACCTCGCGCTGCTCGCCGAGCAGATGCGCGACGTCGATCATGACGAGGCCGAGATCCTGATCCGCGGCGAGGCGCCCGGGCCGGCGCCGTTCGACGAGGCGATGCCGGCGATGGATCCGGTCTGGATCGAGCGCGATCCGGCCTGACGCAGGCGCGTGCGCTCGCGCACATGACGGGGGGTGGGCTCGGGAACGCCGAGCGGACTCGGCGCTTCCGTCGGGCAGGATCAACCCCGTGCCCTTGCACGAGCGCAGCCATGATCGTTCGGCCACTTCTCGTCGCCGCTGCCTGGGCGGCCTTCTGCTTCACGGCCCAGCCACACCGGGAGCCGGCCTCCCCGCAGGATCCGGTGCTCCTCACCGGCATCGAGGCCGATCTCGCCAGCCGCCGCTGCGACGGCGTGCGGATCGACGCGGAGCATTTCCGGACCTTCTCGTCGCAGGTGCAGCTCAACCACGCCGACTTCTTCCAGAAGACCCGGTCCGCCCGCCTGCAGGCCGCCCTCGACGACCTCGACGGCCGGCTCCGCACCGACCGCCAGGCGGCCTGCGCGGCGATCTGGGTGGCGTACGGGCCCGGAAGCCCGTTGCAACTGTTGCGGCGGGGGTGAGGCAGGACTGGATTAAGACAAGAGAATCCGAGAGCGTGTCATGCACTGTTTCTGACATGCCTGATCCGCACAAGTCGGCGTCCCGACCTGGCTGCGGTCATCCTCGTTCCCCGGCATGACGCGTGGCACCGCCAGGTGCACCGGCGTGTCCACCGTCCTTCGATCGCGACTGCGACGTTCGGGTCAGATCCTCTCCGGATATGGGACCTTGGCGGCGTCCTCCCCCGGAATCACGGCGAGGCTGCCGACCTCGTTCGCAGCCGCGACGGCAACGGACGTCGAGGGCATCCACTGGCCTCGCTCGTGGAGCGTCGGGCACGGCCAGCGTGGACCGCAGGACCGCTGCTTCGAGGGCACGGCCCTGAGCGCCGACAGGCACCGGGGGACCTTCTGATGCGCCCTCACGGCTCCACCCGCCGGAGCAGGAAGGTGGTGCCGATCTCGGGGTCGCGGCGCCAGCGCCCCTCCCCCACCGGGATCAGCTCGACGCTGTGGCCGCGTCGCGCCACGAGGGTGAGGCGGCCGGCCTCGTAGTGCCAGGCGGTCGGATCGAACAGGGCGAGGCCGGGGTCGCGGCAGCCCTCCTGCACCTGGGCGGTCACTTGGGCGGTCACTTGGGCGGTCTCGGCCCGGAGCACCACCCGGCAGACGTCCTTCTCGACGAAGCGGTCCAGGGTGTAGAGCCCGGCCACCGAGGCGGCGGTCGAAGGTGCTCCGGCCCAATTCTCCGGACCGGCTCCGCGCAGGCTCGACGGGGTCGTCAGCGCGGCTTGCGTCACCAGCGGCGCTGCGGGCCGCGAGCTGGTCGGGATCGTGCCCGCCTGAGCCAGGCTGTAGCGCTCGCCGCCGGGGGTCTCGGCGCTGCGCGGGCCGTCGCCCTCGGGGCCCGCGAAGGCCAGCACCGGCTGGCCCTCCCGGTCGAGGAGCTGGATCATCTCCCCCTCCTGGCGCCAGCCGACGATGCCGTTGATCAGTGGCAGCGCCCGCCGGCAGCCGGCGGGGAAGCGCAGGGCCCGGCCCACGCTCCCGGGCTCCGCTCCCAGCATCAGGCCGCAGCGGCGGAAGCTGCCGTCCAGCGCCAGCTCCCACGGCCCCGCGACATCCGGGGGCGGGCTCGCCTCCTGCGCCGCCGCGCATCCCGCCCAGGTGAGGAAACCGAGGACGGGGAGGAGGCGGCGCAGGCGCATGGCGTGGCTCTCGGGTTCGTCAGGCCTTCCAGGGTGTCTCGGCCACCGGCGTCACCGGACCGTTGCCCTGGAACCAGGAGGTCAGGTTATCAACGACGAGCTGGCCCATCGCGTTGCGCGTATGGTGCGAGGCCGAGCCGACATGTGGCAGAAGAACCGCATGTTCCTGCCGGATGAGGGCGTCCGGCACCTTCGGCTCCTCGGCGAAGACGTCGAGGCCGGCGCTCTGGATCGTGCCGTCGGCCAAAGCTGCGGCGAGCGCGTCCTCGTCCACCAGCGTGCCGCGGGCGACGTTGACCAGCACGCCCTCAGACCCCAGCGCCTCCAGCACCTCGCGGCCGACGATGTTCTTCGTCTCGGGACCGCCGGGCGCCACCACCATCAGCACGTCGCAGGCCTTGGCCATCTCGATGAGCGAGGGGAAGTACTCGTAGGGTACATCCGACTGCTTGGTGCGGCCGTGATAGGCGATCGGCAGCCCGAAGGCGACGAGGCGGTGGGCGATCGCCCGGCCGATGCGGCCGAGCCCCAGGATGCCGACCTTGCGCCCGCGCAGCGTGCCGGTCAGCGGGTAGGGTTTCTCCAGCCACTTGCCCTGGCGCAGGTAGCGGTCGACCTGCGGGATCTGCCGCACGGTGGCGAGGAGCAGGCCGACGGCCAGGTCGGCGACCTCGTCGGTGAGCACGTCGGGCGTATTCGTCACCATCACGCCGCGCCGGCCGCAGGCCGCCGCGTCGATCGTATCGTATCCGACGCCGAAATTGGCGGCGATCTCGAGCTTCGGCAGCCGGTCGAGCAGGGCGTCGTTCACGTGGACATGGCTCACCGCCATGCCGCGGATCTTCGGCCCGACCTCGTCGAGGAAGCGCTCCTTGTCCTCCGCCAAGTCGCCGCGGTGGAGGGTGAAATGCCTCTCCAGGCTTTCGGTCACGAGCGGCGACATCGGCCGCATGATCAGAACATCTGTGGACTTCAAGCCTGTCTCCCGGTCTTTTCTGGCCATCCGACGATGGGCGCATGGCGAGGGCGCTTGATCTTGCGCCCCGCGCGCCCGATGATGGCCGCCAACACGAGAGGCGGCAAGACAGGCCGCCCCGTTCGACGGGTCGAGGAAACACCCCAATGAGCGCCAGACACCCTGATCGGGGCCCGCCTGTCGTGTGTTCGTCGTCTGCCTGTGGCAGCGCTGCCGTTTCGGTCCGCGCGCCGCGCGCGACCCTATTCTCATAGACACGACCACGAGGAGCCGATGGCCGGGCTGGAAATCAGGAACGTGCGCAAGTCGTTCGGGGCCACCCCGATCCTGCACGGCGTGTCGATCGACATTCAGGACGGGGAATTCGTGATCCTGGTCGGCCCGTCGGGCTGCGGGAAATCGACCCTGCTGCGCATGATCGCGGGGCTGGAGAACATCACGGCGGGCGAGATCCGGATCGGCTCGCGCGTCGTCAACGCGGTGCCGCCCAAGGAGCGCGACATCGCCATGGTGTTCCAGAACTACGCGCTCTACCCGCACATGACCGTGAAGGACAACATGGCCTTCTCGCTCAAGCTGAGGAAGGCCGCCAAGGAGGAGATCGAGAGCCGCGTCGGCCGCGCCGCGGCGATCCTGGGGCTGGAAAAACTCCTCGACCGCTATCCGCGCCAGCTCTCGGGCGGCCAGCGCCAGCGCGTCGCGATGGGGCGGGCGATCGTGCGCGATCCGCAGGTGTTCCTCTTCGACGAGCCGCTCTCCAACCTCGACGCCAAGCTGCGGGTGGCGATGCGGGCCGAGATCAAGGAGCTGCACCAGCGGCTTCGCACCACCACGGTCTACGTCACCCACGACCAGATCGAGGCCATGACCATGGCCGACAAGATCGTGGTGATGCATGACGGCGTGGTCGAGCAGGTCGGTGCGCCGCTCGAACTCTACGACCGGCCCGACAACATCTTCGTCGCCGGCTTCATCGGCTCGCCGTCGATGAACTTCCTGAAGGGCAAGATTTCGGGCGACACGTTCCGCACCGACAGCGGCCTGACCCTGCCGCTGCCGACCCGCGGCGCGCGCCCCGCCGACGGCATGCCGGCGGTCTACGGCCTGCGGCCGGAGCATGTCCGCCTGGCGGAGGGCGGCGTACCGGTCGAGGTCGCCGTGGTGGAGCCGACCGGCTCCGAGACCATGGTGCTGGTGCGCCCGCCCGGCGGCGGCACCCAGGCCATCGCCAACGAGGTCGCCCGCGACATCGCCTGCGTGTTCCGCGACCGGATCGGCGCCGGCCCGGGCGAGCGGATCGGCATCACCGCCGATCCCGCCCTCGTCCACCTGTTCGACGCCGAGAACGGCCGCCGGCTGAACTGAGCCGAGGACTTCCGGCCGGCGGCGGGACGCCATCCCGCCGCCGGCCGCGACCGATCAACGATCAGAACAATCCCGGGAGACACGCCACGATGTCAGCCTTCGATCGTCGCCAGATCCTCAAGGCGGGTGCCGCCCTCGGCCTCGCCTCCGCCGCGGGCCTCGAGGGCTTCGCCCGCGCCTGGGCCCAGGAGAGCCAGTGGAAGCCCGAGGCCGGCGCCTCGCTCAAGCTCCTGCGCTGGAAGCGCTTCATCCCCGCCGAGGACGAGGCCTTCATGCGCCTCGTCGATGCCTTCACTAAGGCCACCGGCGTACCGGTGAGCGTGACGAGCGAATCCTTCGACGACATCCAGCCCAAGGCCTCGGTCGCGGCCAATACCGGCCAGGGCCCGGACATGGTCTGGGGCCTCTACTCCTTCCCGGCCCTCTTCCCGTCGAAGTGCCTCAAGGTCGGCGACGTCGCGGACTATCTCGGCAAGAAGTACGGCGGCTGGCTGCCCACCGCCGAGGCCTACGGCAAGGTGAAGGGCGAGTGGATCGCCATTCCGATGGCGTTCAACGGCGGCTACCTCAACTACCGCATCTCGGCCATGAACAAGGCCGGCTTCCAGAAATTCCCGGAGGACCTCGACGGCTTCCTGGAACTCTGCAAGGCGATGAAGAAGAACAACACCCCGGCGGGCTTCGCGCTCGGCCACGCCACCGGCGACGCCAACTCGTGGATCCACTGGGCGCTGTGGTCGCATGGCGGCAACCTGGTCGACGCCAACGAGAAGATCATCATCAACTCGCCGGAGACCGCCAAGGCGCTCGAATACGTCAAGGCACTCTACGAGACCTTCGTGCCCGGCACGGTGTCGTGGAACGACTCGTCCAACAACAAGGCGTTCCTGTCGGGCGACCTGTACCTGACCAACAACGGCATCTCGATCTACGCCGCGGCGAAGAACGAGAAGAAGGACATCGCGGCGGACATGGACCACGCCGCCTACCCGGTCGGCAAGTCCGGCAAGCCGACCGAGTTCCAGCTCGCCTTCCCGATCCTGGCCTACACCTACACCAAGGCGCCGAACGCCTGCAAAGCCTTCATGGCCTTCGCGCTCGAGGCCCAGAACTACAACGCCTGGCTCGAATCGGCGCAGGGCTATCTCTGCCACCCGCTGCGGGCGTATTCCAACAACCCGATCTGGACCGCCGACCCGAAGAACAAGGTGTTCGGCGAGGCCTCGACCCGGACGCTGGCCGCCGGCGGTCTCGCCCCGGTGAGCGAGAAGGTGGCCGCCGTGCTCGCCGACTTCGTCGTCGTCGACATGTTCGCCTCCTACTGCACCGGCCGCGAGGACCTGAAGGGCGCGATCCGCACGGCGGAGAAGCAGGCCCAGCGGATCTTCCGGTCGGCCTGATGCGCTCACCCCCTCGTTCGAGAGGGCCGACAGCGTCACGCAGCGATCCGTGCGCATTCCCCTCTCCCCGCGGGTGGGGAGAGGGCTTTGGTGGCCTAGTCGTCACCAAAGCGAGGCGGTAGCCGAAGGTGAGGGGGTGTTCCCGGGTGAGACACCTCCGGGAGCACCCCCTCACCCTCGCTCCGGCTCCGCCTGCGCTCACTTCATCGACGACAAGGTCGATGAAGTCCTCTCCCCGCCCGCGGGGAGAGGAGAAACCCGCGTCTCATGCGGCGACGGATGAGTGCGGCAGTCCGATGATGCCGCTCTCGTCTGCCCCGAGACAGCCCGAGAACGAAAACACACCCGGAGGAGGCTCCCCGTGGCCGACATCGCCCTCGCCCGCCCCGCCGCGGCGGCGTCCACGACCGGCTCGGCCTGGAGCCGGCTGCGGACGAGCCGCGGCTGGCTGGGCTTCTGGTTCATGCTGCCGGCGGCCGCGATCCTGCTGCTGTTCCTGGCCTATCCGCTGGCGAAGGGCATCTGGCTCTCGCTCACCGACACCCGCATCGGGCGCGGCGGCAACTTCGTCGGGATCGAGAACTACGAATGGCTGTGGGACGACAGCGTCTTCTGGCTCTCGGTGTTCAACACGCTGGTCTATACGGGCTTCGCCTCGGTGGCGAAGTTCGGCATCGGCCTCTACCTGGCGCTGCTGCTCAACAAGCGGCTGCCGTTCAAGGCGCTGATCCGCTCGATCGTGCTGATCCCGTTCGTCGTGCCGACCGTGCTGTCGGCGCTGGCCTTCTGGTGGATCTTCGACAGCCAGTTCTCGATCATCTCGTGGTCGCTGCGCCATCTCGGCCTGCTCGACCACAACATCGACTTCCTGGGCGATCCGACCATGGCGCGGATCTGCGTGACCTTCGCCAACATCTGGCGCGGCGTGCCGTTCATCGCCATCACGCTGCTGGCCGGCCTCCAGACCGTCTCGCCCTCGCTCTACGAGGCGGCGACGATCGACGGCGCGACCCCGTGGCAGAACTTCCGCCACATCACCCTGCCGCTCCTCACCCCGATCATCGCCGTGGTGATGACCTTCTCGGTGCTGTTCACCTTCACCGACTTCCAGCTGATCTGGGCGATGACCCGCGGCGGCCCGGTCAACGCCACCCACCTGATGGCGACCCTGTCCTACCAGCGCGGCATCCTGTCGGGGAATCTCGGCGAGGGCGCGGCCATCGCCACCGCGATGGTGCCGTTCCTGATCTTCGCCATCGGGATCTCGTGGTTCGGCCTCCAGAACCGCAAGTGGCAGACCGGCTGACAAGAAGGATCGAACACCCATGGCCGCGACCACGACCGCCCACACCCCCGACGACAGCGAAGGCATGGCCTATCTCGACACGCTGCCCAAGCGCGTCGTCACGGTCTACCTGCCGCTCTTCGTCATCCTGGTGGTGCTGCTCTTCCCGTTCTACTGGATGGCCTTGACCGCCATCAAACCGGACGACCAGCTCATCGACATGGAGACCTACAACCCGTTCTGGGTGGTCTCGCCGACGCTCAAGCACATCACGAAGCTCTTGTTCCAGACCAACTATCCGCTGTGGCTCTGGAACACGATGATGATCTCGGTGGCGGCCACCGTGCTGTCGCTGTTCGCCAGCGTGCTCGCGGCCTACGCGATCGTGCGGATCCGCTACAAGGGCGCGGTGGCGGTCGGCGCGGCGATCTTCCTCGCCTACCTGGTGCCGCCCTCGATCCTGTTCATCCCGCTCGCCACCATCATCCAGGCCTACGGGCTCTACGATTCGCCCTTCGCCCTGGTGCTGGTCTACCCGACCATCCTGATCCCGTTCTCGACCTGGCTCCTGATGGGGTACTTCAAGACCATCCCCTACGAACTGGAAGAGTGCGCGCTCATCGACGGGGCGAGCCGCTGGCAGATCCTCGTCAAGATCATCCTGCCGCTGGCGGTGCCGGGGCTGATCTCGGCCGGGATCTTCTCGCTGACCTTGTGCTGGAACGAGTTCATCTACGCACTGACCTTCCTGTCCTCGACCCAGAACAAGACCGTGCCGGTGGCGGTGGTGAGCGAGTTCGTCGACGGCGACATCTACCGCTGGGGCTCGCTGATGGCGGGCGCACTCGTCGGCTCGCTGCCGCTGGTGATCCTCTACTCGTTCTTCGTCGAGCACTACGTCTCGGCCATGACCGGAGCGGTGAAGGAGTAAGACTCCGCTCAAGATCTGAAGGATGCGCTGCAGGATACGCTCCACCCCACCCGCGACCTCATCCTGGGGTGCGACCGAAGGGAGCCTCGAAGGAGGCCTCCGGAAAACGCACAGACGTCTGGAGGCCTCCTTCAGGGTCAGTCGATTCTCAATCGGCTGACACCTCAGGATGAGGTCGTGGGTGGGACGAGACCTGCCAGCGGCCAAGCATATTCCGACGCTGCCGGGGCCCCCGAGAGGCCGCGCGGCCGAAGATGGCGGTCGGGTCTCGGCGCCCTTGCGACGCCTGCATCCCCTTGCGGCGCCGCGGGGTCTACCCGTCGGCGGTTCAGGCGGTTACATGACGGGTCCGCCGCGTGCGCGCGCCACGCGCCCGGCCCTACCGTCAGGTCTTCGTGACAAGGCAAACACCCCGATGACTGCCCCTCGCACCCTCTACGACAAGATCTGGGACGACCACGTCGTCGATCGTCAGCCGGACGGCACCTGCCTCCTCTACATCGACCGTCACCTCGTCCACGAGGTCACCTCGCCCCAGGCCTTCGAGGGGCTTCGTCTCGCCGGGCGCCGGGTGCGCCACCCGGAGAAGACGCTGGCGGTCGTCGACCACAACGTCCAGACCTCGGATCGCAGCTTCGGCATCGAGGATCCCGAGAGCCGCACGCAGATCGACACGCTGGCCGAGAACGTCCGCGAGTTCGGCATCGAGTATTACGATGCCCTCGACAAGCGGCAGGGCATCGTCCACATCATCGGGCCGGAGCAGGGCTTCACCCTGCCGGGCCAGACGATCGTCTGCGGCGATTCCCACACCTCGACCCACGGCGCCTTCGGGGCGCTCGCCCACGGCATCGGCACCTCGGAGGTCGAGCACGTGCTCGCCACCCAGACGCTGATCCAAAAGAAGGCGAAGAACATGCGCGCCGTCGTCGACGGGCGCCTGCCCGCCGGCGTCGGCGCCAAGGACATCATCCTGGCGATCATCGGCGAGATCGGCACCGCCGGCGGCACCGGCCACGTGCTGGAATATGCCGGCGAGGCGATCCGCGGGCTCTCGATGGAGGGCCGGATGACGATCTGCAACATGTCGATCGAGGGCGGCGCCCGCGCTGGTATGGTCGCCCCGGACGAGACCACCTTCGCCTACATCAAGGACCGGCCGAAGGCACCGAAGGGCGAGGCGTTCGAGCGCGCCCTCGCCTACTGGCGCAACCTCGTGTCCGACGAGGGTGCGCATTTCGACCGCGAGATCCGGTTGGATGCCGCCAATCTCCCGCCGATCGTGACCTGGGGCACTTCGCCCGAGGACGTCGTCTCGGTCCAGGGCCGGGTGCCGGATCCGGCCTCGATCGAGGACGAGAACCTGCGCGTGTCGAAGGAGAAGGCCCTCTCCTACATGGGCCTGACCCCGGGCCAGAAGATCACCGACATCGCCCTCGACAAGGTGTTCATCGGCTCCTGCACCAACGGCCGGATCGAGGATCTGCGGATCGTCGCCCGCATGGTCGAGGGCAAGACGATCCACCCGAACGTGTCGGGCATGGTGGTGCCGGGCTCGGGCCTGGTGAAGCAGCAGGCGGAGGAGGAGGGTCTGGCCAAGATCCTGATCGCCGCCGGCTTCGACTGGCGCGAGCCGGGCTGCTCGATGTGCCTCGGCATGAACGCCGACCGCCTCAAGCCTCACGAGCGCTGCGCCTCGACCTCGAACCGCAACTTCGAGGGCCGTCAGGGCCACAAGGGCCGCACGCACCTCGTCTCCCCGGCGATGGCGGCGGCCGCGGCGATCGCGGGCCACTTCGTCGACATCCGCGAGTGGCCGACGGGAGCCTGATCCTGTCTCGCGAAACGGCGGAGTTCGGCGTTGACGCCGGCTCCGCCGCCGACTAAACGACTGACACCGGGGCGCCGCCAAGGCGACGCTCTAGGGCCCAGGTGGCGGAATTGGTAGACGCGCTGGTTTCAGGTACCAGTGGTGCAAGCCGTGGAGGTTCGAGTCCTCTCCTGGGCACCAACACCCTTCGAGGGTGTTGATGCCGCCTCGCGTAGGCGATCGAGCGATCTTTTTTATTAGCATCTCTGTTCGGGTCGCTTGATATGGCGACATCTCGGGGGTCATCGCATCGCTCGATGCGCCCGCCCCGTCGCCTTCGACGGAGCGGTGCACGAGCGTCAAGCGGATGCGTTGTGCAACCGCTCGGCTCCGAAGAAGACCCGCTCGAGGCCGGACACCTTCGACGCGACCTGGCCTAGCCCTGCCTCGGCCGCTATCTTGGTCTTCTCCAGCATCTGGTCCGCGAGATAGTCTCCGAGAGCACGGTAGCTCTCGAAATCGGTCTCGGTAAAGAACTGGTTCGCCGTCGTGTCGTGCGGGAAGTTCGCCTTGAGTGCCTGGAAGGCCCGCAGCGGCGCCGGTGCGTCCCCGGGAAGCCACGACTTGAGGTAGATGATCGAGCCGGTGACCGCTGGCTGATCCTGCGTCTCTGGGTAAGCCACTGATGCATAAGCGCCCTGGAGCGGCAGAGCGGGCTTGCCGACGGCAACCGACTGCAGGAAATTGACCTCGATTCCGAAATCGATCCTGGCCCGCTGCAGTACAGTGCCGAGGTCGTAATAAGCGTAGGCCTCGTCCTGTGCCGCATCGACAACGACGATACGGCTGCACCGCCGCCGCAGCATCTCGTACAAGCCGAGATTGTCGAAATGTCCGCCATCCGAGAGGTACACGAACGAGCTGTCGTCACTCGACATTCCGACGAGCTCCGACAAGATCGTCTTCACCCCATTGCGCGGGCCGCTCTGCAACGCGCTGTGCTTGTTGGTGACGGTCGCCGGGTTGGGAAGCCACGCCCCGAGCCGGACGTTGAACAGCGTCATCAGGAACGCGATCAGCGGCGAGGAATGATAGCCCATGTTGGGACTGACGGCCGCGCCCGAGAGCGTCACCACAGTGCCCAGCCGGATGCCGCGGCTGCTGTCGTCCTCGCCCACCTCCTTCTCCGAGCCGGCGTAGTCGCCGGTGCGCACGTAGGCCCCGTCTTTCAGCCAAGGCTTCCCCTTCTCGGTCCGCAGCAGGGAGGCGCCGCCGCATCGCAGCGGCGTGATCGTAAACGAGACCGCCTTGCGCGCCGCGCGTGCGGTGTCCTTGCCCGTCGTCCGATTGAGCGCGACGTTGATCACCGGAAAGAGCCGCCGTGCCGGGCCGGTCCGGTCGAACGCGTCGGCCACCCGCAGGTCGTCGAGCGGGTCGAAGCTGGTGTAGCGATCGGGCTGATGGTCGTGCCGGGCCGATCCCATGAAGGCCCGCACGATCCGGTTGCGGTACACCGCGTGCATCGAGAAGCGATTGAGATTGATCCGGCGGCCGACGAAGGCAATGATCAGGGCCATCACCATGATCAGGGCCAGGATGGCGGCGAGGGCCGCCCGGATCGGCGCGTTCGCGCCCGGCGCGTCGCCGATCTCCCGGGCTGCCGTGCTCCCGAGATACTCGACGGCGTTCCCGAGCACCGTCATGATCGTGACGCCAAACAACACGGCCGCTGCGACGAGGAGCCAGTCGAACGGCATCTTGGCGGCCTTCCCACCAGCCTGGCGGGAGCGCGAGAAGAGCGTGGTCGCGCTCTTGCCGAGAAGGGCCGCGACCGGCCCGGAGACCAGCGCTGAGACGGCCGCCGCCAGCGATCCGAACGTCGTTCGGCCGGAGAAGATCACCCACGGCAGCACGACCGTCACGACGCCGAGGACCGCGAAGGCGAGGACGAACCGCAGCTTGTTCGCGCTCAGGCGAGCCAGCCATTCCCGGTCGAGGTCGCTGCGCAGGCCATCCTGCCGGAAGGCGACGTAGAGCGCCGAGCGCAAGATCTCCATGACGACGATCCCCAGTGGCGCCGCCAGGGCGAGCCAGGCCGCGTCGGCTCCGACCACCAGATGGATCCCGGCCCCCAGCAGCAGGGCGGATACGGCCGCGCTGCCGATCCAGGCTAGCCAATTGGCGCGCAGGACGGCGAATCTCGCAGCCGATGTGATGCCCATGCCGACATACGCGGCGACGGCGACGAGGAAAGCGCCGACAGGCGCCAGCCAGAGCAGCATGGCGGGCCACGTCGTGCTCAGCTCCGGCAAAGAGTGAGAGTTCTGGGTCCGGCACTGGGGCGCGACCGTGACAGACGACTCGGCCGGGCAGGACCGATCGAGGATCTGCGCGACGGTCTGCATCGCCTGCGGACGGTGCAGGACCGGAGCGAGCGCCAGGGGCAGCAGGAAGGCCCAGACCAGCACCGGGACGACGATCCGGAATCGAATGGCACTGGCGCTCGCGCCGAATTTTTTCTCGACCGGCCGCGCCCGTCCGGCACGGATCTCGGGCGCCGCTGCCGCCGCCGCCACCGCCGTGGGGTCCACTTCCGGCTTCTCGTAGCTCGGCAGTTCCCGCAGCGTCACGCAGACGGACACGAGAAGCCCCAGCAGGGCGATGGCGAACAGCAACCAGGCCGGCAACCAGGCGGGCATCGCATCCGGGCGTGCCATCGCGCAAACCAGAGTGAAGTACAGGACCGGCACAGCGGCGATCGACAGCATCACCGGCAGGAAGAGCGTCCAATTGATGAACGTGTTGCGCAGCCACAGCACGATGCCCGCCCACGTATCGAGAGAGGCAAGGCCGGGGTTCGGGGTCAGGAAATTGGTGAAGCGGCGCAAGCGGTCGAGTTCGGGTTGCCGCGAGGCGACCTTCTCGGCGAGGATCGCCTGCGCCCTGACAATACCTTCGCTCTTTCCGGAGCCTCGATCACGGTCGTTTTGATCCGCGATCAGGCGCGTCAGCCAGCCCCCGGTGTAGCCGCCGCCCGAGACGGTCGACAGATAGTGGAATTCCGGCAGCAATCCGCGCCGCGCGAACGCCTGCAGGACTCCGAGGCACACGGCGGCACTGCGAATCCCGCCCCCGGACAGGCAGAGCGCCGCCGGCTGCTCGCTCCCAGCCAGACCAAGCGCATCGCGCTCTTCCTGCAGCGCCGTCTCGGCATCGACGACGAGCGCGTTCTTGTCCTGACCGGGGACGTTCATCGGCGTCCTCCGTTCGAAGACGGCGCCCGGCGGCCACGCGCCGCCGACGAAGCTACGATAATCATCGCAGAGTCCTCCCTGGTACGTACGATCTTGCCGCAAATATAATTCGATGAGGGCGCGCGACCGCGATCAGCAGATACTGCCGCCACACGCTCGCGCCGACACAATCCTACCGATACCCGCACCCGATCCGGTAGGAGCATCCCGATTACGGATTTCTTGAATTCCAGACTTACTCGTCGCTACGGTACGCCTAAGATTAACCACTTTTCTGATCAGCCCCCACGGGGTGGCCCGAGTGGAATGTTAGTGAACCGTGGGCCTTTCCACCACGGGTAGCTTGGCCGGCGGAGCCGGTCGGGCGAGCGCAGCCGGCCAAGCGGTTAAAGCTGGCACGA
>NZ_JAZFXT010000020.1:0-56640 GCF_036448855.1 Methylobacterium ajmalii
CCCCCTGCTCAGCCCGGCTGCGCCACCCCGACCCGCTTCGCCGGGCTGAGCAGGGGCGTCGCGCATGCTCAACAAGGGGGCCCGATTGGACGCCGATCAGGGGTCCCGTTCCGATGCCGTTTGACACGTCCATGAAGGCGACCACGGAGTACGGCACCGGCACCATCGTGCCCCCGCGCGGGGTCAGGCACACGTCCGGCCCCTTCGAGACCAGCATGTTCGACCGGTCCCTGCGCGCCGAGATCCGTCCCTCACTCATGCCGTCTCCTCCGCCACCCCGTCCGTCCGCCTCGCGGCCAGCACCGCGTCCCGGTCCGCCCGCGTCACCAGCCGCACCGCCGCGAACGCGCCGGGCTCGAAATTCACCCGCCAGGTGAGGAAGACCCGCGCCCGGCTCCGCCGCGCGCAGGCGAGGTCGAGAAAAACCGTGTCGAGGGCCATCTCCCGCGCCTCGGCCGTGCCGTCCGCCCGCACGAATTCCGCGACCATCCCGTGGTCGGGCAGCACCAGCCGGCTCTCGGCCTCGCCCGGCATCAGGTTCATCAGCACAATCGTCTCGCCGCCGGCGAGATATCCGGGACAGATCAGGTCGGGATGGGCGCTGTTGTGGAAGGCGAAGTCGTAATCCTCGGCCCAGTTCGGCCAGACGTGGTCGATCCAGTGCTGGTCGTAGGTGCCCCCGAGCGGCAGCCGCGGCTCCCAGGCCGGCGGGATCGGCCCGAGGCCCTGGGGCGGGTAGGCCCGGCCCGGATCGGTGACAGGATCGCCCTCGGCCTCGATCTGCGGCGCGGGCCGGGCCTGCCCGTGGTCGGTCCAGTCCGGATCGATCAGCCCGCGGCCGATCGGGTTGCGCACCTCGCAGACGAAGCGGGGTCGCCCCGCCTCGTCCTCCCCCGCCGCCACCGTGCCGCCATACGCCAGCTCGTAGCGCAGCGGCACCTCGCTCGCCGGCTCGGGCTCCGACAGCTCCCAGCCGGCAAACAGCCGGCGATGCGCCCGCCAATCCCGCGCCTCCTCGGCGGAGAGCCGGCGGCGCCAGCGCGGCCGCCACTCCCGCGGACCGGTCACCCGCAGGCTTTTGGCCAGCACCGGGCCGGCGGCACCCTCGACGGCGATGCCGCAGGTCCAGGACCGCTTCGGCTCGCCCCCCGGCGCCCGCGCCACCGCGTCGACGATCAGGTCGGTGCGCGGCTTGTGCGGCACCAGATCGGAGGGGAGCCGGAGCGAGGTCTCGTTGTCGGCGCCGTGGCAGGTGTCGTCGAAGACCAGCGGGGCCTGCTCCTCGGCGACCGCGAGCCGCCCGTCCGCCTCGATCGCGTAGGTCGCCTTGACGATGACGACCCCGAACTCCCGCCCCCGGTTGTCGGACGAGTAGTAGCGGAAGTTCGGGAACGGGGTGTAGTTCAGGAGTTCCGGCATCGGCCCGCTCAGTTGTGGTCGAGCATCGGAGTCAGCATCTGGATGTGGGCATCGCCCTCGACGTAGACCTTCACGCCCTTGAGCAGGATCGTGCCGTCGCCCTTCATCACCAGGAGCGACTTGGCCGAGCCGTTCGGGCCGACGGCGATGACGACCTCGTCGCCAACGTCGATCTTGAGCTGGTTGCCGATCTTCTGGGTGTAGACGTTGCCGACGCTGAGCGCCTTGACGGCCCCGATCTGTTCGGTCTGGGCGAGGCCGACCGAGTTGTTCTGCAGCCGCCCGACCACCTGGTTGAGGATGCCGGATCCGATCATTCCGGCGACCTGCCGGCCGGTTTCGGCGCCGGCGGCCGCGACTGCGCCGCCGGCATCCTGGGCGATGCCCTTGGGCGAGGCGACGCCCGCGAGCGCGTCCGCCGCCCCGGCGCCGGTCAGCGCCGGCCCGGCGCCGGCCAGCGCCGCCGCGTAGGAGGCGACCGTGGCGGCGATGCCGCCGAGGTCCGCGCCCGCCTCCGCGCCGCCGCCGTCGGACGTTTCGGGCCCCAGGGCCGCCGCCGCGGCCCCGGCTGCGCCGCCACCCGGCGCCTCGGACAACCCGCTCGCCGCCGCCTGCTGCATCGCGCCCGAGACCACGCCCATCGCCTCGCCGAGCAGGCCGGACGATTGGCCCATCAGCCCGGCGAGCGTCGCGGTGACGAGGCCCGGCACCGCCCCGCCCACCGCTCCGACCGCAATCGACATCCCGCCGCCGACGTTGTGCTGCATGTTGGCGCCGACCTGGAGCGAGTGGTTGGCCCCGACGTTGCGGACCGCGTCGCGCTCGATATGCTGGGTGAGGGTATCGCCGACGCGGTGGGTCTGGTCCTTCTGGGCGAGCATGTGGATGCGCTCGCGCCCGCCCAGATCCTCGAAGGCGAGCTCGTTGTAGCCGCGGGCCTTGTAGCTGTCCGAGCGCAGCACCATCCGGGTCTTGTTCAGCGGCAGCTCGTAGGGCACCGGGTTGTTGGGGTTGGGCGCGATGCCGATCACGATCGGCCGGTCGGGATCGCCCTCCTGGTAGGCCACCAGCGCCTCCATCCCGACCCGCGGGATGATCTGCTGGCCCCACTGCGTCCCGCCCCAGGACTGCGTCACCCGCACCCAGCCGGTATCCGTCCCGTCGCCCCGGGCCCGTCTGTCCCACGGGAATTGCAGCTTGATCCTCCCGAACGCGTCGGTGTGGATCTCCTCGCCGGGAGGCCCCGCGATCAGCGCGATCTGCAGCCCGTCGATGCGCGGGCGCGGGATCGCCCGGTGCGGCGTCGCCGGCCGGTCGGCCGGGAGCGTCGTGAAGGCGTTCTCGTAGTGCGGCGTGCCCGCGCCGCTCTCGTAGGTCGGGTCCTCGGCCCGGTGCAGGAGCTGCGTGATCACCTGCGCCGGGTAGACGTGGCCCGGATGCGCCACCTCGTAGGGGGTGAAGCGCGATCCGGCCGCCAGGGTTCGCACGCTGGAGCGGCCCTCGATGCGGTCGAAGCCGGTCTCGGTCGCCTGGATGCGCAGCCGCGTGGCCCGCTCGCCGGCCTCGCGGGTCAGCGCCCTTGCCGGATATTCGTAGAGTTCGTACGCTGTATTCTCGGGAACGCGGTCGATCGACGGTGTATCGGCGGCAAGATCAAGATTTGGTGTTAGGAATTCGTAATCCTTTCCGGCTCTTCGTCCTGGCGTGAACGAGAGTTGCCGGCGCCAGTCGTGGATGTGCTCGGCATCCGACGAGCCGAAGGCAAGACGAACCCGGGTCTCGGTCCCGCCGTCATAGGCCGAGGGATGATCGCCGACCACGAGCGTGTGCTTGCCCCGCTCATGCCGAAACCAGAAGAAATGCCCTTCTTCCTCGAGGCGGCGCAGCAGATAGGCGAGATCGGTCTCGTTCCACTGCACGACGTAGTCGCGCTTCTGCGGCGGGCGGGTGACGCCGGCGAGGGTGTAGTCGCGGATGCCGTGCTCGGCGCAGAGCGTCTCGACCACCTCGAGCGTCGACTGGGTCAGGAAGATGCGGCAGTCGCTGCGCTGGCTCATCAGCCACAGGCGCGGGCGCAGGGTGAGCGCGTATTGGCGTGCGCCGCGGGTGACGATCGGCCCCTCGTGCAGGTCGGTGACGAGGCCGTTCCAGACCCGCTGCGA
This sequence comes from Methylobacterium ajmalii, assembly GCF_036448855.1. Taxonomy (NCBI): domain Bacteria; kingdom Pseudomonadati; phylum Pseudomonadota; class Alphaproteobacteria; order Hyphomicrobiales; family Methylobacteriaceae; genus Methylobacterium; species Methylobacterium ajmalii. Next base: position 3,582 of record NZ_JAZFXT010000020.1, read on the forward strand.
GCCGTCGGCCAGCGTGAGGGCGAGATCGGCGGCGGTGCCGACGATCTCGTCGGGGCGGACCTCGTCGCGTTGCGCGCGGACGCGGGCCTGGATGGTGAAGAGGCGGTTGATGCCCTCCTCGACCTCGAGGCGCTCGAGCAGGAGGACGTCCTCGCCGAGGACGGTGTCGATCGCCATTAGCCGCCCGGCCTGGGTGTAGCGCACGGGCTTGGTCATCGCGTACCTTCCGTAGAGGTCGAAGATATGACCAATAGTCTAGGGCGGGATGTCCGGACGTTCAACCCGGCGTGGTATGGCGGGTCTGGGAGACAACCCGCCAGGCATGACGCAGGTGCGACGGGATGTCGAATCGTAGAGCAGGCGCCGGTCGGCCGCGGATGCCTCGCCCGCCCGGATCGACGGCGGCCGTCAGGCGTCGCCGGCTCGGGCCGTCGGCAGATCGGGGAGGCGAGCGGCTTGTGCCAGGCGCCGAGCCTCGTCCTCGCCGTAGCACCCGAAACTACTACACCGACAACCCGGTGCCCTGCGACCTGCCGGGGCACAAGACCAAGCTCGTGGTGCGCTCCAACACCTACAAGGGGCGGGGCTACAACGAGATCTTGATGGAGGACGTGGCGGGGGCCGAGAACCTGTTCACGCACGCCCAGAAGGACATGACCACGAAGGTCCTGAACGACGCGACGGCGCGGGTGGACGCCAACCAGGTCGGGAGCGTGGGGGCGAACCACTCGTTCGAGGTAGGCAACAACCAGAACCAGGCGATCGGGGGCTCGCGCTCGCTCACCGTGGGGGCGGTGGGGGCGCGGCGAGCGCGGCCCTGGCCGCGGCGATGTCGGCGATGTCGGGGCAGACGGCGGGGCTGCTCGGCCAGGCGATGGGCGTCGCGATGGACGCGATGGGCGCGGCCTCCGGGGACGGCGGGGCGGCGCCGGTCGATGCGGGGGCGCTCGCGGGGCCGGCCGGGACGGGCGGCGGCGATGCCGCGGGCGATCCCGCAGCCTCCGCCCTCGGGGCGCTGGCGACGGGGTTCGGCGGGCTGGTGGGCGGCGGCATCGGCGGGCTGATCGGCGCCGGCATCGACGGAACCCGGGTCGGGATCAACGACGCGAGCGTGCGCAGCATGCGCATGGCCGGCGGGGCCGGCATGGCGGCGGCGGGCACGGCGCTCGCCGGCCAGGTCGGCGGGATGGTGGGCGGCCTGGGCGGCGTGATGAACACGATGGTCACCCGCTTCCAGAACAACACCACCGGCATCGCCTCGACCGAGCAGGTCGGCGTCAGCAAGGTCGTCAATGTCGGGCAGACGATGCTGGAGAACGTCGGCAAGGCCCATACCCACACCGTCGGAGAGCAATTCGTCATCAATGTCGGTAAGGAGATGCAGGTCAACGTCGGTGAGGTGTTCCAGGTCGTCGTCGGAAAATCGACGCTGACGATGGACAAGGACGGCAACGTCACGATCACCGGCACGAAGATGCTGCTCGGGTTCTCCGATTCGGTGACGGCCTTCGGCAAGGTCATCGACCTGAACCCGAAGCGCTGAGGGCGGGCCGATGCTCATCCGCAACGAGACCCCCTTCGCCGCGATGGGATTCGGGCAGCTCCACCGCGACGGCACGCCGATGGCGGTGCTCTGCGTGCGCGCCGGCTGCGGGCTCGATCCCGACGGCTCGCTCCACCTCGCCGAGGACCAGGCGATCGTCCTCAACGACGTCTACGAAGGCGACCCGCTGCGCACGCCCCTGCTCCGCGTGGGTGATCTCATTCCCTACAAGCCCGCCGCGGACGTCACGCTGCTCGGCGCGGCCCACGCGCCGAACGGCCGGGCGACGAGGCGCTGGGAGGTCGCGCTCGCGATCGGCGATCACGGCGTCCGGCTGCGGGTGCACGGCCCACGGTCGTGGGAGCCGGCGCTCGCCTTTCTCACGCCGACCTGGAAGCTCGGGACCGCGGAGTTGGTCACGCGCGTCCCGCTCGACTACCGCTACGCGTTGGGCGGCCGGTATGTCGGCGATCCCGACGGCGGCGCCGACGCCCGCAACCTCCTCGGCCCCGGGCTTCTGCATCGTGAGTTCAGCCGCGTCGGCAAGCCGTGCCGGGCGCCGCAGATCGACAGCGCCCGCGCCCCGGTGGACGCCCCGTTCGCCAGACCTCTGCCGCAGGGCTTCGGGCCGGTGCCGCCGTTCTGGTCATGGCGCCAGGCGCATGCCGGCACCTACGACGAGGCTTGGCAGGCCGCGCCGGAGCGGCGCCTGCCGGACGACTTCGATTATCGCTTCTACCAGACGGCCCACGGCGACCTCGTCCTGCCACACATCCGGGGCGACGAGGAACTGCGTCTGGACGGGCTGGTGCCGGGTGGCGGGATGCTCCGCGTCACGCTGCCCGGCCTGGCCATCGTCGCCCACCACCACTGGCTCGACGGCCGCCAGGTCCATGCCCGGCTGACGCTCGACGGTGTCCATCTCGACCTGCGCCGGGACGAGGGTCCGTGGCGGGTGGACCTGACCTGGCGCGGCTGGGTCGAGGCCTGCCCGGCCTATGACGGCGCGGTGCTGCTGCCGGTCCGGCTCGCCGACGCCGACGCCGACGGCATGCCGGTCTCGGGCGAGCACGGCCTGCGCGAGCCGGAGGTGATCGCATGACCTGGCCCCGCGAAGGCTCCCGCGACATCCGGGACGGCCTCATCGTCTCGCAGGTGCCCGACATCTGCCTGACGCCGCAGGGCGCCGCGATGGTGCCGGTGCCCTACACGATCTGGTGCCGCCAGGCCGACGCCGCCGAACTCGCCGACAGCATCCGCCAGACCGACGAGCGCACCCACGCCAGGGGCTCGCTGGTGCTGCGCTGCTACGGCGACGAGCCGGGCACCGGCGGCGGGATCCGCTCGGGGACGACGGGCGCGGAATGCACGCCCAAGACCTGGTCGTCCTCGGTGTTCGTCGAGGGGCGCGAGATGGTGCGCCACGACGACGAGTGGTGGATGAACCACCGCAACACCTACGGAAAGCTGATCTACACCAAGGACATGGAGCAGGCCGAGGTCGCGGGTCCGCGCGCGGTCGTGCCGCTGATGGACGACGGCCGGTGGGTCGGCACCGCGGCACCCGAGGCGACCTCGTTCGCCGGCCCCACCTCCTCGGTCGGCGCCGGCGGGCTGGTGTTCCAGGGCGGGCGGATCCTGATCCCCCCGCTGATCAACGGGGCGCGGGCCGGGGAAATTTTGATCCGTGGCGTGCTGGTCAAGATCTTCACCGGGGCGCGTACGTCGCGACGCCCGAACGAGTGTCCTTGCGTCGTTGCTCCCTACCGGCAAATGTCGAAGGTTTGCTCGAAAGCTTGTATTGATGGAGAGGCGCATCATATTATGCCCGATCAAGTCAAGCACTATGGAAGTCGCAAGGAGGGCATTGTTGGCTTGAAGAGGATCGGAGGGCTCGCAGGATATTGGGATGGTATGTCTATTTGCGTGAGGGGGCAGAAGGAAACGCAAGGCTCAGAACATTGGATTGCCCATCAAGTTGACGAGAAAATCGAAGCTCTAGGTCTAAGCCATCCGGATACGCCAGCTTTTCCCAAGGGTACGGCGCCCATAAAAGAAATTCGTAGGCTCAGCGAAGACCAAATGATCGCGGCGCGCAGCAAGTGCGCGGCGCAAATAAAGGCTGGATTTTCAGCAGAAATGACTAACGTAAATCAAAATATGCTTGGAAGAACATATGGAGACTCCCGATTTCCGCCGTCTCCATACACGATCCCCGCCCTCGTCAACCAACATCCCACTGTACACTAAATGGAGCAAAATAATGAAAAATTTCAAGTTTCCTCGGGCACGAGCCATCACGGGCGATGTTTTTTATGCATCCGGCATTCCAGGCGACAATGAAATTGACGACCCCCTTACCCGTATTTATCAGTATAACAAAGGGGGATGGGATCATGCCGATGTTCCCATTTCTACGCAATATATATCCTTGTATCATCGCCCCGAAGGAGGGCGAATTGCAGTCTATGTATCTTCTAATGGGACGATTTTCTCTCCTGAGCCCTCATTCAAGTGCCAACCGGTCATTGATGGCAGTTTGAATTTCCAGAAAAAAAGTGGCCGCATCGCTGCCATTCGGCAAGCAGGGAGTACGCTCCTGGCTTGCGGTGATAATGGGCAAAACTACCGCCGGCTTGACGATGGCCAGTGGGTCCCGCTCGATCTCTCACTTTTCGACGAATATGTCGATCCAAGATGGGTGTTTGCTATCGGGGCACAAGGAACGACAGGTGCCGAGCAAGACGCCTATTGGGACGCTCACCCCGACGAGAAGGCCGAAAGCGATCGCCGCGTCAGGCTTTTGAATAGCGGCCTGACGCTCATGAGCATCGACGGCAGCAGCGTGAACGACGTCTATATGTGCGGCCAGGATGGTGCCGTATATCATTGGGATGGAATACGATCACAAAAAATTCCCGTGCCGATGGCAGCCTTCCTCAACGACATCCTGGTGGACGACACCGACACGGTCTGGATCTGCGGGCGCGAAGGGACCTTGCTGCGCGGCAATGCCCGCCGGGGCTTCACGCTCGTCCCCTGCGAGGGCCAACCAGATTTCAACACCGTGACCCGCTTCAGGGACAAGATCTACCTGTCGAGCTACGCCGGCCCGCGCGGCGTCTTCGTCTGCGACGGCCGCGTCCGGCAGCTCACGACCGGCCCGTCCGCCGTATTCAAGGACATCAACACGGTGGACGGCGTCGCGGACGCGCTGTGGGCTTTTGGCCTGACCAGTGTCGCCCGCTTCGACGGCACGAAGTGGGAGCGGATCAAGCTGCCGAAGTGGTCCGACTGAGATGGCGATGACCCCTGCTCTCATGGGCGAAGCCGTCCGCCGCATCAACTGTACCGCCGTCGGCGCTTGGCTGGAGGCCTGGCTCGCGCCCCTGGGCCTGCCCCTGCCGGCCGCCTTCGACGGGAACAGCGAGGCGGTCACGCCCCGCGCATCCGGCGTGGTCCTGCGCATCGGCGCGGTCTCGCGGGTGCAGGGGCTGCCCGACCCGCGCGATCGGCTCCGCCTGATCGCGATCGAGGCGGATGCGGGCGCCGCGATGCCGCTGGGCCTCGATGCCGCCCGCGAGACCCTCGCAACGGCGACGGCCAAGTTGTCCACCGCCACGGTGGGAGGTTCCCCCGCCGAGCTGGCGGCCGGGGATCGGCGCATCTCGTTCTTCATCGACGGGGGCCGGGTGATCGAGTTGCGGTTCCTGGACGGTCTCGTCGGATTCGACCGCCTCTTGGTCGCGCGGCTGGGCGAGCCGGGTGATTGGCGCAATCCCGCGGAGCGGTAGGCTCGCTGCAGACGATGTGCTGTCCGCGTGGCCCACACCCGCACGGTCGGCGAGGTGTTCCGGATCGTCGTCGGCAATTCGACGCTAACGATGGACAAGGACGGCAACGTCACCATCACCGGCAAGACCTTCACCACCGACTTCTCCGACCAGGTGAAGCACTGGGGCAAGGTCATCGACCTCAACCCGTCGCGCTGACGGGGGCGTCCGATGCTCATCCGCAACGACACGCCCTTCGCCGCCCTCGGCTTCGGCGACCTGCACCGCGACGGGATCGGGATGGCGGTGGTCGCGGTGCGCGGCCGCTACGACCTCTCCGCCGAGGGCGCGCTCAGCCTCGCCGACACCCAGGCGCTCGTGCTCAACGACGTCTATGCCGGCGATCCCCATCGCACGCCGCTCGTGCAGGTCGGGGACCTGATTCCCTACAAGCCCGGCGCCGACGTGACCGTCCTCGGCCACGCCCACGCGCCCGGCGGTAGGCCGGCCCGCTCGTGGACGGTCGCGCTGACGGTGGGCGAGACGCGGGCGGCGCTGCGGGTCCACGGGCCGCGCGCCTGGCAACCGGCGCTGCGCTTCCTGCGGCCAACCTGGAAGCTCGGCCCGGCCGAGCCCGCCACCCGCGTGCCGCTCGACTATCGCCTCGCCGCGGGCGGGCGCGTAGTGGGGGATCCGGAGGGCACGACGAGCCCCGACAACCCGATCGGCCCGGGGCAGCTGCACCGGGACTGGAGCCCGGTCGGCCGGGTGCTGCCGGCGCCCCGGATCGAGGCGCCGGAGGCGGCCCTCGCCGATCCCTTCGCGGTCGCGCGCCCGGCGGGCTTCGGCCCGGTGCCGCCGTTCTGGCGCTGGCGCGAGGGGCATTGCGGCACCCGCGACGAGGCGTGGCTTCGCGAGCGCTGCCCGCAGATGCCGGCGGATTTTGATTACCGCTTCTTCCAGACCGCCGCGCCCGCCCTGATCCGGCCACGCCTCCACGGCGACGAGACCGTGCGGCTCGACGGGCTGGTGCCGGGCGGGGCGCTGGCGTTCCGGTTGCCCGGGCTGGTGCCGGTGGCCCACCACGCCTGGTTCGACGGCCGGGCCGTGTCGGCGCGGCTGCACCTCGACGGGGTGCATCTCGACCTGCGGGCGGAGGCGCCGCCCTGGCGGGTGGACCTGACCTGGCGCGGCTGGGTGGCGCGCTGCCCGGCCTATCACGGGGCGGTGCTGGGGGTGGTGCCGCTGGCCGAGGCGGCGGGCCTGGCGGTGTCGGGCGAGCACGGGCTGAGCGAGGAGGCGGGTTCGTGAGCCTGCCGCGGGAGGGCTCGCGGACGGTTCGCGAGGGGATCGTCGTCGCGGAGGCGATGGACTGGTGCCGCTCGCCGACCGCGATCGTGCCCTACAGGATCTACACGCATCATCAGGTGGAGGGGGCAAGCACCGCCGACAGCGTGCGTCAGACCGACGAGCGCTCGCACGTGCGGGGCTCGCTGATCCGGCAGTGCTACGGCGACGAGCCGGGGGTTGGCGGGGGCGTGAGGTCGGGGACGCGGGGTGCGGAGTGCGAGCCGAAGACGTGGTCGTCGAGCGTGCGGGCGGAAGGGCGCCCCATGGTGCGCCACGACGACGAGTGGTGGATGAACCACAGGAACACGTATGGTCGGCTGACTTACGTCAAGGATGCCAAGCGCTACGAGACGCCGGAGGAGAAGGAGGTCACGCCGCGGATGCCGGGTGCGTCCGGGCCGCCGGGCGAGACGGCGAGCGACGCGAGCCCGGATGCGGTTCGTCCGGGTGCGCGATACGCGCAACTGGCGGTGCCGATGCCGGGGCCCGTTCCGGTGCCGATGCCGGTGCCGCCGATCCCGCAGGGGCAGGGAACGGCGGCGGCGGATGCGGTGTGGAAGGGCATCAAGGGACTGAAACCCGAGGAAGGGGAGACGTTCTCGGACTACATGCAGCGGCCGCTGTACAATCTCGGGATAAAGAAAAAAAAGAAAAGTCAGGAACGAAATCGGGAACGGGCAGCGTCCGTATCAGTGCGCGGGATCGCCAACGGAAATGCCCTTGCACCGTCGAGCCCTACTCGAAGCAGAAGACGGCCTGCCAGGTCGAATGCCCCGGGTCGCAGGCGCACCACATCGTCCCGGATTATCTTCTCGGGGCGGGCAACAGGAAGATGCGGGAGAGAGGCGACCGCCTCTACGCCAACGATGGAAGTCTCTTGACGTCGTTCGGCGATGGACCTGCGATCTGCCTGATCGGCAACAAGTCGACCCAGGGAACTCCCCATAACGCCGCCCATGGGGGAGACGGCGAAATCCAGTCCAGGGCTGCCGACAACGGTGGGGTGCTTTCCCTCGGTGAGGGTGTTGACATCTCGGTGTCGCACGCCCTCGCGGCGAGACTGGAATGCAGCGGCGAAATCCTGACGAAAACTTATGACGAATTCAGGAAGTTCGATCCGGGCACGCCGATTAGAGGTGCCAAAAATCCGATCGGCAAAAGTAGCGCAATATCAAAGTTGTTAAACATTGTCAAACCAGAAACAGAGAGATAAGGCTCATCCAAAATGAAAACGCAATATTTGTTAACGCGCATGAAATGTGGCCGACGTCTTGGTATTTCTGCTGCTCCGGAGGAAAACAATACATATTCACCTTTCACGCGATTTTGTGTCTACGATCACCATGATCGAGACGACAACAAGTGGGGATCGTTTGCGCTTGATAGCTGCGTTCAGGGCGTCACTATCACTCAGATCGAAGGAGCAGAGTACGCTGGATTCTGCGTCATTTCGGCTGAAGGCGATGTTAGTTATTTTTCATTTCCGACCATTTCCGAACGCATACCCGAGACGGGCATACATGCGCCGGACTCCAAGTACTTCGGGCGGATGCAGGACATCCAGGAGATCGGCGACAGCCTGTTTGCCTGCGGCGACGGCCTGCAGTTCTACAGGCGCAGCCGCTACGGGGACGGGACCTGGCACTGCCTCGCGCCCGACCTGCGCCAGCCGCCCGGAACGCCGGCCTCCGCCTACTGCATCATGCCCCGCATCAACGGTCCCCACGAGCGCGCGGTCTACGCCGTCGGACAGCGCGGATCGATCTACTTCTGGAACGGCGAGACCGTCCGGAAGCTCGACTGCCCCGTCCGCTCCACCCTCATCGACATCCACGTCGAGTCCGACGACGCGATCTGGATCTGCGGCGGCGACGGCACCCTGCTCAAGGGCAACCACAGGACCGGGTTCCGGCTCTGCCCCGGCACCGGCCTCGGCACGACGCTGTTCCAGCGCATGACCATGTACGACGGCACGCTCTACCTCGCGGCCAGCGGCGGCGATCCGTTCGGCCTCTTCACCTATCGCGACGGACGCATCGCCCCGGTCCGTACCGGGCTGCAGCCCGAGATCGCCGACCCGCACTTCGTCGACAGCGCGCACGGGGTCCTGTGGGCGATGAGCATCAAGGACATCGTCCGCTTCGACGGCCATGCCTGGGAGCGGATCGACTTCCCCGGTCATCCGCCGATCCGATGAGCGCGCCGTCCGAGCGGCCCGAGGCCCGGGCCTGGAGCGACCGGCTGGCCGGTCTCGTCCGGTGCACTGGCATCGCGGACCAACTGCCCGAGATCGGCGCCTGGCTCGGCCAGCAGGCCGGGACCTTTCCGCCGTCGCGCCCCGAGCGCTTCGCCCCCTACGCCGCGCCCGAGCGCGGGGTGGCCCTGCGCCTGCACTATCCCTTCTGGGACAGGGCGACCACGTGCGATCCCGACCAGTGGCTCATCGCCGACGTGACGTTCGATCCGCTGCGGGCGCCTCTGCCGTTCGACCTGGAGGCCGAGGGCGAGACGGTCGAGAGCGCCACGGGCAAGCTCGACCCCGACCGTGACGATTTCCCGGCGACGCGGACCAGCACGTTCTACCTCGACGACGACCGCGCCGTGACGATCGTGTTCCTCGAGGGCGGCCGGGGGATCGAGACCCTGCGCGTGACGCGGTTGTACGGGGCGGTGCGGTTTCCGCCACGCTCCGGCTCCGCCGTCCCCGGTCGGTGAGATCGACGGGCAGATCATCGACGGGTCGTGGCGCGTGCGGGCGGAAGGGGTGCCCTGGCGCGCCACGACGACGAGTGGTGGATGAACCATGGGGAGAACCACCGTCTGGCAGCCGACGCGCGCCGGACGGACCCGTCTCCGTCGCCACCGGCGAATACCTCGAGACCTGGCACGACTTCCCGATCCCGGCGACTCTGCCCTTCGACGGCGCGCGCTCCATGGGCCTCAAGCTGCCCCTGCCCGCGGGCTATGCCGGCCCCCTCGGCCCCTGCCAGATCTCGATGTTCGACGAGATCGTCGCCAACCCGGAGCCCGGCCAGCTCGACTTCCACCAGGCCGACGGCAAGGTCGTCCGCTTCGACAGGCCGTTCAACTTCCTCGCCAGCCACAATGCCGGCTTCCCCCATCTCGACCTGCGCGCCCCCTGGCTGCGCCAGCTCGAGTTGCGCGACCGCCGCCTGATCAAGCATTTCCGCCAGGACGAGGACGAGATCTACCGCCTCGTGCGGATCGAGGATCTGGATGGCCACGCCATCACCTTCCTGCGCGATGCCGACGGGGTGCTGGAACGGGCCGAGGGCACCGACGGGCTCGCCCTCGCCTTCACGAACGACGAACGCGGCCGCCGCACCGGCATCACGCTGATCGGCACCGACGGCTCGCGCCTGGACCTCGCCCGCTACGCCTACGACGCCATGGGCCGCATGACCGAGGCGGACTGCGCCTTCGGCATGTCGGTCGCGTATCTCTGGGAGCCCGACCGCGACCTGCTGGCCGCCTGGCACAACCGCACCCGCCGCTCGCAGTCGCGCTTCACCTACGACGCCGCCACGCGCCGCACCACCTCCCTCCCCGGCGGCGCCGAGGCCCTCGCCCAGCGGTTCGCCTACGACGAGCACCACAACGTCACCGCCGAGACCGACGCCTTCGGCCACAGAGTCTCCGCACCTTCGACGAAGCCGGCTTCGAGACCGCGCAAGCGCAAGGACGAGAAGTCCGACATGGCGGTGATCATGGCGCGGGAGCAGGTGGCCACCGCCAGGGTCCTCGAAACGGCTAAGCTGATGGCCACGAAGACACCGCAAAAGGCATGGGTCTCAGATCTCGCTGCGCCGCAGCAGGTAGTCCAGGCCCCCCACCCGGTACCAGCGGTAGCCGTAGCCCTCCAGGAGCACGCAGTGGCAGCCGTCGTCGTTGGCGAGGCTGCGCTGGCCGGTCAGCAGATCGATCAGGTTGCGGCCGTCGCCGTCGAGACCGGTGGCGAAGGTGATCTCCTTCGGCTCGGCCGCGAGGTTGTGCAGGCACAACACCGCGGTGTTGCGCCAGTCGTAGCGCAGGGCGAGGATGCCGGGATCGCCGGTCTCGAGCGCGGTGAAGTCGCCCCAGCCGATCTCCGGCACCTCCTTGCGCATGCGGATGATGCGCTCCATCCAGTTGAGGAGCGATTCCGGCGCGCAGCGCTGCGCCGCCGCGTTGACGTGGGAATAGGCGTAGGGCCCCTCGTGGATCGGCGGCGATTCCGGGTGGTCGCTCAACGTGAAGCCGCCCTGGGGCTCGTGCGACCACTGCATCGGCGTGCGGGCGCAGTCGCGCTCGGGCAGCGAGAGGTCGTCGCCCATGCCGATCTCGTCGCCGTAGCGCAGGACCGGCGTCCCCGGCAGGGTGAACATCAGGCTGTAGGCGAGCTCGATCCGGCGCCGGTCGCCGCCGAGCATCGGCGCCAGCCGCCGGCGGATGCCGCGGTCGTAGAGCTGCATGTCCGGGTCGGGGCCGAAGGCCTGGAAGACGGTCTGGCGCTGCTTCTCGGTGAGCCGCCCGAGGTCGAGCTCGTCGTGGTTGCGCAGGAAAATCGCCCACTGGGCGGAGGGCGGGCGGTTCCAGGTCTTCTGCAGCGCCTTCACCAGCGGGCGCGCATCGGCCGAGGCGAGCGCGTAGAACAGCGCCTGGTTGACCTGGAAGTTGAACATCATGTGCATGCGGTCGGCGTCTTCGCCGAAATAGTCGAGGTCCTGGCGCGGCAGGATGTTGGCCTCCGCCAAGATGATCGCGTCGCCCTGGCGCCATTGCAGGAACTCGCGGAAAAGGCGCAGGAGCTCGAACTGCTCGTGCGGCTCGCCCGAGGCCTCCGGCCCCTTCTCGGCGATGACGAACGGCACCGCGTCCATCCGGAAGCCCGAGACGCCGAGCTGGATCCAGAACCCCATGATCTTCAGGATCTCGGCCTGGACGTGGGGGTTGGCGGTGTTGAGGTCGGGCTGGAAGTCGTAGAACCGGTGGAAGTACCAGGCCTTGGCTTCCTTGTCGTAGGTCCAGGTGCTCTTCTGCACGCCCGGGAAGACCACGCCCTCGTGGGCGTTGGCCGGCTTCGTCTTCGACCAGACGTACCAGTCGCGGGTGCGAGCGTTGGGGTCGGAGCGGGCGGCCTTGAACCACGGATGCTGGTCGGAGGTGTGGTTGACCACGAGGTCGATCAGCACCCGCATCCCGCGCTGCTTGGCGGCGTGGGTGAAGGCGACGAAGTCGCCGAGGGTGCCGTAGCGCGGGTCGACGCCGTAATAGTCGGCCACGTCGTAGCCGTGGTCGCGGCCCGGCGAGGGCTGGAACGGGTGCAGCCAGATCGCCGTCACGCCGAGCCCGAGCAGATAATCGAGGCGCCGCTCCAGTCCCTCGAAATCGCCGATGCCGTCGCCGTTGGCATCCATGAAGGAGCCGACCGAGAGGCAGTAGATCACCGCGTTCTTGTACCAGAGGTCCTCGATCACCCCGGTTCTCCTCACGCCTCGTCGATTGTCGCTCGACTGGACAACTAGGGCAGGTGCAGCCGGAGCGTAGCCTTGGCGCCGGCTTAGGCAGAATGGCGCCCGGGCGAGCAGCGCGTTCGGCAAAAGGCGGGCAGGCGGCCCCGAAATCCGGCGCTTGCCCACAATTTGAGCCCGCAGGCACGGGAACCTTTTTCGGATTTTCCTTGGCACGAGCTTTGCGGATCGGGGCGTGGCCGCATCGGCCCAGGGAGACGATAACGATGACGTGGAAGGGTTGGCTCTCGCGCGCTGCTGTCGCGGGCGGGTTGGCGCTCGGCACGCTGGCGACCACGGTCGCCTCGGCGCAGGAGACCATCAAGGTCGGCATCCTGCACTCGCTCTCGGGCACGATGGCGATCTCCGAGACGACGCTCAAAGACGTCATGCTCATGCTCATCGAGGAGCAGAACAAGAAGGGCGGCGTGCTCGGCAAGAAGCTCGAGGCCGTCGTGGTCGATCCGGCCTCGAACTGGCCGCTCTTCGCCGAGAAGGCGCGCGAGCTGATCGCCAAGGACAAGGTCTCAGCGGTGTTCGGCTGCTGGACCAGCGTGTCGCGCAAGTCCGTGCTGCCGGTGTTCAAGGAGCTGAACTCGATCCTGTTCTACCCCGTCCAATACGAGGGCGAGGAGAGCGAGCGCAACGTGTTCTACACCGGCGCCGCCCCCAACCAGCAGGCGATCCCGGCCGTCGACTACCTGATGAAGGAGGAGAAGGTCGAGCGCTGGGTGCTGGAGGGCACGGACTACGTCTATCCCCGCACCACCAACAAGATCCTCGAAGCCTACCTGAAGGCCAAGGGCGTGAAGCCCGAGGACATCTCGATCAACTACACCCCGTTCGGCCAGTCCGACTGGCAGACCCGCGTCGCCGCGATCAAGAGCTTCGGCTCGGCCGGCAAGAAGACCGCGGTGGTCTCGACCGTCAACGGCGACGCCAACGTGCCCTTCTACAAGGAGCTGGCCAACCAGGGCATCAAGGCGACCGACATTCCGGTCGTCGCCTTCTCGGTCGGCGAGGAGGAACTGGCCGGCATCGACACCAAGCCGCTGCTCGGCCACCTGGCGGCGTGGAACTACTTCATGTCGATCGACACGCCGGCCAACAAGGCGTTCATCGAGAAGTGGCACGCCTACACCAAGAACCCGAAGCGCGTCACCAACGACCCGATGGAGGCCCACTACATCGGCTTCAACATGTGGGTGAAGGCGGTCGAGAAGGCCGGCACCACCGATCCCGACAAGGTGATCGCGGCGCTGCCGGGCATCAAGCAGGACAACCTGACCGGCGGCACCTCCGAGATGCTGGCCAACCACCACATCACGAAGCCGGTCTTCATCGGCGAGATCAAGGACAACGGCCAGTTCGACGTGGTGTGGAAGACCGACGGCCTGATCCCCGGCGAGGCCTGGTCGAAGCAGCTCGACGGCTCCAAGGACCTCGAGGCCGACTGGGTCAAGCTGAACTGCGGCAACTACAACACCAAGACGAAGAAGTGCGGCGGCGCGTGATCGCGTGACCGACCATGGGCGAGCGCGAATGCGCTCGCCCTCATGAGCGCTGGACTCCTCTCCCAGGCCGGACAACGGCCGCGCACTTCGCTTGTGAAGTCCAACCCATTGTCGATGCGAGCGCTTCCCCTCCCCCTTATGGGGAGGGACTAGGGGTGGGGGCGGTGCAGAATGGAGCGTCGAGCTCTATCCGGCACCGCCCCCACGCGGGATCTTCGATCCCCCTTTACCCCTCCCGCAAGGGGGAGGGGAGGCGCGCGACTTTCAAGGTTGGAAGCTCTCGGATGAGATGTGCGGCTGTTTCAGCCCATCCGGGAGAGCGGAAAACACCACATCCACTCTCGGACATCCCCTGAATGCGCCGCTGCCTCGTCCTTCTCCTCGTCGCCTTGTGCACCGCCTTCTGCGCCGTCTTGGTCCTGCCGGCCGCCGCGCAGACCGGGTCCGACGCCGCCTATGCCCGGCTCGCCAGCGACAGCTATTCCGACATCGAGGCCGCCATCGCGGCGCTCGCGGCCAGCGGCGATCCCAAGGCCGGGCCGGTCCTGCGCGCGCTGACCGACAACCGCCTGCTCTACCGCCCGGACGACAAGGCGCTCGCCATCAAGGACGGCGCCAAGGTCGTCGATGCCCGCACCGGCGCGGCGGTGAGCCCCGACGGCCTCAAGCCCGTGCGCGTCAACAACCGGGTGCGCCGCGCGATCGACGCCGCGCTCGGCAGTCTCAACCTGCTCGCCCCCGACGCCGCGACCCGCCGCAACGCCGCCGATGCGGTGTTCAAGGCCCGCGACGCCGCGGCGCTCCCCGCCCTCGACGCCGCGCTCGCCCGCGAGTCTGACGCCGGCGTGAAGCGCAGCCTACAGGAGGCCCGCGCCGCGGCCCTGCTGGCGAAGTCCGGCGCGCCGGAGATCGAGCGGCTCTCGGCGATCGACACCCTCCAGGCCCGCGGCGACTCGGAAGCGCTCGGCATCCTGCGCGGCCTCGCGACCGATCCCGCCCAGAGCGTGCGCGACGCCGCCGCCCGCGGCGTATCCGGCATCGAGACCCGCCAGGCCCTGATGGCGAACGTCCAGAACGCCTGGTACGGCGTCTCGCTCGGTTCGGTGCTGCTGCTCGCGGCGATCGGGCTCGCCATCACCTTCGGGGTGATGGGCATCATCAACATGGCGCACGGCGAGATGGTGATGCTCGGCGCCTACACCACCTACCTGGTGCAGGAGCTGATCCGTCAGAAGGCCCCCGGCCTGTTCGACTGGTCGCTGCCGATCGCGATCCCGCTCGCCTTCCTGGCGGCCGGCGCCGTCGGCATCCTGATCGAGCGGACCGTCATCCGCCACCTCTACGGCCGGCCGCTGGAGACGCTGCTGGCCACCTGGGGCATCAGCCTCATCCTGCAGCAGGCGGTGCGCTCGGTCTTCGGGCCGACCAACCGCGAGGTCGGCGCGCCGTCCTACATGTCGGGCGCCTTCGACCTGTTCGGCCTCTCGATCACCTGGGGCCGGCTGTGGATCGTGGTGTTCGCGCTCGGCGTCTTCGTCGCCCTCAACCTGATCCTCAAGGCGACCTCGTTCGGCCTGAAGACCCGCGCCGTCACCCAGAACCGCCGCATGGCCGCCGCCATGGGCATCCGCACGCCGTGGATCGACGCCTTCACGTTCGGCCTCGGCTCCGGCATCGCCGGGGTGGCGGGCGTCGCGCTCTCGCAGATCGACAACGTCTCGCCCAATCTCGGCCAGGGCTACATCATCGATTCGTTCCTGGTCGTGGTCTTCGGCGGCGTCGGCAACCTGTGGGGCACGCTGGTGGCGGCCCTGACGCTCGGCGTCGCCAACAAGTTCCTCGAGCCCTATGCGGGCGCGGTGCTCGGAAAGATCCTGCTCCTCGTCTTCATCATCCTGTTCATCCAGAAGCGGCCGCGCGGCCTGTTCGCGCTCAAGGGCCGGGCGGTGGAGGCCTGACCATGCTGCTCTCCCGCATCGACAAGCCGGGCTGGATCTTCCTCGCCGCGCTCGCGCTCGCCTGCCTCGTGGTGCCGGCCCTCAACCTCCTCACCGCGCCGGGCTCGGCGTTCCACGTCCCGACCTACGCCGTCTCGCTGATGGGCAAGTACCTCGCCTACGCGATCCTGGCGCTCAGCCTCGACCTCGTCTGGGGCTATTGCGGCATCCTCTCGCTCGGCCACGGCGCGTTCTTCGCGCTCGGCGGCTACGCGATGGGCATGTACCTGATGCGCCAGATCGGGCCGCGCGGCGTCTACGGCAACCCGGTCCTGCCCGACTTCATGGTCTTCCTGAACTACAAGTCCCTGCCCTGGTACTGGCACGGCTTCGATTGGTTTCCCTTCGCGGCCGTGATGGTGCTCTTGGTGCCGGGCCTCCTCGCCTTCGTGTTCGGCTGGCTCGCCTTCCGCTCGCGGGTGACCGGCGTCTACCTGTCGATCATCACCCAGGCGATGACCTTCGCGCTGATGCTCGCCTTCTTCCGCAACGACATGGGGCTGGGGGGCAACAACGGGCTCACCGACTTCAAGGACATTCTGGGCTTCAACGTCCAGGCGCAGGGCACCCGCGTCGTCCTGTTCGTCCTGACGGCCGTAGCGCTGGCCTTGGCCTATCTCGTCGCCCGGTTCATGACGACCTCGGCCTTCGGCAAGGTGCTGATCGCGATCCGCGACGCCGAGTCCCGCACCCGCTTCCTCGGCTACCGCACCGCCCACTTCAAGGTCCTGGCCTTCACCGTGTCGGCGATGATGGCGGGGGTGGCCGGCGCCCTCTACGTGCCGCAGGTCGGCATCATCAACCCGTCCGAGTTCGCCCCCGCCAACTCGATCGAGGCGGTGATCTGGGTCGCGGTGGGTGGGCGCGGGACGCTGGTCGGCGCGGCGCTCGGCGCGGTCCTGGTCAACTACGCCAAGACGCTGCTCACCGGCGCGCTGCCGGATGCCTGGCTGTTCGCGCTCGGTGCCCTGTTCGTCGTCGTCACCCTGTTCATGCCCAAGGGCATCCTCGGCACCCTGTCCGAGCGCCTCGGCGCGCGGCGGGCCAAGGTCCGGACCGACATTCCCCCCACTCTCGCCGAGGAGGGCCGCGGATCATGAGCGCGGCGGTCGCCCTTTCCCCCTCCGACCCGGTTCACGAGAAGCGGCTCACCCAGGCGCTCCTCTACGTCGACGACATCAAGGTCACGTTCGACGGCTACCGGGCCCTGCGCGGCCTGTCCCTGACCCTGATGCCCGGCGAGATGCGGGCGATCATCGGTCCGAACGGCGCCGGCAAGACCACGATGATGGACTGCATCACCGGCAAGACCCGGCCCGATACCGGCCAGGTGATCTACGACGGCGTGCACGACCTGACCCGGATGGACGAGGCGGCGATCGCCGAGCTCGGCATCGGCCGCAAGTTCCAGAAGCCGACGGTGTTCGAGAGCCAGTCGGTCGCCGACAACATCCTGCTGGCGCTGAAAGGGCCGCGGGCCGCGACCGCCTCGCTGTTCGGCTGGCGCAACCGGGTCGAGCGGGCGCAGATCGACGCCATCCTGGAGACGGTGGGGCTGATCGCCCACCGGGCGCGCCCGGCGGCCGACCTCTCGCACGGCCAGAAGCAGTGGCTGGAGATCGGGATGCTGCTCGCGCAGGACCCCAAGCTCCTCCTCGTCGACGAGCCGGTGGCCGGCATGACCGACGCCGAGACCGAGGCGACCGCGGCGCTCCTGCGCCGCATCGCCAAGGATCATGCCGTCATCGTGGTCGAGCACGACATGCACTTCGTGCGGGCGCTGCAATGCCGCGTCACCTGCCTGCACGAGGGCGCGGTGCTGGCCGAAGGCTCGATCGATTCCGTCTCGGCCGACCCGCGGGTGGTCGAGGTCTATCTCGGCCGCTGAGAGCGTCGGTGGCGGCGAAAGCCGGACAGGCGCTCCCATCGGCATCCCTCCCCGTCATCCCGGGGCCGCGCAGCGGAACCCGGGATCCATAACCGCCGACGATGCCGGATGAAGCGGGACGCCGGTCGCCTCGTTCCTCGAGGTCAGCGGTCATGGATCCCGGGTTCTCAGCCCGGCTCGCCCCAGGATGGCGGTGAGGGCGGCCATTCCGTCGGACGAGCCGAACGGGCTCTGAGGATTTCTTCCATGCTCTCCGTCGAGACCATCGATCTCCATTACGGCGCCGCGCAGGCCCTGCGCGGCGTCTCGCTCCAGGCTGAGGCAGGCAAGGTGACGGCGGTGCTCGGCCGCAACGGCGTCGGCAAGACCTCCTTGATGCGCGCCATCGTCGGCCAGCAGCCGGTGTCGAAGGGCGCGGTCAAGCTCGACGGCCGCGACATCAGCCGGCTCGCCCCCTACGACCGCGCCCGCCAGGGCATCGCCTTCGTGCCGCAGGGCCGGGAGATCTTCCCGCTCCTCACCGTGAAGGAGAACCTCGAGACCGGCTTTGCCCCCTGCAAGCGCGCCGACCGCTACGTGCCGGCCGAGATCTACGACCTCTTCCCGGTTCTCAAGGACATGCTGGGCCGGCGCGGCGGCGACCTCTCGGGCGGCCAGCAGCAGCAGCTCGCCATCGGCCGCGCCCTGGTGACCCGCCCCCGCGTCCTCGTCCTCGACGAGCCGACCGAGGGCATCCAGCCCTCGATCATCAAGGATATCGGCCGGGCGATCGATTACCTGCGGGGCAAGGGCGACATGGCGATCGTGCTGGTCGAGCAGTATTTCGAATGGGCCCGCGACCTCTGCGACACCTACGCGGTGATGGATCGCGGCCAGGTGGTCGAGGCGGGCCCGCGCTCGGGGATGGTCGAGGCGCAGGTGCGGCGGTGGCTGTCGGTGTGAGACGCCAAGTTGCCCGGCCGATCTTTTGCTCCTGGGTGTGATCGCGATCGATCCAGATCCCGTCCACCTTCACCCGCACCGGCGCCCGGTCCGCCTTTGCGCCAGGGTCCAGCACCCGACCGGCCACTTGCGTATCGTGGACGTTGGCCGCCGTCGCCACTGCGGCCAGGACAAAGTCACGGGAGCACGTCGTCACGCGGCGTTTGAAGCCCCCGTATCTTCTTCTTGCCGTCGATGCCGCGGACGCCTGCCCGAGAGTCGTGCCTTTTAAGGTATTTTTCTGGCACTCATTCTGATCGAATCCATTGGCGACGTGCCGTCGTCTCTCAAACAGTATCCTGGTCTTCGAAGCACTCCGAGCCCCTGGACGCATCATCACGCGTGGCTGGGATACGGTCGCGTTTCATTGCGATCCCAAACAATGAAGACCGAACGGCATGGCTCCGAGAGGGCGGCAGCCCGCCCCGGCCTCACCTTACGAAACCGTCATCCGCCGCTCAGCCTCGGTTAAGCCCGCGTGGCGCGTGATGGAGGTCTGTGCGGGAAAGGCGAGGGGGGAGCATGACGGTCGATCCGCGGCAGACGGCGCTCGCCCTCGGGCGATTCGGGCTCGGGGCCCGCCCGGGCGACCTCGCCCGCAAGGAGCCGATCCGCGACGCCCTGCGCCGGGAGGTGACGGCGGGCGCGGTCGCCCTGCCGAGCGGACCGGACCTCGAGGCCACGCCGACGCTGCTCTCGGCGCTGCGCACCGAGGAGCAGGCCCGCAAGCTCGCCCGGGAGGGCGGGCCGGATGCGAGTCTGCCGGAAGGGCCGCCGGCGCCGCCGGTCCCCGAGCGCACGTACCGGGCCGAGGTGGCCGCGCGCCTCGCCCTGGCGCAGGCCGCACCGATCGGGTTTGCCGAGCGCCTGGTCTGGTTCTGGGCCAACCACTTCACCGTCTCGGTGGCGCGGGGGCCGCAGCTGCGGGTCACGGCCGGCGCCTTCGAGCGCGAGGCGATCCGCCCGCACGTGCTGGGGCGCTTCCGCGATCTCCTGCTCGCCGCGGCTACCCATCCGGCGATGCTGATCTACCTCGACAACGTCGCCTCGGTCGGCCCGAACTCGCCGGCGGGCCAGCGCCGGCAGAAGGGCCTCAACGAGAATCTCGGCCGCGAGATCCTGGAGCTGCACACCCTCGGGGTCGGGAGCGGCTACACCCAGGACGACGTGACGGCGCTCGCCCGCATCCTCACCGGCTGGTCGCTCACGCGCGAGGGCAATGCCGACGGCCTTCCCGGCGCGACCGCCTTCCGCCGCGGCGAGCACGAGCCCGGCGCGGTGACGCTGCTCGGCCGCACCTACCTCGATGTCGGGCCCGAGCAGCTGCGGCTCGCGCTCGCCGACCTCGCCGCCCATCCGGCCACCGCCCGTCACGTCGCCCTGCGGCTCGCCCGCCACTTCGTCGCCGACGATCCGCCCCCCGCCCTGGTGGCGCGCCTCGCCCAGACCTTCCTCGACCAGGACGGCGACCTCGCCCGGGTGTCGCTGGCGCTGGTCGAGGCGCCGGAGGCCTGGGACCCGGCGCAGCGCAAGGTGCGCTCGCCGCAGGAATTCCTCGTCGCGGCGACGCGCGGCCTCGGCCTCGCGCCGGATCCCCGGATGGTGATGGCGGGGCTCGCGAGCCTCGGCCAGCCCTACTGGTCGGCCGCGGCCCCGAACGGCTACCCGGACGAGGCGGGCGCCTGGGCCTCGCCCGAAGGCCTGCGGGCGCGCCTCGACCTCGCCGCCCGGGCGGGCCAGCTCGCCGCCGGCACCGATCCGCTCGCCCTCGCCGACGCGGTGCTCGGCCCGCTCGCGACCGACGAGACCCGCACGGCGCTGCGCAGGGCGGAAAGCCGGGCGCAAGGGATCGCCCTGCTGCTGATGGCGCCCGAGTTCCAGCGACGGTGACACCGATGAGCGACCACGCCGACCTCTGCGAGACCCATCCGAGCCGCCGCCGCATCCTCGGCACCGCCGGCGCCCTGTTCGCCTGGAGCGCGATCCCCCGTACCGCCACCGCCGCCCCGGGCGCCCGCGACGCCCGCCTCGTCGTTGTGGTGCTGCGCGGCGCCCTCGACGGGCTCTCGGCGGTGGCGCCGCTCGGCGATCCCGCCTACGCGGATCTGCGGCCCGGCATCGCGCTCACCCGCGACGGGCCGGGAGCGGCCCTGCCCCTCGACGGCTTCTTCGCCCTGCATCCGGCCCTGCCGACCTTCGCCCGGCTCTACGCCGCCCGGCAGGCGCTGGTGGTCCATGCCTGCGCCACCGGCTACCGCGAGCGCTCCCACTTCGACGGGCAGGACGTGCTCGAGAGCGGCCAGCCCGGCCCCGGCCACACCGCCAGCGGCTGGCTCAACCGCCTCGTCGCCGCCCTGCCGGCCGGGGAGGGGATCGCGCCCCGCACGGCGCTCGGCGTCGGGGTGGTGCCGCCCCTGATCCTGCGCGGGCCGGCCCCGGTCCTCGGCTGGGCGCCGCCGCGGATGCCGCGGGCGAGCGACGAGCTCGCCCGGCGGGTGCTCGCCCTCTACGAGGCCGGCGACCCGGCGCTCGCCGCCTCCCTCGCCCGCGGCCTCGACGTCGATGCGCTCGCCAAGGGCGGACCGAAGGAGGCGGGGGGGCTGCGCGGCCTCGCCGAGGGCGCGGCGCGGCTGGTCGCCGCCGACGACGGCCCGCGCATCGCCGCCCTCGCCCTCGACGGCTGGGACACCCACGCCAACGAGGGCGGCGCCACCGGCCGCCTCGCGGGCCTGCTCGGTGGGCTCGACGGGGTGTTTTCCGCCTTCGCCGAGGTGCTGGCCCCGCGCTGGGCCGACACCGCGATCCTGGTCGTCACCGAGTTCGGCCGCACCGCCCGGGTCAACGGCACCACCGGCACCGACCACGGCACCGGCACCGTGGCGTTCCTCCTCGGCGGGGCGGTGCGCGGCGGCCGGGTGCTGGCCGACTGGCCGGGCCTCGCCCCCGCCCAGCTCCACCAGGGCCGCGACCTCGCCCCGACCACCGACCTGCGGGCGGTCGCCAAGGGCCTGGCGGCGGACCTGTTCGGCCTCTCGCCGGCGGTGCTGGCGCGCAGCGTGTTTCCCGGCACCGAGGCGCTGCGGCCGGTGGGCGGGCTGGTGGTCTGAGGCATTCTTTGAGGGAGTGACACCGGTTCGTCGAGACGAAGCGACGCGACATCAGAGCCTTGGCATGGCATCCGGTTACAGCGCACGGTCCACGATACTGACGGATGCGCATGCCGAGAGGCCGACGTTCCGTGATGGGCCAACCTTTTCCCGGATCTCCTTCCGCTGACGCTTCAGTCGTCCGGGAAAGGGGGATGGCTTACGACAGGCCGAAGACCGGGCGGACCGTATCCATCATCAGCATCGTGTCCCGTGCTGCCCCGCGGTCGGGCGCCGCTCCAGGTGCCGACATCGCTCGGCCCGTTTGCATTCGTCACAATCCACACGCAAAGATTGAACGGCAGGACTTGTTTAACCTTCGTATCCAAGTATCGAGCCACGGCTCCGGCCATCAGGCCGTCGTGGGACCATATGCAAGAGTGCGCGATACAACGACTCGATAGATTGTAGAGGAGTCTGGATAGGATGAGCGGCGCCCCTGTCGTGCAGTCCGATCATCGAGAACGTGCCCTGGACCATGCTATCGACGATAAGCGCGGACGAGTGCGTCATGTGACCTCGATGCCGGCCACGATCGTGATTTCCCATTACGATCAGATTCCCTGCATCGTCCGCGATCTGTCGGACAGTGGGGCAAAGATCGGTCTGTCCCGGCGCTATGTCCTCTCAGAGCGCTTCTGGATCGTCATCCGGCACGCCAACGTCACCCGCCGCGCCTCCTTGATGTGGCGGCGGGGGGAGTTCGCCGGCATCTCCTTCGATCACCCGTTCGAGTGACCCGGAGCGCGACGTCGGACGATCATCATCGCGCTGACCGAGGGCATCGCCGGGGGCGAAGGCCGGCCTACCCTCGATCTCGGGCCTCGTTCTCGCGGGCCCCCTACCGGAAGGTCTTCCTCGGATCGAAGGCATCCCGCACCGCCTCGCCGGCGAAGATCAGCAGGCTCAGTGTCACCGCGATGACGGCGAAGCCCGTCAGGCCGAGCCAGGGCGCCTGGAGGTTGGCCTTGCCCTGCGCCAGCATCTCGCCGAGCGACGGCGAGCCCGGCGGCAGGCCGAAGCCCAGGAAGTCGAGGGAGGTGAGCGTCGTGATCGAGCCGTTCAGCACGAAGGGCAGGAAGGTCAGCGTTGCCACCATGGCGTTGGGCAGGAGGTGGCGGAACATGATGCGGGCGTTCGAGAGCCCGAGCGCGCGGGCGGCGCGCACGTACTCGAAGTTGCGCGCCCGCAGGAATTCCGCCCGCACCACGCCGACGAGCGACACCCAGGAAAAGAGCAGCAGGATCCCGAGCAGCACGAAGAAGCTCGGCGTGATGATCGACGAGATGATGATCAGGAGATAGAGCGACGGGATCGCGGTCCAGATCTCGATCACCCTCTGGAACACCAGGTCGACCCAGCCGCCGAAGTAGCCCTGCACCGCCCCGGCCAGCACGCCGATGACCGACGAGACCAGCGCCAGGGTGAGGCCGAACAACACCGAGAGGCGGAAGCCGTAGAGCAGCCGGGCGACGACGTCGCGGCCCTGGTCGTCGGTGCCGAGCCAGTTCCACTCGATGTCGCGGCAGGTCGTGCCGCCGGTCTTCTCGGCGATGCTCCGGCACTGCGCGTCCGAGAGCCGCCAGGTCGGCGGGGCCGGGGCCGGCACCGGCAGGTCGAGGTTGTGGGTGTTGTACGAGAACCGGATCGGCGGCCACAGGGCCCAGCCGTGCTCGGCGATCTCCTTGCCGATCACCGGGTCGCGGTAGTCGGTCCGGGCGAGGAAGCCGCCGAACTTCTCCTCCGGATAGTCGACCACGATCGGAAACAGGATCTCGCCCTTGTAGGAGGCGACGATCGGCCGGTCGTTGGCGATGAACTCGGCGAACAGGCTCAGGACGAAGATCAGGCAGAACAGCACGAACGACCAGTAGCCGCGCCGGTTCGCCTTGAAGTTCGCCAGGCGCCGCCGGTTGAGCGGCGACAGCCGGCCGTGTCCGGCAGCACCTGGGAGCGGCAGGATCACCGGCGCGGCCGCCGGCGAGGTGACGGGAATCGCGTCGAGCTCGGGGGTCGGGGGGCGCTGGTTCATGCGGCGTCCCCCGGTCGGGCGGTCACGGTCGGGCGCGGCGGGATCAGTCGATCCGCGTCGCGGTGACGTCGATCACGCTCGGCTTGAGCGACCCGCTGCGCTCGAGGTGACGGCGCAGCAGCACGACGTTGCGGCGGTTGGCCTTGAAGGCCGCGTCGAACAGGTCGCCCACCAGCGGCACCGCGCCGACCACGCCGTCGATCGCCACGTTCGCCGCCATCCGGGCGATGAGCCAGCGCGGCGCACCGAGGCGACGGGCCTCCCAGACGATGTAGGAGGAGATCGCCGTGGTCACCACGTCGCCGATCACCGGGATCAGGCCGACGATCGCGTCGAGGCCGATGCGCCGGTTGCCCGGCAGCACGATCGCGGTGTCGAGGATGTGGGCGAGCAGCTCGAGCCGCGCCATCACCTGCTCGGGCGTCGAGCCCGCCATGGCCTGGGCCGCCTGGGCGCGCAGCCCCAGCGGGTCGTCCTGCGGGAAGCGGGCGTCCTTGAAGCCCGCGCCCTGGAAGCCGCCCGTCTGGAACTCGGCCCCGGCGCCGAAGGACCCGGCCCCGAAGGGCGGGACAGGGCCGGCCGTCTGCGAAGAGGTCATCCCGGAACTCCGGAGCGTGTGCGTGGTGCTCATGCTCCAGGATGTGGCCCCGGCTCCCCCGTTCAACAAGGAGGTCTCGCATCAGGCGGCGCGCCCGGGCGCGAGCCCGCGCAGGCGCTCCAGCGCCCGGTCGAGGGTGTCGTCGCGCTTGGCAAAGCAGAACCGCACGATGGTGCGCACCGGACGGTGGGCGTAGAAGGCGCTGACGGGGATCGCCGCGACGCCGTGCTCCCGCACCAGCCGCTCGCAGAACGCCACGTCGTCGCTCTCGCCCAGCGGCGCGATGTCGAGGTTGAGGAAGTAGGTGCCGGCGGACGGCAGCACCCGGAAGCCGAGGCCCGCGAGCCCGTCGGCGAAGCGGTCGCGGGCCCGGGCGAAGTCGGCTCGCATGCCCTCGTAGTAGGAATCCTCCTTGCCGAGCCCGTAGGCGACCGCGGCCTGGAGGTTCGGCGGCGTCGTGAAGGTGAGGAACTGGTGCGCCTTGGCCAGCCCCCGCATCAGCCCGGGGGCCGCCATCACGAAGCCGACCTTCCAGCCGGTCAGCGAGAAGATCTTGCCCGCCGAGCCGATCTTCACCGTGCGCTCGCGCATGCCCGGGAAGGCCATCAGCGGCCGGTGGCGGCGCCCGTCGAACACGACGTGCTCCCAGACCTCGTCGCAGAGCGCCACGGCGTCGAACCGCTCGCAGAAGCCGGCGAGCAGGGCCAGGTCCTCGTCGGGGAAGACCGTGGCCGAGGGGTTGAGGGGATTGTTGAGCAGCACGACCTTCGTGCGCGGCGAGAAGGCGGCGGCCAGCGCCTCCTCCGTCAGCCGGAAGTGCGGCGGCGTCAGGGTGACGAAGCGCGGCACGCCGCCGGCCCGGCGCACCAGCGGCAGGTAGGCGTCGTACATCGGCTCGAACAGCACGACCTCGTCGCCGGGCTCGATCAGGGCCATCAGGGCGCCGGCGAGCGCCTCGGTGGCGCCCGAGGTCACCATGATTTCCGTGTCCGGGTCGAGGTCGAGCCCCTGCCAGCGGGCGTAGTGCCGGGCGATCGCTCCGCGCAGCTCGGGCAGCCCCATCATCGGCGGGTACTGGTTCCAGCCCTCCATCACCGCCTCGGCGGCCTTGGCGCGCACGTCCGCCGGGCCCGGATCGTCCGGGAAGCCCTGGCCGAGATTCACGGCGCCGGTCTCGCGGGCGAGCGCCGACATCACCTCGAACACGGTGGTCGGCAGGTCGGCGAAGATGGGATTCATGCGCGGGACGAAGGGGTTCGAGGGGAAAGGCGCCTCGCTACCACGCCGACGGGCCGGACGGAACCGAGGGCGATCGTCGCCCTCCCGGCCGACCGCTGCCGGTTCGCGTCAGGGACTGTCCGTCTCCGACGTGCCGCCGGCCTGACGGCGGGCGGCCTCGTCCTCCTCGGCCTTCCGGCGCGCGGCTTCCGCGGCGCGGGCGGCCTCCACGCGAGCGGCCTCGGCCGCCTTGGCGGCTTCCGCGGCACGGGCGGCCTCCGCAGCCCTGGCGGCTTCCGCCCGTGCCGCCGCCTCCGCCCGCTGCCGGGCCTGGCGTGCGTCCTCGAGGGCCCGGGCGCGGTCCATCTCCAGGCGGCCGCGGCGCCGGGCGATCTCGTTGCGGTCGGATTCCACCGTCTCGATCTTGTCGAGTTCGCGCTGCAGCACCACCGCCGCCAGCACGTTGGAGAGCGGCACGAGGTCGAGGTCGCGCTGCGGCTTCGCCACGGGGCCGGCGAGCGCCAGGCCCAGCGTCGGGGCCGGCGCGGTCCAGGCGCGGGGCGTCGCCGTGGCGGTGAGCGTGCCGCGGGCGTCGAGGCGCCAGGCCTTGGCGTCGACCTGCACCAGGCCGGTCCAGGTCGTCGGGCCGAGGTCGAGGGTGAGCCCGCCGGTGCGCAAAACCCCGCCGACCACCGAGGCCGGGACCGAGACCGGCCCGGCCGCCACCAGGGAGCCGCGGTCGAGTTCCTCCGCCACCACCTGGGCGACGCGGCCGGCGCGCAGGGGGTCCTCCTCGGACAGGAGCCGGGTCAGGGCCCGTGGGATGCCCGCGGGATCGAGGTCGCGCACGCTCAGGCCCGCGAGCTCCAGCGCCCCGCTGCCGGCGAGATTGCCCACCAGCGCGGCGGGGCTGTCGCCCGCGGCCCCCAGGCGCAGGCGCAGCGACACCTGGCCCTTCACGGCGTCGCCGCCGGTCAGCGCCGTCAGGGAGGCCGCCGTCAGGCCGCCCTCGGCGGCGAGCGTCGCCTGCCCGCCCTGGCGCGCCAGGGTGGCGCCGCCGGTGAGCCGCCCGCCCGCCAGCCCGCCGGTGAAGTCGCGGATGGAAAGACCCTCGGACCCGAACCCGAGGTCGAACCGCGCCCAGTCCGCCGCGAGGCCGCGGCCGAGATCGAGGCGGCGCACCGTCAGGGCGACGTGGCCGGTCGCGGGCGGGACCGGGGCCGGGCCGAACCGCACCGCGGACCACGCCTCCGGCCCGGATGGGGCCGTCCCCCCGTTCAGCACCATCGCGTCGGCGAGCCAGGGCAGGGAGACCCGTTCGAGGGCGACCGTGCCGGTGACGTCGCCCCCGGCATTCCGCGTCAGGGTCGCGTCGACCGCCGATCCCGCCACCGTGCCGGTCACCGCGAGGCGCGGCGTCTCGCCGCTGCGCGACAGGCCGAGGGTCAGCGTCGCCGGCACCGGGTCCGGCGGGGGCGCGGCGCGGCCGAGAAGGCCGGCGAGCGGACGCAGGTCGGTGGCCGCCACGGTCAGGGCGCCGTCCTGCAGGGGACCGCCGGCCGCCGGCATCACCAGGGCCCGGGCGGTCCCGACCTTGGCCCCGGCGAACTCGCCGTCCAGGGTCAGGCGCAGCGGTCCCTCCGCGCCGTCGCGGCGCCCGGCCATGTGGAGGACCGCCGGCATCGCCAGGGCCGGGTCGGCCGGCCGGCCGAGCCAGCGGCCGGAGGGGACGCCGTCGAGGCGGATGTCGAGGTCGTCGAGCCGCCCGGCGCGGGCGGCCAGCGACAGGGCGAGGCGCCCGCCGGCCGCGGTGCCGCGGGCATGGCCGCGCAGCCGGTCCGGGTCGGTGCCGGAGTCCCGCTCCAGCGTCAGGTCGAGGGCGACCGGGCCGTCGCGCAGGAAGCCCGGCACCAGGCGTGCCTCGTCCACGAAGGCGTGCGACACGAGGTCGATGAGCGGGGCCGCCGCCGGCGCGCTCACCTGCCCGGCGATGCGTCCGGCGCCGTCGGCCCCGATCCGGCCCGACAGGCTGGCCCGGGCCCCGGCGAGGTCGCGCACCTCCAGGCTGTCGAGGCGGATCGCGGCGCCCTCCGATTGCAGGCTGGCGGCGATCTCGCCGGTGCGGGGCCCGGTCGGGCCGTAGCGCAGGTCGCGCGCGAGCAGGGTCAGCCCGACATCGTGGTCGTGCAGGGCGGCCACCGCGCCGCGCATCGGCGGCAATTCGGCGATGTCGAGGCCGTCGGCGATGATCTGGGCGTCGAAGCGCGGGCGCGGCTGGTCCGGCCCGGCCGGGCTGTAGCGGGCCGATCCGGTGAGCCTCGCGCTCCCCAGCGCCACCCGGGCGTTGCGCAGCGACAGGACGGGAAGGGCCGCCGCCACGTCGGCCTCGGCCGAGAACGGCCGGCCGTCGAGGAGCCCGGCGAGGGGACCGCCGAGGCCGAGCCGGTCGAGGAGGCGGGCGAGGCGGTCGGAGGCCGGCGCGTCGAGGGCGACGTGGCCCGAGAGGCCGCCGCTCGGCGTCACGTCGCCGGAGAGCGCCAGCCCCAGGCCGCCCGCCGCCTTGCCGGCGAGCCGCCGCAACGCCACGGCGCCGGAGGGCCGCAGCACCGCGCTCAACGCGGCGCCGGTCCATTCCTCGCGGGCGAGGGTCAGGCTGTCGACCGCGACGTCGAGGGAGAGGGTGCCCGGCAGGGCGCCGGGCGACAGGCCGCGGCCGAGGAGCGCCTGGCCGGTGGCGCTCATCAGGAAGCCGTCGAGGTCGAGGCGGCGCGCCTCGAGGCTCAGGGCGGCCCGGGCGCCCGCGAGGTCGAGGCTGCCCCGCCCGGTAAAGCGCAGCGGCGCCTCGCCGGGGACCTCGAGGCTCAAGGTCTCGAAGGTGGCGAGCCGGCCCTTCGCCTTGAACCCGCCCTGGACCGAGAACGGCAGGGCGGCGCCCGCGGCCTGGGCCGGCGGCCCCACCACCAGGCGGGCGCTGCCGGCGGCTTCCGGCACGCTGCCGCCCTCGGGGCCGGGGACGAGGCTCACCCGGGCGTCGAGGTCGAGCCGGGGCATCGTGTCGCCGCCGGCGCCGAGCTTGACCGGCACCGTCCCGTCCGGTCCCGGCTCGCCGGTGGTGAGGCGGAACGCTACCCCCTCGACGCGGCCCTCGGCCCGCCACGGGCCGGCGAGCCGCGGCGCGGAGAGACGGACGGTCTCGGCGTAGACCTGGTCGGTGCGCCCGGTCGCCGCCACCCGGGTGGTGACGAGGAGCTGGGCCACCCGCAGGTCCTCGACCGCGAGGTCGCGGCCCTCTCCGGCGAGGGCCGGCAGGGGCAGGAGGGCGCCGGCCTCCGTCGTCGGCAGGGTGACCTCGCCGCGGCCGATCCGGGTCTCGGTGAAGCGGATCTCGCCGGAGAGGAGCGGGGTGAGGGCGATCTCGGCCTTGACGAAGCGCGCGTCGAGGGAGGCCCGGTCGCGCCCGGCCGCGAGGCGCAGGTGGTCGACCCGCAGGCGCGGCGAGGGCAGCAGGCGGATCTCCAGGCGGCCGTCGCTGCGGGCCTCGAGCCCGAGCGAGCGGCTGAGTGCCGCGTCGAGGGAGCCGCGATAGGCCTCCCACGGGATGAAGGGCGGCGCGACGAGCGCCGCGGCGAGGATCAGGATGACGAGGCCCGCCAGGGCGGTCAGGATGTCGCGCACCGTGCTGTCCGTGCCGCCCCGCGAGGAGAGCGCCGCCCCATGTTCGTCCGACGGCCCGACGGGCCGTACCCCGATGACCGGGCTAGCATATCGGCATCGGAAACGAGGGCGAAATCCGGCGCGATCACGCAGCGAGAGCCCGCCCCCGATGCGCCTGTGCCACGCTCCGGACCCGCCTGACAGGGCGGGGCGACGCTGCTAGAGCGGCAGCGTGACCCGATCGACGGACCCGATGCGCTACTATCTCGGCCTCGCCACCACCTTCCACGACCCGGCCCTCGCCCTGGTCGGGCCGGACGGCACGGTGCTCTTCGCCGAGGCGACGGAGCGCTACCTGCAGTACAAGCGCGCCCCGAACTGCGAGCCGGATTCGGCGCCCCGCATGGCGGGCCTGCTCAAGGCCCACCTGCCGCCGGGTGCCGAGCTGGTGGTCGCCACCACCTGGGGGCCGGAGTTCAGCCGCTACCTCGCCGACCAGGCCGGGACCGGCGCCTTCGGGCTCGACGCGCTGAAAGCCCATTCGCCGGCCCTCAACCGCTCGCTGGTGCCCGAGCGGGCCGAGCGCACCTTCATCGCCGAGCTGGCGCTGGCGCAGGGGCGGGCGGGCTACGGCACGCTGCTGGGACTCGACCGGGCCCATGGCGGCCGCTCGACCATCGCGGGACTCAGGCGCTACCCCCACCACCTGACGCACGCCGCCTACGGCCTGTGGGGCTCGCCGTTCCGGGACGCGACCTGCCTCGTCGTCGACGGCATGGGCGAGACCGGCGCCTCGGCGATCTACCGGATGGAGGGGGGGCGCCTCGTCGAGGTCAAGCGTCATCGCGGCCGCGAATCGGTCGGCTTCTTCTTCGGCCTCGTCACCGACCTCGCCGGCTTCGACCAGGCCAAGGGCGAGGAATGGAAGATCATGGGGCTCGCCCCCTACGGCCGGCCCGACCCGGAGCTGATGGCGCTCCTGCGCCGGCTGTACCGGATCGAGAACGGCCGCCTGCGCTTCTCGGACGCCGCCACCGTCCAGGCGGTGGCCGACGAGATCCGCGCCCGCCGCCCGGCGGAGGCCGACGAGGACGGCTGGGCCGACCTCTCGGCCTGCGGCCAGGCGATCTTTTCCGAGATGATGGACGTGCTCGTCGCCGAGGCCTGGCGGCTCAGCCCCCACGAGAACCTCGTCGTCACCGGCGGCTGCGCGCTCAACTCGTCCTATAACGGCCGGCTGCTCGGGCGCAGCGAGTTCCGGTGCCTCCACGTCCCGTCGGCGCCGGCCGACGACGGCAACGCGCTCGGCGCGGCCTGGCTGGCGTATCGGGAGGACCACCCGGACTGGACCGGGCCGGGCGTGCTCGCCACGCCCTATCTCGGCTCGCGGGTCTCGACCGAGCCCCTGGAGCGGATGGTCGGGTGGGAGCCGCGGCTGCGCCATCTCGGCCATGACGGCGTGACGCAGGCGGCGGCCGACATCCTGGCGGCGGGCGGGCTCGTCGGCTGGGTGCAGGGCCGGGCCGAGTTCGGGCCGCGCGCCCTCGGCAACCGTTCGATCCTGGCCGATCCGCGGCCTTCCGACGCCAAGGCGATCCTCAACGGCAAGGTGAAGTACCGCGAGGCGTTCCGCCCCTTCGCGCCCTCGATCCTGGCCGAGGCCGGGCCCGACTGGTTCGAGGATTACCAGGACAGCCCCTACATGGAGCGCACCCTGGTCTGGCGGCCGGAGATGCGGGACAGGGTGCCGGCGGTGGTGCACGAGGACGGCACCGGCCGCCTCCAGAGCGTGACCGAGGCGCGCAACCCGGCCTATGCCGCCCTGATCCGTGCCTTCGCGGAGCGGACCGGCGTGCCGATCCTGCTCAACACCAGCTTCAACGTGATGGGCAAGCCGATCCTCCACACCGCCGAGGACGCGATCCTGATGTTCTCCACCACCGGCCTCGACGCCGTGGTGATCGAGGACTGGATCCTGGTGAAGGACGGGGTGAAGACATGAAAAGGGCCGGCCCCGTGCCCGGGTGCCGGCCCCTGAATTCTCGGAGAGGCTGCGAGGCCTACTCGCAGACCTCGACGCGCTTGTAGGTGAAGGACTCGTCGTCGAGCCACACCTTGCGGCGCTCGAAGTGGCAGATCGGGCCGCGGCGCGGGCGCACGTACACGGTCTCGGGCTCCTCGACGTAGACCCGGCGCGGCGGCGGCACGACGTAGGCCGGAGGCGGCGGGGGGGCGGCCTGGGCGCCGTTCATGATCGCGCCGGCGGCGACGCCGCCAAGGATGCCGGCCGCCGCGCCGCCGATGATCGCCGCGCCGACATTGTCGCGGGCCTGGGCCTGGGGGGCGGCGGTGACGAAGAGGGCGGCGACGAGCGCCGCGCCCGCGCCGAGGCGCGGAAGGCCGTGAGAGGTCAGAGCGCGCACGCTGAGGGTCTCCGAAGGGTGTGGGCGCGAGGATGCGAGTGAGTGCTTAACGAAGTGCCAAGCTTGCCGTCCGATCGAGCGCCGGACGGGGCGGCCCGGGGCCGACGTAAGCCTCGCGCCGTCGGGTCGAAGAGGTGACGGCGGTTTGCGGCGATTTCCGGGTAGGCCGGACCTTCCGGGCCGGGTGTGTATTTCAGGCCACGGTGACGGTCGCCGCCGGTCGTCGCGCAGACGAAGAGGACCGCCCCCGGGGGGCGGTCCTCTGTTGTCTCGCTCGGTCCTTACATGTTCATCAAGGCGCTGGCGGTGCCGAAGGCCGTCATGGCGAGGCCGCCGGCCAGGACGCCGATCATGCCGTAGGACACGGCGCGCAGAAGCTTCATCTCGCTCATCGGTGGATCTCCGTTAGCAGCGGTAGCCGCCCGTGGTCTGGCCGTACTGCTTGACCGGGAAGTTCTGCTGGTTGGCATTGCCCTCCGAGGCCGAGCTCATCGGGCAGGCGCCGTAGAACGGTACGCTGGTGTTGGCCCGGCCGCCGATGGAGCCGGTGGTCTCGACGTCGCGCGGGGCGAAGGGGTTGGCCGGGGAGTTCGCACTGGATGCCATGGCGGACGAGATCGGGGCGACGCCAAGGACAAAAGCGGTGACGACGGCGGCGATGCGGGTCTTCATCTGGTATCCATGCTCCTTCATACGCTGCAGGCCGAGATATGTGGCCTGCTCTCTTGCGATGATCGGAATATAGGTGGCCGTGCTGCGGTGCGATGTGTTCCGGCGCACGCGGCATGAGGGATTACGGATCTGGGGCAGGTCGCCCGACGGCGCGGTCGACCGGTTCATGCGGCGCGCGAGGATCGCGTCGCGGGTGCGGCGGGGAGGGCCAAGTGTCTCTCACAAAACTCCCGATCACTGCCTCGGCTTGCTGTGGCAGCGACATCGCGGCGGGAGTTTTGTGAGGTGCACCAAGACGACGCCTTGGCGGAGACCGTCGACGGTGCGTTGAAGGCAGCGGTCATCCACCGGCGCGGCCCGTGGCGGTCCGTCATGGCGGTCGCATGCGCCATCCCGGAGTGGATCGATCGCGACGACCATCGCCGCTTCGCCCGCGCCGATCGGCACTGATCCTCGCGCCGAGACCGAAGCGCGCTAGAGCGCTTCACGATCGCGTTGCAATCGCGAAGCTCTCCAAGTCATTGTTTTGTCGCATTTTCTTCGACGAACCGGCATCCACTTCGTCGGAAAATGCTCTATCGTGCCGACGTCGGCGACCAGTGGCCCTGCCGCCTCACCCAAGACAACCGGCCTCCGACAAACCCGGAGCGGTTCACCCTAGCGAAGGAACGAAAGACGGAGGGGCAGCATTCCTTCCATCCAGCAGCCTAGCCGTCAGGGACGACCCCTCCATGACCCTCCTGATCGTTCTCATCCTGCTCATTCTGCTTTTTGGCGGCGGCGGCAGCTTCTACGGCGGTGGGCGCTATCGCACGGGCGGCCTCGGAATCGGCGGCATCCTGCTCATCATCCTGGTCGTGCTCCTGCTCACCGGCCGGATCACGATCTGACGCTTTGGCGGACCGCCCGCCGCTGCCTGACGAATCCACGGCAGGTGACGAGTGTCCTGCCGCTTTCGCCTCCGCCCGAGCGACAGGACGGTGCGGCGCCCGCTGTGGCGCGGGCGTCTGCGGCAGAGAGACGAATGGCGAGACAAGGAGCACGACCGGTGATCGATCTCAACGCGGCGACCGCCGAGGAGTTGGACAGCGTACCGATGCTGAAGGGGCACGGCTTCGAAATCGTGCGCTACCGCGAGGAGCGTGGCCGGTTCACCAGCTTACGTCAGCTCGACGAGGTGCCGGGCTTGAGCGGCAAGACCGACGGGGTTTCCGATCGGGTGACGGTCGACGACCAGGGCAATCCTGAAGTTCGGTCTCGGTAGGTCGTCACCGAAGGGTCGCGTGGAGGGGTATGTTCGCCTGCCAGATCCACGCAAGGCGCGGGCTCCCTTCTACCATGGCGGGAGCGCGTGGCTGCCGGGACAGCCCGGCCGAGCGCCCAAGAGTCGGCAGCCTGATGGTGACGACCGCTCCCTGATGGCCTTCCAGGTTGACGCGTGGTCGGGCCGCCTCCGATCCTCGTGCCTGTCGCGCGACCCCGCGGGTCTTCCGTATCCTCGCCGCGCGGGCCGGCCGCGTCGCTCGGGGTCGTCCCGCAGAGGTCGAGCGCGTGCCTCGTGGACCTCCCCCTGATTTCCGATCTCCGATTTCACACCTGTCCAGGTTCGATGGCGATCCCAGATCGTCGACCGCTCGAGGCCTTCGCGCCAGTCATACGGGCGGAACGACGACGGGACGGGCTGGGCGCGAAGCTTCTTCGCAAGTCGACGGCCGCCATCCGACCGCAGGAGCTGTTAGATCGATGGGCGGCCCAGTTGCATGGACCTTGTTCGATTGACGTCGGCAGAATCATGGGCGGTCAAGTTTCTTAAAGAAATTTCCAGATATATTTTAGGAGATCACAACTCAAAATAAGCTCGAACATTCCGATGCAACGGAAGGGCGAGTTTCGAGGAGGAAAAATTGGCCGTCGGAGTCAGAGCCCAGCTGCACGCGCTCACGGCGGCGGCCGTCCTGGGGATTGCCGCCATCGTGGTTCTCGCGGGTTTCGCCCTGCGCGACACCATCGTCGAGGCCCGCATGACGAAGACACGGCAACTGGTCGAGGCAGCTCACAGCCTCGTGTCGGGGTTCGCCGATCAGGAACAGGCCGGACATTTGTCCCGCGATCAGGCCCAGCGGCTGGCGATATCGGCGTTGAAGGCGATGCGCTACGACGCAGCCGAGTACTTCTGGGTCAACGACATGTCCCCGCGCATGATCATGCACCCGACCCGGCCCAAGCTCGACGGCACGAGCCTCTCCGAGCTCAAGGACCCGAACGGCAAGGCCCTCTTCGTCGAGATGGTCGATGTGGTGCGCAGAGCCGGCAGCGGTTTCGTGCCCTACCAGTGGCCGAAGCCCGGCGAGGACGAGCCGGTCGACAAGATCTCCTACGTGAAGGGCGTCGCGCCCTGGGGCTGGATCGTCGGCTCGGGCGTCTACGCCGACGATACCGCGGCGCATGTCCGGGATGCGCTCCTCGGCCTGCTCAAGGGCGTCGCCCTCGCGACGGTCGTGATCGTGGCCCTCGCCCTGTCGATCGGACGTTCGATCGCCGGAAAGATCAGCCACCTGGCGCGCGTGATGCGCGAGCTGGCCGAGGGCCGTCTCCAGCAGGAGATCCCTTCCGTCGAGCGGCGCGACGAGATCGGCGCGATGGCCAAGGCCGTGCTGGTGTTCCGCGACAACGCGATCGAGCGCGGGCGTCTCGAGGGGCAGGTGACGCTCACCGAGCGGGAGAAGGAGCAGCGCATCCAGGATCTCGAGGCGAGCCTCGCCGCCTTCCGCCAGGCGATGGGCCAGGTCGTGACGACGGTCGCGACCAACACCGCCGAGATGCAGCGCACCGCGGAGGCGCTGACGGCGATCTCGAGCCAGACCTCGCAGGAAGCCGATGCGGCGACGCAGGCGTCGAGCCAGACCTCCGGGCACGTCACGATGATGGCCGCCTCGACCGACCAGCTCTCGGGCTCGATTCAGGAGATCTCCCGGCAGGTCCAGGGCGTCGCCGCCATCGTGCGGCAAGGCAGCGAGACGGCGACGGCCTCGGCGGGCCAGGCGCGGGCGATGGCGGAAATCGGCGAGCGCATCGCGGCGGTGATCGGCTCGGTCCAGGCGATCGCCTCGCAGACGAACCTGCTGGCCCTGAACGCGACCATCGAGTCGGCGCGGGCCGGGGAGGCGGGCAGGGGCTTCGCGGTGGTCGCCGCCGAGGTGAAGGTCCTGGCGGGCCAGACGGCGCAGGCGAGCGAGGAGATCGTCGCCCGCGTCGGCGAGATCCGGGCGACGACGCGCCGGGTCCTCGATGCCAACGAGCAGCTCGTCGGCATGATGCGGGACATCCTCACGGCGACGACCGCCGTCGCCTCGGCGGTCGAGGAGCAGAACGCCGCCACCGGCGACATCGCCCGCAGCGTGCAGCTGGCGGCGGACGGTACCGAGAAGCTCGCCCTCAACATCGCGGAAGTCCGCTCGGAGGCACGGGAGACCGAGCGGAACGCGGGGGCGGTTCTCGACGCCGCGAGGACGATGCGGTCGCAATCCTCGCTGATCGAGGAGCAGGTCAGCACCTTCGTGCGCGTGCTCCAGGAGGGCCCCCTCGCGCGTCGCCAGGGGGGCTCCGACGGGCCGCATCCCGATCGAGAGCGACGCGCCCGTATCGCCTGACGGGACGGGCGGCCGGGGATCGTTGCCCGGCACGCTCGCGATGGACGCCGGAGCCTGAGTTCGAGCGTCTGTCGCGTGCAGCAACCGCTCGCTCGCACCGGCTTTCGAAGGAGAGATTCGCCCCCGACCCGGGCTCGCGGCCGCGATCACCGCGCGGCTGGCTGATGGTGCCGATCCCGGCGGCCCGCCAGCGCGAGCCCGACACCGGCCCAAACCGGCAACCGTGCTCGTGCGGACCGGTGCCCGCGCCGTCATCCGATCGACGCTTCGCCCCGAGCATCTGCGGCGCAAGGCATCGGCCGACCTGCTCCCGTAGGCCATCCGGTCCCCTCGATCCGACCGGAGCCGCGCGTCGTCGGGGAGAAGGGCCGCCAGGCGCAGGACCGCGAACGCGAAGGAGGCGCGTCCGGGCTGAGGCGGCGCCTGTCTCGGCGGCCGAAGCCCTGGACCGTGTTCAGGACGGCTTGCGTCCTCGGGGCCCGATCAGGACCGGCGCGGTTGTCGTTCATGCCACCCCGCCGTGGCCGGGCGCACGGTCACCGCCCGGCATCGACCCGGTCGAGGTCAGCCCCGTCTCATCCGACGGACCGGGAGAGCTCCCGGACGTGCCGGGTGGCGGCCTCGATCGCCCCGTTGGCATCGGCGATGGAGGCCATGCCGCCGGCGAAGGCCGAGACGTTCCGGGCGAGCGCGGCCATGCTGCCGGAGATCTCCCGGGTCACCGCGGACTGCTCCTCGACCGCCGCCGCGACCGCCGTCGAGATCGCGTCGAGCCCCTGGATCGTGCCGCGGATCGACCGGATGGCCGTGGCGGCCTCCTGCGTGGTCGCCTGGACCCCCGAGATCTGGTCACGGATCTGGGTCGTGGCCGTCGCGGTCTGCCCGGCCAGGGCCTTCACCTCGGCCGCCACCACGGCGAAGCCGCGGCCGGCCGGGCCGGCGCGGGCGGCCTCGATGGTGGCGTTCAGCGCCAGCAGGTTGGTCTGCGCGGCGATGGCCTGGATCATCCCGACGACGTCGCCGATCCGCGCGGCCAGATCGCTCAGGCCCTCGACCACGGCGCCGGTGTGCCGGGCCTGCGCGACCGCCTCGGCGGCCATCCGGGCGGCGTAGCCGACCTGCTGGCTGACCTCGCCGACCGAGACCGACAGCGCCTCGGCCCCCGAGGCGACGCCTCGGATGTCGTCCGAGACGCGCCCGGTCAGGTCCATGGCCTCGGCGGTGCGGGCGCTGGCGCCCCGGACCGAGGCCGCGACGGCGTCGAGCTCGAGGCCGATCGTCCGTTGCGCCTCGTGCCGCCGGCGGCGCTCCTGCACCTGGGCGGTGATGTCGGCGGCGAACTTCACCACCTTCAGCACCTCGCCGCCCGGCGCGAGGATCGGGTTGTAGGTCGCCTGGATCCAGACCTCGCGCCCGCCCTTGGCGATGCGGCGGAACTCGCCGGCCTCGAAGGCGCCGCGGCCCAGCCGCTGCCAGAACCCGAGATAGGCCTCGCTCGCCCGTTCCGCGGGATCGACGAACAGGCCGTGGTGGCGGCCCCGGACCTCGTCGAGCGCGTAGCCCATCGCGTCGAGGAAGTTGGCGTTGGCGTCGAGGATCGTCCCGGCCGGGTCGAAGGCGATGACCGCCTGGGAGCGGTGGAGGGCGGCGATCTGGCCGGCGAGGTCGAGGGCGTGCAGCTTGTGCGCCGTGATGTCGGTCGCGAACTTGATGACCTTGACGACGCGTCCCGACCGGTCGAGCACCGGATTGTAGCTGGCCTGGATCCAGACCGGTCGGCCGTCCTTGGCGACGCGCTCGAACTCGGCCACCTGGTGGGCGCCCCGGCCCAGGGCCTCCCAGAAGCTCCGGTATTCCAGACTGTCCCGGTGGCTCGTCTCAACGAACAGGCTGTGGTGGCGGCCCCGGACCTCGTCGAGCGCGTAGCCCATGGCGGCCAGGAACCGCTCGTTGGCCGTCAGGATGGTGCCGTCGGGGGCGAACTCGATGACGGCCTGGGAGCGATCCAGGGCCTCGAACTTGGCCCTCAGGTCGCCGGAGACGGACACCGAACCAAACATGATAAAATCCCTGGATTTATTTTTTACCGGTATTGCGGGTATTCATTAAAATATATTAAATCCATTGCACATCTAAAGCATAACAGGGTGTTTTTCGCATCCAATAGGCCGTTCGATCTAAGCGTTCAGCCGACCATCGCCGGCTCCATGTCGGGGCCGGCCACCGCCACCCGGTCCCGCCCGCCGCGCTTGGCCGCGTACAGGGCGACGTCGGCGCGCTTGAGCAGGCTGTCGACGGTGTCGCCGGGCGCCCACTCGCTCAGGCCGATGCTGGCGGTGAAGCGCAGGTCCGGCAGTCCCGGGACCGTGCCCGCCGCGCACTGGATGCGGATGCGGTGGGCCGCCACCGCGGCGCCGGCGATGCCGTGGCCGGGCATCAGCACGGCGAATTCCTCGCCTCCGAGGCGGCCCGCGGTCGCCCTGGTCTCGCCGGTCTCGCGCAGGATCTGCGCCACGCGGCGGATCACCTGGTCGCCGATGTCGTGGCCGAAGCGGTCGTTGATCGACTTGAAGTGGTCGATGTCGACCTGGAGCATCGCCAGCGGGTTCTCGGCCGAGGCGGCGGCGAGGTCGCTCTCGGCTCGGCGCATCAGGGCGCCGCGGTTGAGGAGCTGCGTGAGGTGGTCGGTGTCGGCCTGGCGGATGAGGGCGCGCTGGAGGCCGAGCACCCGCTCGGCCGCGCGCAGGCGGCCGTGGAGCTCCTGGGGGCTCGGCGGCTTCGACAGGAAGTCGTCGGCGCCGCTGTCCAGAACCTCGCCGAGGGGCCGGTCGTCGCGCGCGCTCGACATCACCAGGATGGTGAGGGGGCGGCGCTCGTCGACCAGCGCCCGCAGCGACCAGCACAGCTCGAGCCCGCCGAGCGGCTCGACCTCGAGGCTGGTGAGGACGCAGGCGACCGAGGGGTCGGCCTCGACATGGGCCAGCGCCGCGGCGGAGTTCGAGAACGCCACGACGGTGTGGCCGCCGGCCTCGAGCATGCCGGCGACGATCTTGAGGACGACGCGGCTCGGATCGATCAGGGCGACGTGCACGGCAGGCCTTCTTCAGGATGCGAGGGGGAAGGGGAGGGGGCCGCCGGGCTGCCGGCCGGCCGCGCCGCGATGCGCCGGGGCGGCTTCGTCGCTCGCCGGGTCCATCCAGCTCGCGATCTCGCCCGGCACGGCGTCGTCCGCCATCAGCGCGTAGCAGGTGCGGTCGCGCCCGGCGGCCTTGGCCTCGTAGAGGGCGGCGTCGGCGAGGCGCAACAGCTCGGCCGCCTCCCCGCCGGCGCGCGGCATCCCGAAGGCCAGGCCGATGCTGACGGTGATCCGGCCGACCGGGCCGTCCCGCGCCTCCACGAGGAGGCAGCCGACGGCTTCATGCACGTTCTCGGCGACGCGGGCGGCGCCCTCGGCGTCGGTGTCCGGCAGGAGGACGGCGAATTCCTCGCCGCCGAGACGCGCCACGAGGTCGCCCGGTCGGCGCGCGCTCGCCGACAGGGCGCCGGCGAGCGCCACCAGCACCCGGTCGCCGCCCTCGTGCCCGTGGCGGTCGTTGAACCGCTTGAAGTGGTCGGCATCGACGACGAGGAGGCCCAACGGCGAGGAGCGGCGGCGCGCCTCCGCGAAGGCGCGCTCGAACGTCTCGTCGAAGGCGCGGCGGTTGGGCAGGCCGGTGAGGGGATCGGTGCGCGAGAGCAGCGCCAGCTCGGCCTCGGCGGCATTGCGCCGGCGCAGCTCGCCCGCGACCAGGACCGACAGCCCGACCGCGAGGGCGCACAGGGCGAGGACGACGAGGCCGATCCCGATCGCCTTGGTGCGCCAACCGGCCTCGATCTCCCGGGTCGAGAGCGCGACGCTGAGGTAGAGCGGCAGGGAGCCGACGCGGGTGAAGGTGTAGAACCGCTCCACGCCGTCGCTCGGCGTGACCCCGACGAAGCTGCCCGTGCCCTCGCGCAGGAAGCGCTGGACGTTGGGCGAGGAGGCGAAGTTCGGGGCGAGCTCCTCGTTGGGCTCGGGGTGGCGCACGATCCGGGTGCCGTCGGCGAGGAACAGCGCGATCGTGCTCCCGGGCCCGAGCCGGATCCGCTCGAACATCCGGTCGAAGTAGGACAGCGACAGGCTGCCGAGCACGATCCCGTTGAACGAGCCGTCCGCCATGGCGACGCGGCGGCTGAGCACGATCACCGGCTTGCCGGCGAGATGCGAGATCACCGGCCGGCTGATGTGGAGCCCGAGGTCGGGATCGGCCTTGTGCGCCTTGAAATACTCGCGGTCGGCGTTGTTGAGGCGCCGTGCCGGCCAGCCGGCGGCGTCGTAGATCGCGTTGCCGTGCTCGTCGAGGACGAGCATCACGCCGAGGTCCTTGGCATTGACGGCCCGGTCGAACAGGACGCGCTGGCGGAAGTGGGGCTTCACCTCCTCGAGATCGTAGATCTGGAGGTTCTCGATCACGCCCTGGAGGGCGAGATCGATGATCTCGACGTTGCGGTCGACGTCGCGCTCGATCACCTGGAGCAGGTTCCAGGAGGTCCGGGCGGCCTTGTCCCAGGCGTCCCGGCGCATGTCGGCCAGCATCGCGCCGCACACCGCCACCATGCCGAGGGGAGCCACGACCCCGAGGGCGGCCCAGGTCCGGGCCGAGCGCAGGCCGCGCGGCAGGAGGGAGATCAGGCGCACGCTCATGCGTCGGCGGGGAAGTGCGGGGTGAAGGCCGCGGCGATCGGCCGGAAGGCGGCGACGACCGCGGGATCGAGGCGGCCCGTCATGCCCTCTAGGATCGCCATCGCCTCCTCGCCGGGCAGCGGCGGCTTGTAGGGGCGCTGCTCGATCAGGGCGGCGTAGATGTCGCAGACGGTGACGAGGCGTACGAGGTCGGGGATGTCGTCCTCCCGGCACCCGTCGGGGTAGCCCGATCCGTCGAGCATCTCGTGGTGGGAGCGCACGACCGCGAGCATCTCGGGCTCGAAGCCCTGGCCGGCGAGCATGCGGTAGCCCTTGTCGGGGTGCTGGCGCACGATCGCCATCTCGTTCGCGTCGAGGCGGCCCGGCTTGTTGAGGATCGCCGAGGGGACGTGGATCTTGCCGACGTCGTGCAGGAGCGCGGCCTTCGTGAGGCGGTGGCACTCGCGCTCGCCGAGCCCGAGGCTGCGGGCGAAGGCGGCGGCGAGCCCGGTGACCAGCAGGCAGTGCTGGTGGGTGGCGTCGTCGAAGCGGCGCACCGCCCGGACCCAGTCGCGGATGCCGGTGTCGCGGACCGCCTGGGCGATGAAGTCGGTCCCGGTCTCGACGACGCGGGTGGTGACGGGGCCGTCGGGCACGAACACCGAGCCGAAGAACTGGCGCGCCTCCTCGCTGGCGCGCAGGGTGCAGGGGTCGAGCACGACGGGGTGGGGAATTCCGGCGGCGGCGCGGACCCGTGCGGGATCGAAGGGCGCGCAGAGGGTCTCGGAGGCGCCGAGCGCCACGCCGAACAGCCGCGCGCGCGCCGAGTTCTGGCGCAGCAGGACGACGAGGGGAGCACCGTGCCGGGCGACCGCCAGGATGCGGCGCAGGCGGTCGAGCGCCTCGGCGCTGTGGTCCTCGACGTCCGCGAGGAGGGCCGAGGCCGGGCCGGCCGGGGCGTCGTCGTCGTAGAGGTCGCGGATCTCGCAAGCCGTGCCCTCGCCGAGGTCGCGGGCGAGCCCGCGGCTGCGGCCGGGATCGTCCGAGATCATTAGGATCCGGTGCATGGTCGGGCCCCGGCGGGAGGATCAGGCGAACAGGGCGTCGACGGCGTCCTGCGAGACGGCCGCGACGTCGGGCAGGGCGGGGCCGTTGAGGAGGGCGTCCTCGCCGCGGCGGCGGTCGCTGCGGGCTGCCGCGGGGGCGGCGCCGGCACCCCAGACGCGGAGCATCTCGGCGACCCGGTCCTCAATGAAGGCGATGGTGCGCACGACCTTCGAGATGCGCTGGCCGGTCAGGTCCTGGAAGTTGCAGGCGACGAAGACGGTCTGCATCTGGGCCTGGATGGCGGCGGCATGGCCGCGCGTCGCCTCGTCGGCGGCACCGCGGACGATCCGGCCGGCGAGGTCGTCCACGGTCTCGGAGGCGCCCAGGATGGTGTTGGTGGCCCGCTCGGTGCCCTGGACGACGGCCTGGAGCTCGTCGCGGGCGCGCCCGGCATCCTGCTCCTGGCGCAGCCCGGCGATCTCTTCGCGGGTGCGCACGATCGCGTCGGAGATCGTCACCAGGTGACGCTGCAGCAGGGCCGTCTGCTCCTCGACGAGGACGGGAGCGGGAGCGGGTGAAATGCAGTCCATGGCGCCGTTCGCTTGCTGATCCCTATGCTGGCAGCATGCATAATCCAGGATCGCTAGGCGAGTCGGGCCCTATCGACATTGGTCGTTAGAATTAATCGAAGATTTATGTTATGACTTCCGTCATAAGACGTTACGGAGGGGAGTGGAACAAGACGGAAATTTCGCCACGACGACCGGCTGCACCAGCGTCATGGGGGCTTGATCATTCGTCTACGATCGTTCGCCGGATCGACCGGGTACGACCCGGTCCCGGGCCGCCCGGACGGTGGTGGGGAAGCGGGCGACCTCGGCGGTCAGGTGCTTGGACTGGCGCGACAGCTCCGAGGAGGCCGACAGAACCTGGGACGCCGCCGCGCCGGTCTCCTCGGCCCGGCCGGCCACGCCCGCGATGGTCGTCGTCACCTCGCCCGCCCCGGTCGCCGCCCCCGGCTTGTTATCAGGCGAGGGATAAGGACCCCGTTTCCGGGGTGATCGGTGTCCAAACGAGCCCCCAGGATACGTCATCCAGACGCCTCCCATACTCGAAACGGAAGGCTCGCGGAGGATGTTGGTCGCGAAGATCCGCCGCGCGTACTTCGTGCAGCATAAGCCGATCAAGTAGATCTGCCGGGAGCTGAAGCTCTCCCGCAAGGTCGTCAGGAAGGGGGCCCGCCCGGAGACAACCATCTTCCGCTACACCCGCAGCGTCCAGCCTGC
This sequence comes from Methylobacterium ajmalii, assembly GCF_036448855.1. NCBI lineage: Bacteria > Pseudomonadati > Pseudomonadota > Alphaproteobacteria > Hyphomicrobiales > Methylobacteriaceae > Methylobacterium > Methylobacterium ajmalii. The sequence goes on from NZ_JAZFXT010000020.1 coordinate 46,566, forward strand.
GCCCGAGCTCGGGTCCTGGCGTGACGAGCTCGACCGCATGCTGGCGGCCCATGCCGGGAAGCCGGCGCGGGATCGGCTGACGCTGACCCGGATCTTCGAGGCGCTGCGGGGACTCGGCTACGAGGGCGGCTATGATGGCGTCCGTCGCTACGCCAAGACGCGGAAGCGCCAGCAGGCCGGCGTGACGGCTCCCGCCTTCGTGCCGCTCGCCTGTGTCCCCGTGCTCGCCCGCAAGCCCGGCGCGCTGCGCAACGGCGCCCCGTTCAAGGACTGGGTCCTACCGCTCGCCCTTGCGCCGCACCGAGACGCTGCCGCCGTTGAGCCGGCGCAGCGAGACCTGGAGCCGGGCCTCCGCGGCCTTGATCTCGGTGAGGGCCTGGTGGGTGTAGTGGATATGCGCCTCGGCGGCCTCGCCCGCCGCCTCGACGTCGCCCGCCATCACGCTCTCGTAGATCGCCCGGTGCTGGGCGCGTAGGCGGTCGCGGGTCTCCGGGCGGGCAAACAGCTTCTCGCGGTTCTCGATCACGCCCTGTCGCAGCATCCCCGACAGGGCCCGCATCGTGTGCAGCACCACGAGGTTGTGGCTCGCCTCGTAGACCGCGACGTGGAGGTCCACGTCGGCCTCGGCCTCCTCCCGGTGCACGCCCTCCTCGTGGGCGCGGTCGATCCGCGCCATGCAGGCGGTGAGCCGGTCGCGGTCGACCGCGTTGGCCCTTGCGGCGGCGAGCCGGGCCGCCATCCGCTCCGTCGTCGCCCGGAACTCCAGGTAGTCGTCCACCACCTCGGCGTGGGAGGCGATGAGCGCGATCAGCGGATCGGTGATCTCCCGGCCGAGGGGCGCCACCGCGCGCCCCCCCCCCGAGGCGACCAGCAGGCCCTCCTCCTCCAGGATCTTCATCCCCTGGCGCAGGGTGGGGCGCGACACGTTCAGGCGCAGCGCCAAGTCGCGCTCGGGGAGCAGCAGGTCGCCGGGGCTGAGCGAGCCTTCGAGGATGAGGTCCTTGAGGTGGCGGGCCGTCCCCTCGGCCACGCTCGCGCCCTTGATCGGGTCCTGCTCCATCCCGCGCTCCGCCGACCACCGTCACCCTGACCGGCACTATAATGCGGGAAATCGCGATTTCCAATTGACCGGGTTGGTAAAATCATTTTACCGTTCCCATGCCTCTGGTTCAAGTCGGTCATCGAGGTCGCGCGGTCCCGTCGGCCGGTGCGCCCGCTCACGCCCCCGCACCCGGTGCGGGACGGCGATGGCGGCCGCGCGGATCGAAGGCAGCCGCATCCGCAAGAGAGAGGTCCCAAGGACCCGCACGCGTCCGCAACGGGCGAGACGGTCCGAGAGGACGAGGAAGTCGAAGAGGGGGAGGATCCACAAGGTGAGCTGGAATCAAGTCTACGATCCGTTGTCGAACAGCGTCTGGTCGACGGCGCTCGCCGCCCTGCCGATCGTCGTGCTGCTGGGCGGCATCGGCCTCCTGCACCTCAAGGCGCACGTCGCGGCGCTCGCCGGCCTCGCCGTCGCCCTGGCGGTCGCGGTGCTCGGCTTCGGCATGCCGGCCCCGATGGCCGGCGCCACCGCGGTCTACGGCGCCGCCTTCGGTCTCCTGCCGATCGGCTGGATCATCCTCAACGTCATCTTCCTCTACCGGCTCACCGAGAAGACCGGGCAGTTCGACGTCCTGCGCGACTCGATCGCCGGCATCACCCCGGACCGGCGGCTCCAGCTCCTGTTCATCGCCTTCTCGTTCGGCGCCTTCTTCGAGGGTGCGGCGGGCTTCGGCACGCCGGTGGCGGTCACCGCCGCAATGCTGATGGGCCTGGGCTTCTCGCCGCTCGCCTCCGCGGGCCTCTCGCTCATCGCCAACACCGCGCCGGTCGCCTACGGGGCGCTCGGCGCCCCCGTCATCGCGCTCTCGGCGGTGACCGGGCTCGACCTCATCGAGCTCTCGGCGATGATCGGCCGCCAGCTGCCGTTCTTCTCGGTCCTGGTGCCGTTCTGGCTGATCTGGGCCTTTGCCGGCCGCAAGGGCATGTGGGAGGTCTGGCCCGCGCTCCTCGTCGCCGGCCTGTCCTTCGCGGTGCCGCAATACTTGGTCTCGAACTTCCACGGCCCCTGGCTCGTCGACGTGGTGGCTGCGCTCTGCTCGATGGCGGCGCTCGCGGGCTTCCTGCGGGTCTGGCGCCCGGCCAGAATCTGGACCTCGACCGGGGACGACGGCGCGCAGGCGCCGGTCGCGGAGCCGAAGACCCACGCCACCCGGGCAGTCCTGCGCGCCTGGACGCCCTGGATGATCCTGTCGGTATTCGTCTTCGCCTGGGGCACGCCGCAATTCCGCGCCTGGCTCGACTCGCTCTGGGTCTGGAAGCTGCCGGTGCCCGCCCTGCACAACCTGGTGGTGAAGATGCCGCCGGTCGTCGCCAAGCCCACCATGGAGGCCGCGGTCTACACCCTCAACCTGCTCTCGGCGACCGGGACCGGCATCCTGCTCGCCGGCCTCGTCGGCGGGCTGATCCTCGGCTTCTCCCCGCTGCGGCTGGTGCGGGAGTACGGCCGCACCACCTACCTGGTGCGCTACTCCCTCCTCACCATCGCCGCGATGCTGGCGCTCGGCTACGTCACCAAGTACTCGGGCACCGACGCGACGCTCGGCCTCGCCTTCGCGCAGACCGGCTGGATCTACCCGTTCTTCGGCGCGATGCTGGGCTGGCTCGGCGTGGCCCTGACCGGATCGGACACCGCCTCGAACGTGCTGTTCGGCGGCCTGCAGAAGATCACCGCCGAGCAGCTCGGCCTCTCGCCGACCCTGATGGCCGCCTCCAACTCCTCGGGCGGCGTGATGGGCAAGATGATCGACGCCCAGTCGATCGTCGTCGCCTCCACGGCCACGCAATGGTACGGCGGCGAGGCCAAGATCCTGCGCTACGTGTTCTTCCACTCGGTCGCGCTCGCCTGCCTCGTCGGCTGCCTCGTGATGCTCCAGGCCTACGTGCCGCCCTTCACCGCGCTCGTGCCGGCGCACTGATCCTCCGACCGGGCCGGGGGCTGCGACCCCCGGCCCCCGTCCTTCCCTCTGCCTGGCCGCGCGGTTCCCCGCGCCCGCGGGATCGCCCCCCGGGAAAGCCTTGATGCGAGAGCCCCGATGCGCCTGAGCGACTGCCACAGCTTCCACGACTTCCGCCGCATGGCGAAACGCCGCCTGCCCGGCCCGATCTTCAACTACATCGACGGCGGCGCCGACGACGAGGTCACCTACCGGCGCAACACCGCCTCCTTCGAGGCCTGCGACCTCGTTCCCAACGTCCTGCGCGGCGTCACCGACGTCGACATGTCGGTGACGGTGATGGGCCAGCGCCTCGCCATGCCGGTCTACTGCTCGCCCACCGCCCTGCAGCGGCTCTTCCACCACCAGGGCGAACGCGCCGTGGCGGCGGCGGCCGGCAAGTTCGGTACGATGTTCGGGGTCTCCTCGCTCGGCACCGTCAGCCTGGAGGAGGCGCGCCGGATCAGCAGCGGTCCCCAGGTCTACCAGTTCTACTTCCACAAGGACCGCGGCCTGAACCGCGAGATGATGGCCCGCGCCAAGCAGGCCGGCATCGAGGTGATGATGCTGACCGTCGACAGCATCACCGGCGGCAACCGCGAGCGCGACAAGCGCACCGGCTTCGCGATTCCGTTCCGGCTCACCCTCGGCGGCATGGCGCAGTTCGCGATGAAGCCGGCCTGGGGCATCAACTACGTCACCCACGAGCGCTTCCGGCTGCCGCAGCTCGAGAACCACATCGCCATGGATGGCGGCGCCCTCTCGATCAGCCGCTACTTCACCGAGATGCTCGATCCGGGCATGACCTGGGACGACGTGGCCGAGATGGTGCGCGACTGGGGCGGCCAGTTCTGCCTCAAGGGCGTGATGTCGGTGGAGGACGCCAAGCGCGCGGTGGCGATCGGCTGCACCGGCATCGTGCTGTCGAACCACGGCGGGCGCCAGCTCGACGGCTCGCGCAGCGCCTTCGACCAGCTCGCCGAGATCGTCGATGCCGTCGGCGACAGGATCGACGTGATCATGGATGGCGGGGTGCAGCGCGGCACTCACGTGCTCAAGGCCCTGGCGCTCGGCGCCAAGGCGGTGGGCCTGGGCCGCTACTACCTCTTCCCGCTCGCGGCCGCGGGCCAGCCCGGCGTCGAGCGGGCGCTGGAGCTGATGCGGATCGAGATCGAGCGCGACATGAAGCTGATGGGCTGCACCAGGATCGACCAGCTCACCCGCGACAGCCTGCGCTTCACCCGCGGCTGAGGCGGGGCGCCGTCGATCCTGGCCGCGGCGGCGACCATGTTCGCCGCCGGTCCTTCGACGAACGGAGCTTGACCGGTGAATTCCGGCCGATCAATCATGTCTTAAGTCATGGCCATTACGTCCGGTCAGACTGTTCGGCATGTGACATCCGCCTGCAATGCACGCGAGCAACGGGTTGTACGACGCAACCGACCTTTGTTCGTCCCTCGCTCCGGGGGCGGACACCGTGGTCGCGTTCCTCGATCGCGTCCGCGAGGCCTTCGCCGTGCGCGCCGTCCTGCTGCTCGGTCCGGAGGGCGGGGCGCCCGCCTGGGCGAGCGGCGGCGCGACGCCCGACGCCGCGGCGGCCGCCCTGTGCCGGGCGGTCTCCGGCGAGGGCCTGCGCGTCGTCCCCGACCTCGCCGCCCCGCGCTGGCGCACCCACCCGGCGGTCGCCGGCGCGCCGGGCTGGCGCTTCGTCGCGACCCAGGCGCTCGGGTCCGGACCGGGCCTCCTCGCCCTCCTCGATGCCCGGCCCCGCCGCCTGACGCGGGTGCAGGAGCGGCGCCTCGCCGACTTCTCCGTCGCCGCCGAGAGCCTCGGCCGCCTCGCCCGGGCGGGGGAGGGCCTGGCGCAGGCCCTGGCCGCCCAGGGGCGGGCGCTCGCCCACAGCCGCAAGATCTTCGACCGCGCCGCGACCGCCGCGCGGATCGGCGTGTGGGAATGCGCCCTGCCGGACGAGACCCTGACCTGGACCGATCAGGTCTACGCGATGTTCGACCTGCCGCGCGACGCGCCCCTCGACCGCGACCGGATCGTCGCCTGCTACGCGCCGGACTCCCGGGCCGCGCTCGCCGAGGCCCGCGGGCGGGCCATCGCCGAGCGCGGCGGCTTCACCCTCGACGCCGAGATCGTCACCGGCCAGGGCCGCCGCCGCTGGATCCGCATCAACGCGGTGGTCGAGTGCGAGGGCGCCGACCCGGTGCGGATCTTCGGGATGAAGCAGGACATCACGGAAGAGAAGCTCCTCGCCGACCGGACCCGCTACCTCGCCGAGTTCGACGCCATGACGGGCCTTGCCAACCGGGCGACGTTCCAGGCCCGCCTCGCCGCCCTCGACGAGGCCCCGGGGCGCTCCCCCTTCGGCGCCCTGCTGCTGATCGACCTCGACGGCTTCAAGCCGGTCAACGACACGCTCGGCCATCCGGCCGGGGATGCCTGCCTCGTCGAGGTCGCGGGCCGCCTGCGCGGGTCGTGCCGCGACGGCGACCTCGTCGCCCGGATCGGCGGCGACGAGTTCGCGGTCCTCCTCGCCACGACCGCGCCCGGCATCGCCGAGGAGGTCGCGGCCCGCCTCGTCGCCGCGCTCGGGCAGCCGGTGGCCTGGGCCGGCCGGACCTTCAGCATCGGCGCCTCGATCGGCATCGCCCGCGCCGACGGCCGCTCCTCCGCCGAGCTCTACGCGGCGGCGGACGCGGCGCTCTACGCCGCCAAGGCCGAGGGGAGGGCGCGCTTCCGCGTGGCGGCGGGCCCGGCGGCCCTGTCCGCCCGGACGTCGTGACGCCCGGTCCGCCGCATCCGACGTCGTCGGTTTCCTGTTAGCGCCAGCGTAACGTCTCGGACCCGGGGCGCGTCGATGCAGGAACGTCGTGTATTGCGGCGGGGCACGGCCGCGCCGTTGCGTGCGGAGTGTGTCGACCGGTGGAATAATCCTGCGAGTCATGCTCCGTCGCGCGCCATATAATTTCGCTTGATCCGGACCGTCATTGACTTTCGCCGAATTGCCTCGGCCCGCGGGGCGTGCTGATATGCGGCATAAGCCGCCCGACCAACGGGGCGGCGTTGGGAGGAATCGATCGATGAAGCGAGTGATCGCGGGAGCGTTGTCCCTGGGCGCCCTCGTTATGGCAGCGCTGCCGGCCGTGGCGCAGGACAACAAGACGCTCACCGTCTGGTTCAGCAAGGGCTTCTATCGGTCCGAGGACGAGTCGCTCTGGGCGACGATCAAGAAGTTCGAGCAGAAGACCGGGATCAAGGTCGAGCTGTCGCAATACGCGATCCAGGACATGATCCCCAAGACCGTGGCGGCGCTCGATTCCGGCTCGCCGCCGGATGTCGGCTATTCCGACACCTACAACAACCAGGCCGCCGGCAAGTGGGCGTTCGAGGGCAAGCTCGAGGACCTGACCGACGTCCTCCAGCCGATGATGCCGCGCTTCGCGCCCCAGACCGTCGAGCACGTGCTGCTCATGAACGGCCAGACCGGCAAGAAGGCCTATTACGGCTTCCCGCTCAAGCGCCAGACGCTCCACACCGAGATCTGGGGCGACATGCTGGAGAAGGCCGGCTTCAAGCAGGCCGACATCCCGCAGAAGTGGTCCGATTACTGGGCGTTCTGGTGCGACAAGGTCCAGCCCGGCTACCGCAAGGCGTCGGGCACCCGGACCTACGGCATCGGCGCGCCGATGGGGGTCGAATCGACCGACAGCTTCCAGTCGTTCTACGCCTTCATGGACGCCTACGACGCCAAGCTGGTCGACGCCGACGGCAAGCTGACCGTCGACGACCCGAAGACCCGCGAGGGCGTGGTCAAGGCGCTCAAGGACTACACCGATCCCTACGTCAAGGGCTGCGTGCCGCCCTCGGCCACGACCTGGAAGGATCCCGACAACAACGTCGCCTTCCACAACCGCACCACGGTGATGACGCACAACTTCACCATCTCGATCGCCGCGAAGTGGTACGAGGACAGCGTCAACCCGAACAACACGCCCGAGCAGCGCGAGGCCTCGAAGAAGGCCTACGAGGAGACGATCATCACCGCGCCGTTCCCGAACCGGCCGGACGGCAAGCCGATGACCTACCGCGCCGACGTCAAGCAGGGCGTGGTCTTCTCGGGCGCCAAGAATAAGGCGGCGGCGAAGGAGTTCGTGAAGTTCATCATGGAGGAGGACAACCTCCGTCCCTACGTCGAGGGCGCGATCGGCCGCTGGTTCCCGGTCACCAAGGACTCGATCGAGAGCCCGTTCTGGCAGGCCGACAAGCACCGCAAGGCGGTCTACAACCAGTTCAAGTCGGGCACCGAGCCGTTCGACTACGTGAAGAACTACAAGTTCACGCTGGTCAACAACGAGAACGTCTTCGCCAAGGCGATGAACCGGGTGGTGAGCGAGAAGGTCCCGGTCGAGAAGGCCGCCGACGAGATGCTGGCCCGCATCAAGCAGATCGCCGGGCAGTAACAAAGATATCGGCCTGACCGATCTCTCGTTTTGAAAGGTGCGCGCTTCCCCTCCCCCTTGTGGGGAGGGGCTAGGGGTGGGGGTGGTGCCGGAGAAGCCTCGCGCTCTACGCGGCACCACCCCCACCCCCTGACCCCTCCCCACAAGGGGGAGGGGAGGGTGCTCGTCCTTTGAAGGACAGTCCCGCCCAGACCCGCGGAACAACAGGAGAGGCACCCGTGCCTCAATCCACACCGTCCAGAGCGGGGTCCGATCACACGCTGATCGGGGCCCGCTCTCGGTTTTCCCATCCCCCGCCTCACGGCCTCACCAAGGAGACCGACCATGTCCGCAACGGTCGCTGAGGCAGCGCCGGTCGCCGCGGCCCAGCCCTTCCGCCTGACCTCGTGGCAGGCCTGGGGGCTGATCCTGATCGCGCCCTACCTGCTGATCTTCATCTTCTTCGTCATCTACCCGATCGGCTACGGCCTGTGGCTGGCGCGCAGCCCCGCGAGCTACGTGCACCTGGCCGAAGACCCGATCTTCGCCCGCGCGGTCGTCAACACGCTGGTGTTCCTGCTCGTCGGCATCAACGTGAAGATGGCGATCGCGCTCGTGCTGTCGGGCTTCTTCACCAACGAGCGGAAGTGGATCCGCTGGCTGTCGGTGCTGTTCATCCTGCCCTGGGCGGTGCCGTCGATCCCCACCATCCTGTCGGTGCGGTTCATGCTGAACCCCGAATGGGGCGTGGTGAACTCGCTGATCTTCCGGCTGACCGGCGACGACGGCCCGAACTGGCTCAACGACCCGTCGCTGGCGCTGACGCTCGCCATCGGCGTCCATATCTGGAAGTCGCTGCCGTTCTGGACGCTGATCCTGCTCGCCGGCCGCCTCGCCATCTCGGCCGACCTCTACGAGGCGGCCTCCGTCGACGGCGCCACCAAGTGGCAGAAGTTCCTGCACGTCACCTGGCCGTCGATGCGGACGCTCTACGTGACCTGCACCATCCTGTCGATGATCTGGACGCTGGGCGACTTCAACTCGGTCTACCTGCTCACCGGCGGCGGTCCCGCCGATCTCACCCACGTGCTGGCGACGCTCGGCATCCGGTATCTGCGCCTCGATCAGGTCGACGCCTCGATGGCGGCGGTGGTCTGCGCGATGCCCTTCGTGCTGCCGCTGGTCTACGTGCTGATGAAGAGGCTCTCGAAATGAGCACGACCCTGACCGCCCGCGCGACGCCGTCCGCCGAGGAGCGCGCCGCCGCCCGCACCAACTGGCTCAAGGCGGCCGGCACGGAGGCCAAGCTCCTCCTCATCGGCATCCCGGTCCTGCTCTGGACCGTGATCCCGATCTACCACCTCGTCCTGTTCGCGATCTCGCCCAAGCAGGACGCGATGTCGGGGGCGCTGTTCCCGGCCCACCCGACGCTCCAGAATTTTCGGATCGTGTTCGGGCAGCAGCACTACTTCCTCTCGAACTTCTGGCAGCAATTCTGGAACTCGGCGGTCATCGCCTTCGCGACCGGCGTGCTGACGCTGTTCGTCGCCACCGCGGCGGCCTTCGCGATCAGCCGCCTGAAGGTGAAGGGCGGCCGGACCGTGATGAACATGGCGCTGTTCACCTACTTCATCCCGGCCGCGTTCCTGGCCGTGCCGATGTACAAGACGATGGGAGCGTACGGGCTGCTGAACAGCAAGTGGGCGCTGATCCTCGCGATGGTGACGATCGCCAGCCCCTACGCGATCTGGGTGCTGAAGCAGGCCTCCGACAAGCTGCCGGTGGAACTGGACGAAGCCGCGATCATGGACGGCGCCTCGCCGCCCCAGCTCTTCCGCTTCGTCTACCTGCCGCTGATGGTCCCGTCGCTGGTCGCGATCGGCGTCTACGCGCTGCTGCTCGCCTGGAACGAGTACCTGTTCGCCTTCCTGCTCCTCTCCCGCGACACCGACGTGACCCTGCCGGTGGCCCTGGGCAGCTTCCTGGCGGCGGATGACTCGCCGTGGGAGCTGCTGATGACCACCGGGCTGATCTACGCCCTGCCGCCAGCCGCGATCTATTACGTGTTCAAGCGGTATATGGTGGGTGGGTTGACGGCGGGCGCGGTGAAGAGCTGACGGTTGACGTTGTAGGGCTGTGTTATCAAACAGATCCGGTCACGAACTCATGTTCGTGACCGGATCTGTTTGGCTACTGCGATCGTTCAGTTAATCGATGTGTCGTAAGGTGCGCATTAAAATATATTAATATTTATTATTTCCCGCGATTTATTTTTCTGTGGCCGTAGTGTTGGGTTTATTACGCTTCCTATTTCGGCGTCGCTTTTTTAGCGTCCCATAATCGGCGTTGTTCTCAGATTTTTTAGCAGTCTGGCCACTGGTCTGTTTAGGATGGTGTTTTGGTTTATTCACATTTTGCTTTTTGAAAGACTCTCTTTCGGAATTTATATGTTTGTCGCTCCGACTGATCAGCCCCCACGGGGTGGCCCGAGTGGAATGTTAGTGAACCGTGGGCCTTTCCACCACGGGTAGCTTGGCCGGCGGAGCCGGTCGGGCGAGCGCAGCCGGCCAAGCGGTTAAAGCTGGCACG
>NZ_JAZFXT010000021.1:0-244550 GCF_036448855.1 Methylobacterium ajmalii
GTGGTCAGAGCGGGGTGATCAGAACCCGATCCCATCTCGAACTCGGCCGTTAACCGCCCCAGCGCCCATGGTACTGTGTCTCAAGACACGGGAGAGTCGGTCACCGCCAGACCTGCCAAGCACGTCAGACATTCCCTCCTCGCGAAAACACCCTGGCGCGGGGTGGAGCAGCCCGGTAGCTCGTCAGGCTCATAACCTGAAGGTCACAGGTTCAAATCCTGTCCCCGCAACCAAACCAAACGAAAAAAACCCCGCTCGGCATCGCCGGCGGGGTTTTTCGTGTGTCGGTCGGCGCCTCAGCCCAGGGCGAAGCCGGAATAGCCGTCGGCGACGACCCGTTCGCAGAGGCCGCGGTAATGCGCCATGCCGCCGGCATAGGGCATGAACACTCGCGGCTTGCCCGGCACGTTGGCGCCGAGATACCACGAGCTGCTCGCCATCGGCAGCAGCGTCGCGGAGGCCGCTCGGTTCACCTCCGTCCCCCAGGATTCCGCCGCGTCTGGCGTCGCCTCGATCCGGTCGAGGCCGCGCTCGCGGAGATGCCCGATGCAGTCGGTGATCCACTCGGCATGCTGCTCGATCGCCACCGGCATGTTGGTCAGTACCGAAGGACTGCCCGGCCCGGTCATGGTGAACAGGTTCGGGAAGCCCGGCACCTGCAGGCCGAGATAGCTCCTCGGGCCCGCCGCCCACACGTCCTTGAGCGCGACCCCGTCGCGGCCGCGGATGTCGAGCGCGAGAAGGGGACCGGTCAAGGCATCGAAGCCGGTGGCGAAGACGATCACGTCGAGAGGGTAGGTGGCGTCCGAGGTGCGCACGCCCTCCGGCACGATCGCGGCGATCGGCGTCGCCTTCAGATCGACGAGCTTGACGTTCGACCGGTTGAAGGTCTCGAAGTAGTGTGTGTCGATCGGCGGGCGCTTGGTGCCGAAGAGGTGGTCGCGCGGCGTCAGGGTCTCCGCCACCACGGGATCATGGACGAGGCCGCGGATCTTGTCCCGGATGAAGGCCGAGGCGGTCTCGTTCGCGTCGGGGTCGAGCATGATGTCCCGGAACGCGGCGCGGAAGCGCAGGCCGCCCCGCTCCCAGGCCGCCTCGTAGATCGCCTGACGTTCCTGGGGCGAGACGGCGAGCGCCGAGCGGTCAGAGAAGTCGAACGGGTGCCCATTCGGCGCGGCGCGGGCCTTGGCGCGCAGCTCCGAGGAATTCTCGCGCACCCAGGTCCTGAATGCGTCGTCCATCGGGCCGTTGCGGGCCGGCACGCTGTAGTTGGCGGTGCGCTGGAAGACCGTGAGATGAGCGGCCTCGGAGGCGATGACGGGGGCGGCCTGAATGCCGGTCGAGCCGGTCCCGATCAGCCCGACGCGCTTGCCCGAGAAGTCGACGCCGTCATGCGGCCAGCGTCCGGTATGGTACTGGGCGCCCGAAAAGCGCGCGAGGCCGGGGATCTCGGGCACGTTGGTGCTCGACAGGCAGCCGACGGCGGTGATCAGGAACTGCGCCTCGAAGCATTCGCCGCTCTCCGTGGTGACCGTCCAGCGATTGGCCGCCTCGTCGTATGCGGCGCCGGCGACGCGGGTGCCGAGCTGGATGTCGCGCCGCAGGTCGAAGCGGTCGGCGACGTGGTCGAGGTAGCGGCGGATCTCGCCGTGGTCGGGGTAGCGCTCGGTCCAGTCCCATTCGTCCTCGAGCTCGCGGGAGAACGAGTAGGAGTAGTAGTAGCTCTCGGAATCGCAGCGCGCGCCCGGATAGCGGTTCCAGTACCAGGTGCCTCCGATGCCCTCGGCCGCCTCCAGCACCCGGACCGACAGGCCAAGGCGGTCGCGCAGCAGGTGCAGCTGGTACAGGCCGGAGAATCCGGCCCCGACGACGATCGCGTCGTAGCGACGGACCGGGCCGGCCTCGATGGGGTCTGTCATGGCGTCGGCGTCTCCCTGCCGGAAAGCCGTCGCGCCCGGCCGGGCGCCCGGTTTCCTGGTTGCCGGCACCGGCGATCATGGCGTGACCGCAGGGCCGTCTCCGGCAAGGCTAACCCGCTTGCCGAACCGCGACCACGTCCCCGCGACGCGCGCCACCCATGAGGCCCGGTCAGGCCGCCCTGAGCGGCGGGGCCGGATGCAGGTCGAGCGGCCGGCCGGCCTTGGCGACCTGGCCCGGCACGTCGTGACCCACGAGGCGGGGGAGATCGCGGGAGAGGGCGAGCAGGGCGTCGAGGTCGAGGCCGGTCGACAGGCCCATCTCCTCGGCCATGCTCGCCAGGTCCTCGGTGCAGATGTTGCCGGTGGCGCCCGGGGCGAACGGGCAGCCGCCGAGGCCTCCGAGCGCCGCGTCGAACCGGCGCGCGCCGGCCTCATAGGCGGCGAGCACGTTGGCGAGGCCGCAGCCGCGGGTGTTGTGGAAGTGCAGCGTCAGGCGCTCCGGCCCGACGAGGGGCAGGACCCGGGCGACGAGGCGGGCGACCTGGCGCGGGTTGGCCATGCCGGTCGTGTCGGCGAGCGTGATGCCGTCGACGCCGAGCGCCAGATAGCGCTCGACCTGCGCCACTACCTTGTCCTCGGGCTCGACGCCTTCGAACGGGCAGCCGAAGGCGGTCGCCGCGGTGGCGTTGACGCCGACCTGTCCCCGCACCGTTTCCATGATCGCGGCAAAGCCCCGGATCGAGGCGTCGGGCGTCATGCCCATATTGGCGCGGTTGTGGGTCTCGCTCACCGAGGCGACGAGGTTGATCTCGTCGGCACGCGCCGCGAGCGCCCGCTCTGCGCCCTTCGGGTTCGGCACCAGCGCGACGTAGGTCGTCCCGGGCCGGCGGGCGATCCCCGAAAAGACCTCGGCGGCGTCGGCGAGCGCCGGCACCGCCTTCGGCGAGACGAAGGACGAGACCTCGATGCGGGTGAAGCCCGCCGCCGAGAGCGCGTCGATCAGCCGAATCTTGTCCGCGGTCGGCACGAAGGCCGGCTCGATCTGGAACCCGTCGCGGGTCGCGACCTCCTGGATGACGATCCCGCTCACGCGACGGCTCCCTTCTGGCGCAAGGAAGCGATGCCGGCCTCGTCGAAGCCGAGCTCCGAGAGAACCGAATCGGTGTGGGCGCCGAGCGCCGGGCCCTGCCAGCGCACGCTGCCCGGGGTCTCGGAGAGCTTGGGCACGATGCCGGGCATCTTCACCCGGGTGTCGCCGGGCAGGTCGGCCTCCAGGATCATGTCGCGGGCGTTGTAGTGCGGGTCGGCGACGATGTCGGCGACCGAGTAGATGCGGCCCGCCGGCACCTCGGCGGCGTCGAGCACCACGAGCGCGTCCGTCACCGTGCGCCCCCGGGTCCAGTCGGCCAGGACGGCGTCGAGCATGGCGGCTTGGCGTGAGCGGCCCTCGTTGTCGTGCAGGCTCGGGTCCTCGGCGAGGTCGGGACGCCCGATCGCGTTCATCAGGCGGCGGAAGATCGGGTCGCTGTTGCCGGCGATCACCACGAAGCCGCCATCCTGGCTCGGATAGGTGTTCGACGGCGTGATGCCCGGCAGCGCCCCACCGGTGCGGGTGCGGACCTCGCCCAGGAGGTCGTATTCCGGAACCAGGCTCTCCATGACGTTGAACACGCTCTCGACGAGCGAGACGTCGATGACCTGGCCGGCGCCCTGGCCGGTCTTGACCCGCAGGAGCGCCATCAGCGCGCCGATGACGCCGTGGAGCGAGGCGAGCGTGTCGCCGATGCTGACGCCGACGCGGGCGGGCGGGGTGCTCGGATCGCCGGTGGTGAAGCGGATGCCGCCCATCGACTCGCCGATGGCGCCGAACCCGGGCCGGTCGCGGTAGGGTCCGGTCTGGCCGTAGCCGGAGATGCGGACCATCACGAGGTTCGGGTTCAGGGCCGACAGCGCGTCCCAGCCGAGGCCCAGCTTCTCCAGGCCGCCGGGGCGGAAATTCTCGACCACGACGTCGGCGCTCTGCGCGAGCTGCTTGACGATGGCAAGGCCGTCCGGGGACTTCAGGTTGACGGCGATCGACTTCTTGTTGCGCGATTGCAGGTACCACCAGAGCGAGGTGCCCTCGTGCATCTTGCGCCACTTCCGCAGGGGATCGCCCTCGCCGGGAGCCTCGACCTTGATCACCTCGGCGCCGAACTCCGCCATCAGACGGGTCGCGAACGGCGCGGCGATGAGCTGGCCGAGTTCCAGAACGCGGATGCCCGTGAGCGGACCACTCATGGCGTCGTCTCCCTGTCGTGTGTTCGCAGTCGTCATAGGCGCAGGACCCCGGGGCGATCCAACCGTATCTCGCGGGGATCGTCCTCCAAAGCGGGAACGCCGCACCGGAGCCTGCCGGTCCGGGTTCCGGCCGGGAGCATCGAGAGGCATGCCGCGCCTGAGATGCCGTTAAAGGCGACGCATACCTAGGGCGGCCACCCTCTTCCGACCACCGGGCCGGTGCGACGCACTGGTCGGGACTTGCCGGTTACCGTAAAGTGCCGGTGCCGGCAGCGTCAGTATCGTCGGTGCGATGAGGTGAAGGTGGCGATGCGGTCTGTGAAACCGGCGGAACTCACGGCCTGCGACCGGGAACCGATCCACATCCTCGGGACGCTGCAGCCGCACGGTTTCCTGCTGGCGCTCGAAGGACCGGACCTGCGCGTCGTCCAGGCGAGCGCCAATTTGCCCGACCTTCCCGGGCGTCCCGCCGACCGGGTCCATGGCCTGCCCCTGCGCGAGGCGCTGCCGGAACTGGGCGAGACGACCGTCGAGGCCCTGACGGCGCAGCTCGGGCGCGACGGTGCCACATATCTCGGTACCCTCGTCCTGGAGACCGGGACGGGCCTCACGGCCTACGACCTCGCCACCCACCGCTCCGGCGATCTGACGGTGCTCGAATTCGAGGAGAGCGCCGGCGAGGGCCTGGCGGCCGGAACCCTCGACACGCTCTATCCGCGGCTGCGCGCCTTCATCGAGGCGCTGCACGGCGCGTCGAGCGTCGCGGACCTGTGCGGGCTCCTCGCCGCCGACATCCGCCAGCTCACCGGGTTCGACCGCGCCCTGGTCTACCGCTTCGACCGCGACTGGCACGGCACCGTGGTGGCCGAGGACGGCAACGGCGTGCTGCCCTCCTACCTCGACCTGCGGTTTCCCGCCTCCGACATTCCGGCCCAGGCGCGCGAACTCTACCGCCGCAACCGCCTGCGCATCATTCCGGACGCCGCCTACGACCCGGTGCCGATCGTCCCGGCCCTGACCCCCTCGACCGGGGCACCCCTCGATCTCAGCCAGTCCGTCCTGCGCAGCGTCTCGCCGGTCCATGTCGAGTACATGCGCAACATGGGCACCATGGCGTCGATGTCGATCTCGATCCTGGTCGAGGGCGCGCTCTGGGGCCTGATCTCCTGCCACAACAAGGGGCCGCGGCGGGTCCCGCTGCAGACCCGCAACGCCTGCGACATCCTCACCCAGACCTTCGCGCTGCAGCTCGCCGCCAAGGAGCGCGGCGCGCTCGCCGAGCAGCGCCTGGCGCTCGGTGCGATCCAGGCCCGCCTGCTCGCCTTCATGGCCGAGGAGGAGAATTTCGTCGAAGGCTTCCTGAGGCACCCCGAGGACGTGCTGGCCCTCACCGATGCCGGGGGCGCGGCGATCGTCACCGACCAGCGCTGCCACCTCATCGGCCGCACGCCCTCCGAGCGGCAGGTGCGGGGCGTCTACGAGTGGCTCTCGTCCGAGCATGCCGGCGAGGCGGTCCACGCCACCGACGCCCTGTCGGAGGAGTATCCGCCGGCCAAGACCATCGCCGACACCGCGAGCGGGCTCCTCGCGATCTCGATCTCCGAGAAGTACGCGAGCTACGTGCTGTGGTTCCGGCCCGAGGTGGTCCAGACCGTGCGCTGGGGCGGCGATCCGACGAAGGCCGCCACCAAGGATCCGGCCGGCGGGCCCGACCGGCTGCACCCGCGCAAATCCTTCGAGACCTGGAAGGAGACGGTGCAGGGCCGCTCCCTGTCCTGGACGGTGCCGGAGATCGACGCCGCCAAGGACCTGCGCGCGGCGGTACTCGGCATCGTGCTGCGCCGGGCCGAGGAACTGGCCTCCCTCACCGAGGAATTGCAGCGCTCGAACAAGGAGCTGGAGGCGTTCTCCTACTCGGTCAGCCACGACCTCAGGGCGCCGTTCCGCCACATCGTCGGCTATGCCGAGCTCCTGCGCTCGCGCGAGGGCGAGAAGTTCTCGGAGCGCGGGCGGCGCTACGTCGACACGATCATCGAGGCGGCGTTCTCGGCCGGCACCCTCGTCGACAACCTGCTGACCTTCTCGCAGATGGGCCGCAACGCCCTCAACCGCATTCCCTGCGACATGAACCAGCTCGTCGAGGACGTGCGCCGGCGGATGATCCGCGACATCCCCCTCGAACGGGCGATCCGCTGGCAGGTCGGCGCGCTCGGCCGCGCCCAGGCCGATCCGGTGATGATGCGGCTCGTGATCGAGAACCTGCTCTCCAACGCGGTCAAGTACACCCGCGGGCGGGCCGAGGCGGTGATCGAGGTCGGGCGCGAGGCGGACCGCGACGGCGAGGCGGTGTTCTACGTCCGCGACAACGGGGTCGGCTTCGACATGGCCTACGTCAACAAGCTGTTCGGCGTGTTCCAGCGCCTGCACCGGGTCGAGGATTTCGAGGGTACGGGCATCGGGCTGGCCAATGTCCGCCGCATCGTCGAGCGTCACGGTGGACAGGTCCGGGCCGAGGGCGTCCTCGGCCAGGGCGCGACCTTCCATTTCACGCTCCCCATCCGCTAGAGACGATCCATGGCCGACCTCAAGCCGATCCTCCTCGTGGAGGACAATCCCAACGACATCGAGCTGACGCTGGCGGCCCTGGAGAAGAGCCAGCTGGCGAACAAGATCGTCATCTGCCGCGACGGGGCCGAGGCGCTGGAATTCCTGCGCCGGCAGGGACCGCATGCCGACAGGCCGGTCCAGGACCCCGCGGTGGTGCTCCTCGACCTCAAGCTGCCGAAGGTCGACGGGCTCGAGGTGCTGGCGGCGGTCAAGGGCGATCCCCGGACCCGGGCGATCCCGATCGTGATGCTGACCTCCTCTCGCGAGGAGAGCGACCTCGTGCGCTCCTACCAGCTCGGGGTGAACGCCTTCGTGGTGAAGCCCGTCGGCTTCAAGGAGTTCTTCGAGGCGATCCAGGACCTCGGGGTGTTCTGGGCCGTGCTCAACGAGCCGCCGCCGCATCGGGCGGACTGGATCTCCGGTGGTTGAGGCGCGGGCGCCGGAGGACGGCGCGGCCCCCCTGCGGATCCTGCTTCTCGAGGACAGCGACCTCGACGCCGAGCTGCTCGGCGCCGTCCTGGAGGATGCCGACCTCGCCGTCGCCCTTGACCGGGTGATCAGCCGGGACGCCTTCGCGGCGGCGACGGCGGCGGGCTGCCACGACATCATCCTGGCCGACTACGTGCTGCCGGCCTTCGACGGCATGAGCGCGCTCGCCATGGCCCGGGCGCACTGCCCGGAAATTCCCTTCGTCTTCGTCTCCGGCACCCTCGGCGAGGACGTGGCGGTCGAGGCGCTGAAGAACGGCGCCACCGACTACGTGACCAAGCAGCGCCTCGACCGGCTGCCGCGGGTCATCCTGCGGGCCCTCTCCGAGGCCCGCGCCCACGTCCTGCGGCGCCAGGCCGAGCAGGCGCTGCGCGACCTCAACGAATCCCTGGAGCAGCGCGTCGCCGAGCGGACGCGGGAGCTCGCCGAGGCCAACACCGCGCTCCAGCACCAGATCGCCGAGCGCGAGCGGATCGAGGACGCGCTGCGCCAGGCCCAGCGCCTCGAGGCGGTGGGCCAGCTCACCAGCGGCGTCGCCCACGACTTCAACAACCTGCTCACGGTGATCGCCGGCAACATCGAGTTCCTCGAACGCGCGGTCTTCGACGACCGCTCGCGGCGGCGCCTCGAGATGATGCGGGGCGCGGCCGAGCGCGGCGCCCGGCTCACCGCTCAGCTCCTCGCCTTCTCGCGGCGCCAGAAGCTCGAACCGGTGCCGGTGCAGCTCAACCGCACCGTCGCCTCGATGCGCGACCTCCTGCAAAGCTCGATGGGCGGCTCCAGCCGCATCGAGATGACGCTGCAGCCCGACCTCTGGCCGGCCCTCGTCGATGCGACGCAGATCGAGCTCATCATCCTCAACCTCGCCATCAACGCCCGCGACGCGATGGCGGTGGGCGGCTGCCTGACGATCGAGACCGCGAACGTGCGGCTGACCTCCCCGCCGGCCCGGGTCGAGGAGCCGAATCCCGGCGAGTACGCCATGGTGGCGGTGAGCGACACCGGCACCGGCATCCCCGCCGAGGTGCTGGCGCGGGTGTTCGAGCCGTTCTTCACCACCAAGGAGGTCGGTAAGGGCTCGGGCCTGGGGCTCGCCCAGGTCTACGGCTTCGCCAAGCAGTCGGGCGGCGGCGTGCGCATCGACACCCGGGTGGGCGAGGGGACCTCGGTCCGGGTCTACCTGCCGCGGGCGGCCGGTGAGGCCGCCCTGCACGAGTTGCGCCCGGCCCTCGCCGACGTCTCGCTTGCCCGCGACGCCAGCGACAAGCGGGTGGTTCTGGTCGTCGACGACGACAGCGCGGTGCGCGACATCACCACGACCCGCCTTGCCGAGGCCGGCTACGCCGTCCGCGAGGCGGGCTCGGGCCTCGCGGCGATCCAGGCGCTGGAAGCCGACGCCGCGGTCGACCTCGCGGTGCTCGACTTCGCGATGCCGGGGATGAACGGCGTCGAGGTCGCGACCGTGATCCGCAGCCGCTGGCCGGCGATCCAGATCCTGTTCGTCACCGGCTACGCCGATCACACCGCCTTGTCGCAGGTCGATGTCGGCGGCGACGACCGGGTGGTGCAGAAGCCGTTCCGCGGCGAGGACCTCGAGCGCAAGGTCGCGTCGATCCTGGAGCGCCGCCCGCGACTGACGCTGGTGGCCGGCGGCGCCGGGCGCTGAGGCGCCCCCGCCGGACGACCGGCCGGACATACGACCGGATGAAATTCGATCGCCGCACCTCGATCGCGATGTGGTGAGGCGCGGCGGCAGCGCCGCTGACGCCCCGGATTTCGCGTGCTAGGGTCCGGCCATAAGGATCGGTTCGCATGATCGGCCGGTCCAGGGGGAGGAAAGTCGCCGCATGGCAGGATCCGTGACCGGAGCCCCGTCGCTCCCGTTCTGCTCAGCCTACCGCGCTGTCGCGCCGGGCGCCTGCCGTCATCGCCTTTCCCCGATCACGCGGCTTCGCGCGCCCGGTTCACGGGCCTTGCCGGCCCGTCCGCCGGCTCTCCGCGCTCGCGCTCCGTTCACGTTCCAGCATCGCATCGCGAGGTTCACATGACAGTGACCAAGTTCGGCCTCGGCCAGCCGCTGCGCCGGGTCGAGGACCGTCGGCTGATCACCGGCGAAGGCAATTACGGCGACGACCACGCGCCTGCGGGCTGCCTGCATGCGGCGCTCCTGCGCAGCCCGCACGCCCACGCCACCTTCACCATCACCGACGTCGAGGCCGCCCGGGCGATGCCCGGCGTGCACCTCGTCCTCACCGCCGAGGACGTCGCCGGTCTCGGCGACATCAAGTGCCAGGCGCCGCTGCCGAACGGCGACGGCAGCCAGAACCACGTCGCCAACATCCCGCTGCTGGCCAAGGGCAGCGTGAAGCATATCGGCGACGCCGTCGCCTTCGTGGTCGCCGACACGCTGATCCAGGCCCGCGACGCCGTCGAGGCGATCGGCATCGACTACGAGGTGCGGCCGGCCGTCGTCGGCATCCGCGGCGCCATCGCGGGCGGCGCGAGCGCCGTATGGGACGAGCAGCCCGACAACGTCTCGTTCGACTCGACCATGGGCGACAAGGCGCCGGTGGACGCCGCCTTCGCCAAGGCCGCCAAGGTGGTGAAGGTCGAGGTCGAGAACCAGCGCCTCGTCACCAACTACATGGAGACCCGCAGCGTCGTCGCCGAGTACGATTCGGGCGCGAAGCGCTTCACCCTCACCATCCCGAGCCAGGGCGTGCACGGCCTGCGCAAGACCCTGACGGGCGTGCTCGGGGTGACGAAGGACCAGATCCGCGTCGTCACCGGCGATGTCGGCGGCGGCTTCGGCACCAAGACCTTCACCTACCGCGAGTATCCCCTGGCGGCCGAGGCCGCGCGCCGGCTCGACAGGCCGGTGAAGTGGGTGTCGGAGCGCGGCGAGCACTTCGTCGCCTGCACGCAGGGCCGCGACAACCTCTCGGTCGGCGAGGTCGCGCTCGATGCCGACGGCACCTTCCTCGCCATGCGCTTCGACGTCATCGGCGATCTCGGCGCCTACCTGTCGCAATACGGGCCCTACATCCCGTATCTCGGCGCCACGATGCTGACCGGCGTATACAAGACCCCGGCGGTGTTCGTCCGGGTGCGCGGCGTCTACACCAACACCGTGCCGGTCGACGCCTATCGCGGCGCCGGGCGGCCGGAGGCGGCCTACCTGATCGAGCGCCTGGTCGACCGGGCGGCACGGGAGACCGGGATCTCGCCGGCCGAGATCCGCCGGCGCAACTTCATCCCGCCGAGCGCGATGCCCTACACCACGCCGATCGGCGACCGCACCTACGACACCGGCGACTTCGCCGCCCATATGGGCCGCGCCGTCGAGGCGGCGGACTGGAACGGCTTTGAGGCCCGCGCCGCAGAGTCCCGGGCCAAGGGGCTGGTGCGCGGCATCGGGCTCGCCACCTACATCGAGTGCACCGCCTGGGGCGAGGGCGAGGACGTGAAGATCACCCTCGACAAGGACGGCGGCGCGACCGTCTATGTCGGCACCCAGTCGAACGGGCAGGGCCACGCCACCGCCTACGCCCAGTTCGCCGCCGAGCATCTCGACCTGCCGCTGGAGCGGATCCGGGTGGTGCAGGGCGACACCGACAAGGTTGCGACGGGTGCCGGCACCGGCGGCTCGCGCTCGATTCCCGTCGGCGGCATCTCGGTCGGCGCGGCGTCGCAGAACCTCGCCGGCAAGCTCAAGGAACTCGCCTCCGAGGAGCTGGAGGCCGGCGTCCAGGATCTCGAGATCGCCGAGGGCGCGGTGCGGGTCGCCGGCACCGACAAGTCGATCGACTTCGCGGCGCTCGCCAGCCTGCCGAAGGCCAGCGAGGCGACCCTGACCGGCCAGGGCGACTTCGTGCCTCCGAGTGCGACCTACCCCAACGGCACCCACGTCGCCGAGGTCGAGATCGACCCCGAGACCGGGATCACCGAGGTGGTGCGCTACACGATCTGCGACGATTTCGGCATCGTGGTGAACCCGCTGCTGCTCGCCGGTCAGGTCCATGGCGGCGTGGTCCAGGGCATCGGCCAGGCGCTCCACGAGCGCACGGTCTACGACGCGGAAGGCCAGCTCCTGACCGCGAGCTTCATGGACTACGCCATGCCGCGGGCCGGCGATGTCCCGTTCTTCCACTTCGAGACGAAGAACGTGCCCTCGACCACCAATCCGATGGGCATCAAGGGCGCGGGCGAGGCGGGCAGCATCGGCTCGTGCCCGGCGGTGATGAACGCGGTGGTCGACGCCCTCGACCGCAGCGTGGGCCTGCGCGACATGGACATGCCGGCGACCCCGGCGCGGATGTTCGCGGCCCTGGAGCCCCTGCGCAAGGCGGCGGCCGCCTGACGGCGGTCACCCGTCTCGCAAGACCTTCGCGGCGCCCGGCCTCTCGAGCCGGTCGCCGTTCCCGGAGGGCCGTGATCGGCTGCCGCAGCGCTCGGCCGAGCTCCGGCGGATGGGGCGTTCGGGCGAGCCGCAAATGGCCGATATCCCGGCGGATGTGGTGGGACGCGGTCAGGGTCCGATGCACCATCACGCCGGCGAAATAGGGGTTGCCAAGCCGGGGCGGACCCCTTAGATCCCACTTCCACCGGCGGGGAGCAATTCCCGCCGTTCAGGCGCCCGTAGCTCAGCTGGATAGAGCACCAGACTACGAATCTGGGGGTCAGAGGTTCGAATCCTTTCGGGCGCGCCACTCCATACTTGATTGCCCGACCTCGATCGTTGCGTGATCATGGTCGGTACATAGTCGAAGGCAAGGTCTTCGATCGGGCGCCCGTAGCTCAGCTGGATAGAGCACCAGACTACGAATCTGGGGGTCAGAGGTTCGAATCCTTTCGGGCGCGCCATTCCATACTTGATTGCCCGACCTCGATCGTTACGCGATCATGGTCGGTACATAGTCGAAGGCAAGGTCTTCGATCGGGCGCCCGTAGCTCAGCTGGATAGAGCACCAGACTACGAATCTGGGGGTCAGAGGTTCGAATCCTTTCGGGCGCGCCACATTCCGTATGCAGTTTCCAGCCTCGCACCGTGATCCGATACCGCCGGTCGCCTGAAGCGCGTCGGGCGACCGAGGCTTGCCTCGACACGGCGGCACCGTCCGGCATTCCCGCCTCGTGGGATACGATCTCGGAAGATCACGTCTGGAATTCGCACGATCGAACCGTGCGGCGCTCGAGTGACGCCGATTTCCCGTATTGCTGAAGCGATCTACTGGAAATCGCGCGACGAGCCGACGCTGGCGTTTCGCGGGCGCGGTGCTTGGTGAATTCCTCCGCCCTGGTGCAGGATCTCGGCGCGCCTTGATGGATCATGCGGCGGCTTTCGACGTGTCTGGCAGTGATATACAGGATAATTGCTGTCGTCATGAAGGTATTCGCCCTTGTCTCAGACTGGATCTTTCTCGCTCCGGTCGCTGCACGGTCGCAGGTGACAGACCCCGATCCCGCGAAGATCGATAGCGTCGATGCCATCGATTGCCGGGTCGACGCGCCAACTTTCAACGGATTTGCATTTTCTCTGCATGGCGAAGAGAAGATCGCGTGAAAGTGTAACTGGGTCAAAAATTTCGACGAAAAATCCCACCATCATCGAATGCCGGTTGCTAGAGCACTTCACGATCGCGTTGCAATCGCGAAGCTCTCTAAGTCATTGTTTTGTCGCATTTTCTGCGACGAACCGGTTTCCAATTCGTCGGAAAATGCTCTAGGCCGCTTACGGTGGCGGGACATTACGAGACCCGGCGCATCGCGCCGATCCCGTCCGGCATCCTCGCCGTGCTCGATCTGCCCGATCCGGCACAGCTCGCGCGCGGGGGAGGGAATCACGAACGCCGCCGTTCCCGGACCGCTGATCGATGCGATGCGCCGAGGGCACGGTGCCGTCCGGGATGGTCGAGGCGATGCGCCGATCCGGCAAGTTCCTCGGCGAGAAGGTCGTGTCCAATACGACCGAGCAGGCGACCCCGGAAACCCGCTTCGGTCGCCGCACGGCATCGCGCACAAGCGTGTCCAC
Organism: Methylobacterium ajmalii; assembly: GCF_036448855.1. NCBI lineage: Bacteria > Pseudomonadati > Pseudomonadota > Alphaproteobacteria > Hyphomicrobiales > Methylobacteriaceae > Methylobacterium > Methylobacterium ajmalii. The sequence goes on from NZ_JAZFXT010000021.1 coordinate 13,327, forward strand.
CGTCGCGTCGCATTCCGGCAAGACGCTCAACGGTTGCGTTTATCGGATCACCGCGCTCGTCAAGACCGGTAAGTCCCCGTGAACCCGAAGGGTGCGCAGCCCGGCGACGTTGCGGCATCGACGACGATGCCGGCATCACCCGGTGCCGTGCGCGGCGTTCACCGGGCCTACACCCTCTCGTCACATGATCCCGCCGCCGGCCGGAGCCTGGCTGCGTCCCGTCCGACAGGACGGCGCGATCGTCGTCGGTAATCGGATGTCACCCGGATGAGCACGCACGCCACGCGCCGAAACCTGGTCGATGCGACGGCCGAGAGTTTCAAGCCGCCGGTCTTCCGACCCCGCCGCTCGCGCTGGGACGACATCCTCGCCGCGGGCCGCCGCCTCCTCGACCTCCAGGCGGGCTCCGCTTGGCGCGACCTGCGCGGCGTCCTCGCCGCCGCCTCCGGCGACGTGCTCGACGTCGGTTGCGGCGCCCAGGTCTTCCGCCCGCTCCTGCCGCGCACGGCCCGCTATCGCGGCATCGACCGGGCCGATGCCCGCGACCGCTTCGGCTACGCGATCCCCGACACCGAGTATTACGAGGGCGACGACTGGCCCGTCGCGCCGTCCTCCATCGATCTCGTCCTGTGCACCGAGGTCCTGGAGCACGTCGAGGCCCCGGCGCCCTTCGTCGAGAAACTGTTCGCCTGCCTGCGGCCGGGCGGGCGCCTCGTCCTGACGGTGCCCTTCGCGGCGCGCTGGCACTTCGTTCCCTACGATTACTGGCGCTACACGCCGTCCTCGCTCGATCGGCTGCTGCGCCGGGCCGGATTCCGCGAGATCCGCGTCACTGCCCGCGGCAACCCGGTCACCGTTGCCTGCTACAAGGCGATGGCGCTCTGCCTGATCCCGCTCGGCGATCCCGCCGGACACCCGGCGCGGCGCCTTCTCGGTCTCGCCCTGCTGCCGGTCCTCGGCCTGCTCGGGCTGATCGGCACCCTGTCGCTGCGCGGCGACTGGGGTGAGGATTGCCTAGGCTACACCGTCACGGCCCGCCGGCCGGACTGACGACCCGTCGGCCGGAGGCCTCAGAAGATCGTCCCGGCATGCTCCTGATGGGCCGGGTGGTCGGGCCAGCACATCGCCTGCGGGACGAGCCGGATCTGCGTTTCGGGCTTGCTCAGAACCCGATCGGCGAGATGGCCCTGCAGGTGATCGATCCGGGCGACGTAGTGGAACAGCGGCCCGGTATTCGGCGGCGTCCGGGCGGCCGCGAGCAGTGAGCATGCACTCACCGCGAAGGCCGGCAGGCGGACGGCCCGGATCACCTCGTAGGCCGGCGTCACCGCCCCGAAGCCGAGGATCGCCACGGCGATGATCCGGCGCGGGCCGTGCAGGTCCGGGACAGTCGCGCCGACCCTGAGGGCCAGGAGGGCCAGCGCCGGGATCGAGGCGCGCATCACGAAATCCGCCCCCCCGAGCCGGTAGAGCGGCACGACGAGCAGCAGGCCGGCGACGAGGCCGATCTCCCCCCGCGTCCAGCGGTCGCCCGACGGCCGTGCCAGCCAGAGGATCAGCAGGAAGGGCAGGAGCTCGAAGGCGATCAGCAGGACGTAGCGGCTGGCGAAGGCCCCGCTCAGGTCCTGGAGCCCGTGCGGGACCCGAGCGGCGTCGGCGCCGAGATAGAGCGCGACCGGCACGAGCCCGAGCCCCGCGAGGGCGAGCGCGGCGAGGCCGGCGCGGGTGAGCCGGCGCGCGACGAGGTCGGCGACGAGCGCGACGAGGAGGAAGGGCAGGGCGCCCATCATGCTCAGCGGCGACCAGAACACGCACAGGCCGAACACCACCGCGAGGGAGGTCGCCCGCAGGGTGCCGGCCCGCCACAGGCAGAACGCCCCGACGAAGATCCAGCCCGACGCCGCGTGGTTCGGCACCCAGAAGACCTGCGTGACGTGGGAGGAGAACTGGAGATTGCCGAGCCACTGCTCGAGATGGCGGCCGGGGATCAGCGGGTCGTCGACGATCATGCTGCCGACGACGTCCCAGCCGCTGAAGGCGACGAAGGCCGCCAGCAGGGCGAGGCCGCGCCGGCGCGACGGCGCGAGGCGGGCGAAGCCGTAGAACAGGCCGCCGAACAGCACGGTGTCCTGGGCCAGCAGCGCGCCGTGGGCCCCCTTGAGACCGACGAGTTTCCCGATCGCCGCCGGCATCAGGTAGAGGCCGAGCGGCGCGCGCAGCATCGTCGCGTCGCCGGCGTAGAGGTAGCCGACCGGCCAGGGCTCGGCGACGAGGTCGTGCAGCACCGCGTCGCGGATCAGCCAGTCGTCGTTGGCGAAGAACAGGTGTGCCTGGCCGCCGAGCAGGCAGAGGGCGAGGGCGGTGGCGAGGCAGGCGAGGAGGAGCCGCCCGTCGAGGCGCGCGTGTGTCCGGGCGAGGTCGCGCAGCACGAGGGCGAGCGCCGCCACGACGCAGGCGCAGGCGCCCGCCGCCAGCGGCGGGCTCGCCAGGTGGGTTCCCAGGAACAGGAGGTTGGGCGCCGCCGCGAGCCCCAGCACCACGGCGAAGGGCAGGGGGCCGAGGCCCCGATGCGGCGTGTCGCTCGGCCGCACGGCGTCGCGCGTCACGGCCGGGCCCCGCCCTCGGGCGGCAACTCCGTCGCGGTGCCGTTGCGGATCAGCGCCGCCCGGATCAGCCGCGGCCGCGCCTTCACTTCCTCCATGATCTTGGCGACGTACTCGCCGACGAGCCCGATCCCGAACAGGTTCAGCGCGCCGAAGAACAGGATGGCGAGCTGGGTCGAGATCGCGCCGCGCGGGGCGATGTCGGGGACGGCGAGGCGCAGAATCACCATGGCGAGGCCGATCAGCGCGGAGAGGCCGAGCAGCGCGGTCCCGGTGGCGGTGAGCAGCTTCAGCGGGGTGTTGCTGAAGGAGAAGATCCCGCGCTTGGCCCATTCGAGGTTGGAGAGCAGGTTGTTCGTGCTCGATCCGAACATCCGCTTGGGGCGCACGTAGTCGACCCCGGTCTGGCGGAAGCCGACATAGGCGCGCAGGCCCCGCATGAACAGGTCGCGCTCGGGGCAGTTGAGCAGCCAGCCGACGACGCGCCGGTCCATCAGCGAGAAGTCGCCGGCATCGTGCGGGATGCGCACGTAGCTGAAGGCGGCGAAGACACGGTAGAACGCCTTGTAGAGCAGTCCCCAGACCAGCGGCATGTCCCGCTTGACGCGCCGGCCGTAGACTACGTCGTGGCCCTGGATCCAGGCAGCGTGGAACTGCTCGATCAGCTCGGGCGGGTCCTGGAGGTCGCCGTCGAGGAGCACGCAGGCCTGGGCGGTCGCCAGCTCCATGCCGCTGCGGAACGCCATCTGCGAGCCGAAGTTGCGCGAATGCGTGATGCCGAGCACGTGCGGGTCGGCGGCCGACAACGCACGGATGCGCTCGCCGCACCCGTCCGGGCTCGCATCGTTGACGAAGATGATCTCGTAGTCGACGTCGATCTTGCGGAACACCGCCGTGAGGCGGGCGTGCATGATCGGCACCGCCTCCTCGTCCTTGTAGCAGGCGATGATCGCCGCGATGCTGCGTCGGCGCGTCGTTCCGGCCTTGGTCAGGCCGGTGAGGTCGGCCCCCGCCTCCCGCATCCAGGCGGCGGTGCGGGCGAGCCCTTGCGCCAGCGGCGTGCCGGCGCGCCAGCCGAGGAGGCGCTCGGCCTTCTCGGGGTTCGCCTGCCAGCGCGCCATGTCCCAGGCCCGGGGCGCCATCGCGCCGAAGCGCGGCGCGTCCGCGATCCCGAACACCTCGCGGGCGGCGCCGGCGAGGTCGCGGATCGTCGTCTCGGTCCCGGTGCCGATATTGATCGATTCGCCGTAGAGGTCGGGCGACATCTTGGCGGCCGCGCGCACGAAGGCCTCGCACGCGTCCTCGACGTAGACGAAGTCGCGGGCGATCGTCGGGTCGACGAGGTCCGGGTAGCCGCCGGCGATTCCCCGCGACACCACGGCCGGGATCAGCCGGTTGGCGTCCTCGTAGGGGCCGTAGACCGAGTAGAGCCGCAGGTTGGCGACCGGCCAGCGCCGCGTCTTGCCGGCATAGGCCAGGTACTGGGCGGCCGCCGCCTTCGAGACCGCGTAGGCGCTGTTGGGGACGAGCGCCGCGTCCTCCGCGGGGGCTGCGGAGTTCAGCCCGTACTCGGAGGAGGAGCCGGCATGGATGTAGGCGGCGAGCCGCCCGCTCTCCGCCAGGCGCTCGACCCGGTCGACCAGGGCGGTGAAGTTGGTGGCGTAGATCAGGTCGGCGTCGGTCTCGAACGAGTAGGCGCCGTAGGCGATGCAGTCGAACACCGTCGCCGGACGGATCGCCTCGGCGAAGCTGGCGAGCGCCGCCCGGTCGGTGACGTCGACGGCGACGAGGTGCCTCGGGTCGATGCCGCGCAGCCGGGGCGCCGGCAGGGTGCGGGCGATCGCGTAGACGTCGCGCCGCCGTGCCAGGATGTGGCGAAACAGGTTGCAACCGACGAAGCCGCCCGCGCCCAGCACGGCGATGGGACCCTTGAGGCCGTCGATCCAGTCCGTGGCGGTCGGGGTCATGCGAAGAGCCCGCGCAGCGCCTCGGCATCGAGGCCGCTCTCGCGCCGGTGGAAGCCTTGCGAGCCGTAGGTGCCGGACGGGTAGCCGGCCGCCGTCACGGTGCGGAAGCCCGTGAGTGCCGCGGCGTTCGTGAGGCACCAGGCGGCAAGCGCCTGGCCGAGGCCGCCCTGCGCTACGTGCTCCTCGACGACGCAGAGGGTGCGGCCGGCCAGCGCGTCGGAAAAGGCTTGCGGCGGCGGGCTCAGGGCGAGCGGCAGCTCGCTCACCGCCCACACCTCCGGTCCCGCGTCGCCGTCCTGCGCGAAGGCGCCCCAGGCCACGCCCGCCATCGGCCCGACCGCGACGACGACCGGGCCGCGCCCGGCGCGCAGGCGCCGCCACGGCGCGTAGGCCGGGGCACGGCAGCCCGTCGGCAGCTCGCCGCGGCCGAGCCGGACGTAGACCGGACCCGGCGACGCGCCGGCCGCCGCGACGACGTCGGCGACGTCGGAATCGAAGGCCGGCACCAGAATGCGCAGGGACGGCAGCGTCGAGAGGACGCCGTAATCCTCCAGCGCGTGGTGGGTCGGGCCCATCACCCCGTAGCCGTAGCCGCCGCCATTGCCGAGCATCCGCACCGGCAGGCGGTGCAGGCAGACGTCGTTGCGGATCTGCTCGAAGGCGCGGGCGTAGCAGAACGGCGCGATCGTGTAGGTCCAGGGCTCGAGCCCCTCGCTTGCCAGCGCCGCCGCCACCCCGATCATGTTCTGCTCGGCGATGCCGGCATTGAGGAAGCGCTCGCCCAGCGCCTCGCGCAGAGGCTCGAGCGCCCCGAATCCGAGGTCGCCGGTGAGGAAGACCAGCTCCGGCCTCGCCGCCCGGGCGACGAGGGCCTCGCACAATTCCCGCCGCATCAGGCGCTCTCCCCGGTGGCGGTCTCGCCGGACATTGCCTCGGGCGTGCCGAGGATCGCCGCGAGGTACTGCGCCTCGGTGAGGGGCAGGTAATGGCTGTCGAGCCGGCCCTCGATCGCCGGCACGCCGCGGCCCTTCACGGTGTGCAGGACGACGACCACCGGCCGGTCGGTGCCGGGGGCGAGCGCCAGGCGCATCGCCGCGAGGTCGTGCCCGTCCGCCTCGCGGATCTCGACGGCAAAGCCCGCGAGCGTCCGGCCGATCGGGTCGAGCGAGGCGACCTCGCCGGTGGTGCCGAAGCCCTGGAGCCGGTTGTGGTCGATCAGGATCGTCAGGTTGGCGAGCCGCTGGTGGGCGCAGAAGATCAGCGCCTCGAAGGTCGAGCCCTCCTGCCACTCGCCGTCGGAGGTCAGGCAGAAGACCCGTCCCGTCCGGTGCTGGAGCCGGGCCGCGAGGGCGAGCCCGGCGGCGAGCGAGAGGCCGTGGCCGAGGCTGCCGGTGCCGAAGCGGCTCCCCGGCAGGCCGCGGGCGGGGGGGTGGCCGGGCAGCCGCGTGCCCTCGCCGTGGAAGCTGTCGAGCTCGGCATCGGCGATCAGCCCGCGGCTCCACAGGGTGACGTAGAGCGCGCCCGCCGCGTGGCCCTTCGACAGGACGAAGCGGTCGGCCTCGCCCAGCAGCTCGTGGTGGACGAGCATCATCGCGTCGAGCGCCGACAGGTTGCCGCCGAGATGTCCGACATCGGCGGTGCGGTGCATGGCGAGCAGCCGCCAGCGCGCCAGCGTCAACAGGCCCGGGGCCAGCAGCCCGGGTTGCGGCGCGGGGGGCGATGCCGTCGCGACGGTCCCGGGCGGCCGGCTCTCCGCCCGAAGGGTGTGTCCGTGCCGTGCCATCCGCCCCGATCCCGCTGCTCCCCGAGAGACGGAACGACGGCCATGGTTAGCGTCCCGTTAAGCCGCATCACCGGAACGACCGGTCCGCACCGCCGCGGGGCTCCCGCCCGCGGTCCGCCGCCGTGCGGATCCGGTCCGGCGAGGTCGATCCCGCGGCCGCGGCTGTCGTCGCCCGGCGTCCGGGAAGTTGCCGATCCGTGAATCGGCCTCCCAGGGCGCGGGATGTTCTCGATCGGGTCGTCCACCGGAGCGCTTGTTTCGCCGCTTGTCCCGGATGGAGGATGCCGGAGCGCCGGTGCGTTTACCGGAGGCTCAGCTTTCGCCCAGATATTGCCAGGGACGGCCGGCATGTGTGGCGGAGTTTGTTCGTGCGTTGCTTCAAGCCCCCGCTGCCGTCGGGACTCCGTGCCGGTCTCCTCGCCGGCGGTCTCGCCGGTCTCCTGGCCGCCTCGCCGGCGCAGGCGGCGCAGGAATGCCGGAGCGACGCGCTGGGCACCGCCCGCACCCTCGAGGTGCCGTTCGCGCAGGGCCCCGTCGGCCGGGCGAGCTATCGCGGCACCCTGCCGCTCGCGCGCGGCGAGGTGGTGCTGACCTTCGACGACGGCCCGCTGCCCCGGCGCACCAACGCGGTGCTCGACGCGCTCGGGGCCGAATGCGTGAAGGCGTTGTTCTTCGTCGTCGGCAGCATGGTGGCGCAGTTCCCCGATACCCTGCGGCGGACCGCCGCCGAGGGCCACACCGTCGCGACCCATACCTGGTCGCACCGCTACCTCGACCGGGTCCGCAGCCACGCGGTGCGGCGAGACCAGATCAACGGCGGGCTCGCCGCCGCCCGCACGGTGCTGGCCGACGACGAGACCGCGCTCTCGCCGTTCTTCCGTTTCCCCGGGCTCGGGCACAGTCCGGCCCTCGACCGCTACGCCGCCGCCCAGCGGCTGCTGCCGTTCAGCATCGACGTCGACGGCGACGACTGGAAGCGCATCACCCCGGCGGCGGTGATGGAGCGGGTGCTCCGGCGCCTCGACGCGGCGGGGCGGGGGATTATTCTGCTCCACGACATCCAGCCCCGCACCGTCGCGATCCTGCCCGACCTGCTGCGCGCCCTGAAGGCACGGGGCTACCGGGTCGTCCACGTCGTGCCGGCGCGGGCCGACACGCAAGCCGCGCTGGCGGCCCTCGACGCCCCGCAGGCGCGACCCATCCGCCTCGCCCTCGACCGGCTCGGCACCCGCATGGCGGCCCTGCGGCCGGCCGGCGAGCGCCGGCGCGTCGCCGAGGAAGCGCCGCTCCTGCTGCGGGCGGGCCTGTTCGAGGAGGACCCGGCGCCCCCGCCGCCCGCCCCGGCCCCCCGCGACCAGAGCCGGACCGGCGCGGAGGTGCGCCTCGCCCTCGTCGCCGACGCGGCCTCCCCGGGACCGTCGGACCGGCTCGCCGCCTCCGCCGGCCCCGCCCCCCGGGCGGGCTGGAGCGGCTTCGTGGTGGTCGGCGTCGCCCCGGCGGCGCACGGCTTCCGCCCGGTCGCCGCGGCGGACGCCCCCCGCGCCCGATGATCCCCGTCCCGCCGACGCCGTCCCCCGCTCCGAAAGCCTTCCCGATGCGACGCCTCGTCCGGCTCCTGCCCGCGTTCCTTCCGGCGCTGGTCCTCACCGTTCCCGGCGCCGCCCGCGCGATGAGGGCCTACGAGTCGCCGGCGGGCTGGTGGGCGCCGACCCTGCGCGACTGCGCCGACCCGGCGAGCCCCCGGGCCTTCGAGATCCGCCTGAAGCCCCAGGCCGAGGCGCGTCTCGCGGCGCACGACCTCGACTGCCGAATCGACCGGGTGTCGGACACCGCGATCGGCTACCGGCTGCACATGCGCTGCTTCCGCTCGGCCGAGGACCGGCGCGCCGGTACCAACGCCGAGCCCCGGCAGATCGTCGTCGACGCGATCGGCCCGGTGACGATGCGGGCGGATGGCCGCCGGGTCTATCGCTGCGGCTCCCGCCCCGCCGCCGCCGTCCCGTCCTCCGATCGCCCCGTCGCGGCCGCCTCCCCGGCAGCCGTGTTTCCGCTACCGGTCGCGGCCCCGCAAGCTCCACAGGTCGCGCAAGCCGGGCCGGTCACCCAAGCCCTGCCGGTCACCCAAGTCCCGCAAGTTTCCCCGCCGGCGGCGAGCGCCGTCACGGTGCCGGCCCTGCCGCTGCCCGACGCCCCGATCCGTCTGGTCTCGCTGACGCCCGAGGCGCCGTCCGCCCCGGTCCCGGAATCCGCCGCCCCTGCGGCGCCCGTCCGGATCGCCGCGCTGCCGGTCGAGCCCCTGATGCCCGCGCCGCGCCTGGTGCCGCCGGTCGCGCCGTCCCCCGTCGCCCCGGTGGCGCTGCCCGCGGTGCGGCGCGGCCGGGTGATCGGCTTTCCCGGCGCGCAGGCGCCCGGCACCATCGTGGTCGATACCGCGGCGCGCTTCCTCTACCTCGTGCGCGGCGACGGCACGGCGATCCGCTACCGCGTCGCGGTCGGGCGCCCGGGCACGACCTGGAAGGGCACGGAGACGGTCACGGCCAAGCAGGAATGGCCACAATGGACGCCGACGCCGGAGATGCGGCGCAGCCGCCCGGACCTGCCCCGCCACGTCGCCGGGGGGCCGCGTAACCCGCTCGGAGCCCGGGCGCTGTATCTCGGCTCGACCCTCTACCGCATCCACGGCACCACCAACCCGCATTCGATCGGCCGCGCCGCCTCCGCCGGGTGCTTCCGCATGCTGAACGAGGACGTGATCGAGCTCTACCGCTTCGTCCCGGTCGGCACGAAGGTGCAGGTGATCTGAAAGGGGAAGGTGATCTGAGGGGGGGCTCGGGGGCCAGCGCCGCGTGCCCGGTCTCGCGCGGCCGATCAGGCCGGCATCTCGAAGGCCACGACGAGGCGATCGCGGCCCCGCCGCACGACGCGGCAGCGGCGCATCACGAACTCGCCCGCGACCGCCAGGGTGATCGTCTCGGGCACGGCACCGGCATCCGGCAGCGCCAGCGTGGCCCCGACCGGGGAAATGTCCAATATCCGACAGTCCAGTGCCGGCAAGCCTGAATCGACGACGATCTCACCGGGACTTCCCGCAAGCCCCGATGGCCGTGCGGACAACAACTCCATGCGCCGACCCCGGAATGATTTCATTAACGACCGGTAAAAGAAGATAGCAGGCGACGTCCGGAAACAATCGATCGGAGGTTCTAGTCACAATGATCTAGGGTGCGCGGCGCGTGCCGCGCCTCCGCGAGGCGGATCGAGCGCTCCGCCCGGATCGCCCGCCATCCACCCTCGTCCCCGTCGTGACCGGCCCGGTCATCCACCCGCGAGACGACGCCCGTCTCATCGACGAGGCTCGACGGCGGGGGGCTGCCACGGGATGTCGGGCGCGGGGGGCTCCCGGCCGGCCCCGGCGGGCGGGCGCTCGGCGACGAGGCGGTAGAGCGCCATGCCGGCGAGCATCGCGGCAGCGAACGCGCCCGCTTCCGGCAGGCCGATGGCCAGGCCGGCGAGCGCCGGGCCGGGGCAGAAGCCGGCCAGGCCCCAGCCGATGCCGAACAGGGCCGCGCCGGCGAGCAGCCGGGCATCGACCCGACGGTTCGTCGGCACCGCGAAGTCCGGGGCGAGGATGGGTTGCGCCATGCGCGTCATGGCGAGCGTGCCGAGCGCCGAGACGCCGACCGCACCGGCGAGTACGAAGGCGAGGCTCGGATCCCAGGTGCCGGCGAGATCGAGGAAGCCCAGGACCCGATGCGGGTCCATCATGCCCGAGAGGGCGAGGCCGAGGCCGAAGAGGAGGCCGCTCGCGAGCGCGGCGAGCAGGCGGGGGGCGGTCATCGGGCGACCCCGTGGCGGACGAGGAAGACGGTCGCGATCGCCGCCGCCATGAAGGTCGCGACCGCCGCGACGGAGCGCGGCGACAGCCGGGCGAGGCCGCAGACTCCGTGCCCGCTGGTGCAGCCCGAGCCGAGCCGCGTCCCGAATCCGACGAGGAGCCCTGCCGCGACCAGCACCGGCCAGGACGCCGCGACGCGGGCTTCCGGCCACCCGCCCGACAGGAGCCGGAATAGCCACGGCCCGGCGAGCAGCCCGGCGAGGAACGCCACCCGCCAGGCCCGGTCCCGCGCGGCGGGCCCGAGGAGGCCGCCCAGGATGCCGCTGATGCCGGCGATGCGGCCGTTGGCCATCAGCAGCAGGGCGGCCGAGGCGCCGATCAGGGCGCCGCCGGCGAGGGGGGTGAGGAAGGCGGTCACGATTGTCTCCGGATCGATCGAGCTGCACGGTTCGGCCGGCAGCGTAAGCCCGAGCCAGCGCTCCGCGAAAGGCCGGGCGGCGGTCGCGGGGACGAAGGCGACCGCCCCACGAGGCGTTCCTTCATTCGTGAGGATAGCGTGCCGGCGGCCGCAGCCCCGACGGTGACGGCCGGCTCGGCAGTTCTCGGCCAAGCGCAGTTCTCGGCCAAGCGCAGGTCTCGGACAAGAACAGTTACGATCGGCAACATTTGACTGCGGCGAGACTTGCGATTGCGCCAACACTTGCGGACGGGAGAGGTATAACGACGCTTTAACAAATGCGTGGGTAATTTTCACACGGCCGCCATCGGCCGTCCCACCCGTCCCACGATCGAGAGACGCATGACGACGATCTCCAGCGCTTCGCCTTCACCGGTCACCGCGCAGCGCATGCCGCCGCCGCCGCGAGGCCCCGATTCCGACCGGATGGCCGAGACGATCGGCAGCGAGGTGGCCTCAGGCGCCCTCAGCGGAGCCGATGCCACCGCCCTGACAAACGCGCTCGGCGCGATCCGGTCGAGCCTCGCCTCGGGCGGCGCCCCGGCGGCCTCCACGTCCGACACCGCGGGCGCGGCCGGCTCCCGGCGCGATCCGGCGGCGATGAGGAGCCGGATCGACGGCCTGATCGCCGAGCAGGTCGGCAACGGCACGCTGACCAGCGATCAGGCCTCCGAGCTGAAGAACCTGTTCGCGAGCCACGGCCGGAGCACGACGGCCTCGACCGAAACGGGCCGCGCGCAGGGCAGCCACGAGCCGCCCCCCGGCCCTCCCCCGGGCGACGCCGAGACCCCGGGCGACGCACGGGCCGACGGACCGTCCGATGATCTCGCCTCCGGCGGCAGCGCCTCGGCCGCCGACGCGCTCTCCACCTTCGTCAAGCAGCTCCAGTCATCCCAGCAGAACCGCGCGGGCTACGGCGCGGGCGGCACGCCATCGGGCGCGGCCGGCGCCGCCGCGATCCTGCTGGACTTCCACGCGTGATGTGACGCGTCCCCGCTCCGGGCGGGGCGGCACCCGCCATGTCGGGCGTCCGACGCGGCCTCGACGCCGGGGCGGGCGCGTGCCGCCGGGATCAGGGTCGCCTCGCCCGAGAGAACGCCTTCTTCCGCGATCCCTGCACATGGGAAAACGAAATTCTCGAAGAACCGTAAAATAAGCCGATTGCTTCGTTTGACGACCGCATCGTCTTCGGCGAGGATTCTTGCGACATCGAGGGGCAACGGGCAGTCGCGCCGACGAACATCCCCGCTCCTCATGGCAATTCCATGTGTCATCTGTCGCGGATGTCGTCACTGGATCCGATCGCTCCGGCCGGGTGGCCGCTATGGGCGTCGGCGTGCCGTCCGAGATCCCGATCCCCCGATAACCGGAGTCGTCGATGAACATCGCCGTCAATCCGAGCCTCGTGTCCGCCGGGCCTGTGCCGCAGGGCGTTCCCGGGCCCTTGCGGCCCGCCGCGCCCGCCCACGTCATCCGCGACGACGCGGAGGCGATCCGGGTCGCCCACGACCTCGCGGCGCGGTTCCGGGTCGGGGCCTCGGCGCGCGACCGCACCGGCGCCCGCCCGCTGGCCGAGCTCGACGCCTTCTCGCAGAGCGGGCTCTGGTCGATCAACGTGCCGCGCGCCCATGGCGGGCCGGACGTGTCCTACCGGACCCTGGCGCAGGTCATCGCGATCGTCGCGGCGGCCGATCCGTCGATCGCGCAGATCGCCCAGAACCACCTCGGCATCGTCGCTGCGATCCGCACCGTGTCGGAGCCCGAGCAGCAGACGCGGCTCTTCTCCGCAGTGCTCTCCGGCACCCGCTTCGGCAACGCCTTCTCGGAGAAGGGCACGAAGCGGGCGGCCGAGTTCGAGACCCGCTTCACCGACCACGGCAACCACGTGATCGTGCGGGGCCAAAAATTCTACGCCACCGGCGCGCTCCTCGCCCATCTCGTTCCCATCGTCGCCGTCGACGACGGGGGCCGCGCCTGGTACGCCATCGCCGAGCGGGACGCGCCGGGCCTCACGGTGATCGACGACTGGTCGAGCTTCGGCCAGCGCGGCACGGCGAGCGGTACCGTGATCATCGACGACGTGCGGGTCGAGAAGACGCATCTCGTGCCGGCCTGGCGCGGCTACGAGGCGCCGCGGGTCGACGGCGCCATCTTCCAGATCATCCAGGCGGCGATCGATGCGGGAATCGGGCGGGCTGCCCTCGACGACACCATCGCGTTCGTGCGCGAGAAGGCCCGGCCCTGGATCGACAGCGGGCAGGAGCGGGCCTCGGACGATCCCTACACGATCCGCGCCGTCGGCGACCTGACGATCCGCCAACACGCCGCCGAGGCGCTGCTCGACCGGGCCGGCCTCGCCATCGACGCGGCGGTCGCCGCCCCGACGCCCGAGAGCGTGGCGGCGGCCCAACTCGCGGTGGCCGAATCCAAGGTGCTGACCACCGAGGTGGCGCTTGCGGCGTCCAACACCCTGTTCGAGCTCTCCGGCACCCGCTCGACGCTGGCCGAGCACAACCTCGACCGGCACTGGCGCAACGCCCGCACCCACACCCTGCACGATCCGGTGCGCTGGAAGGTGGCGATCGTCGGCAACCACGCGCTCAACGGGGTGAACCCGCCGTTCCACGCCTGGAGCTGAGACCGCCCGGCTACATCAGCTTCACGGTATCGCGCCGCCTCTGTGCCTGGGCCTGGAGGCGGCGGCGGCGGGCGGCGATGACCGTACCGTTGATCTCGCCGCCGAACAGGAACATCGCGGCGAGCCAGTAGACGAAGACCAGGAAGACCATCGCGGTGGCGAGGCCCCCGTAGGTCGACACGTAGGCGCTCGAGAACCGGTCGAGGTACATCCCGAAGCCGAGGCCGGCCAGCACCCACAGGCAGAGCGTCACGCCGATGCCGGGCAGCACCAGGACGACCGGCCGGCGCCCCGCGGCGATGAACTTGTGGGCGATCACCAGCACGGTGGCGACGAGCAGCACCGTCACGCCGATCCGGCCGACCGCCACGGTAAGACCGAGGGGCTCGAGCCCCGGCGCCACCAGCACCAGCCCGCGCCAGACCAGCGGCCCGAGCACCACCAGGAAGGTGAAGGCCAGCATCGCGAAGGCGGCGCAGACGACGTAGCCGATCGATTCGAGCCGCGTCAGCCACCACGGCCGCGTCTCGCGCAGGCCGTAGGCGCGGTTGAGGCCGACCCGCAGGCTCTCGACCCCGCTCGACGAGAAGTAGAGCGCCAGCACCGCGCCGAGGGTGAGGAGGCCGCCGCGCTGCTCGGTCAGCACCCGGTGGACCTCCCCGGCGATCGGCCCCGCCACCTCGCTCGGCCAGATCTCGAACAGCAGGTTGCCGGCCTCGTCGGCGAGCGACTTGGTGCCGAACACGCTGGCGAGCGCGGTCAGCAGGATCAGGAACGGAAACAGCGAGGTCAGCAGCGAGAGCGCGATGTGGCTCGCGATCGCCCAGCCGTCATGGGCGACGAAGCGCTGGGCCGCGATGGCGGCGATCTCCAGGGCGGTGCGGGAACGGATCACGGCGCGCGGACTCTCGGGCTGGTCGACATCGCGTGTCGTCCGGTGGATGGCCGCGTCCGGCCGGGGACGCGTCCGACGGGCTTGCCGCCTCAGGTAGAGCGCGGGGCCCCGTCCTGGAAAGCCGGGCAGCCAGAAATCCGCGCCCCGCGTCCTTCCGGGCACGGCGGGGGATGTCCGGGTGAAGACATCGGGGGAGGGGATATCGGGGGAGTAGCTCGGCCGCCGCCCAGCCCCGCGTGCCGGGCGGGGCCCTCCCCTGGCGGCGGCGGTTGCGCGCCGGCCGCGCCCGTGCTCGTTGCGCGGGCATCATGAGCCGCCTCCTGCCCCTGTCCGACGCCGCCTGGCCCGCCCGCCTGGCGCCCGGCCTGTTCGTGCTGATCTGGGCCACGGGCTTCGTCGTGGCGCGGCTCGTCGCGCCGCATGCCGACCCGCTGACCTTCCTCTGCGCCCGGTTCGGCCTCACCACTCTGGTCCTGACCGGCCTCGCCGCCTCGGCCGGCGCGACCTGGCCCCGGGGCTGGCGCGGCTGGCGCGACGCGATGGTGGCCGGCATCCTGATCCATGGCGTCTATCTCGACGCGGTGTTCTGGGCGGTGCATCGCGGGCTGCCGGCGGGGATCGCCGCCCTGGTGGCAAGCCTCCAGCCGCTGCTCACCGCGGCGGTGGCCGGGCCGCTCCTCGGCGAGCGGGTGTCGCCCCGGCGCTGGCTCGGCATCGCGGTCGGGCTCGTCGGTGCCGGGCTGGTGCTGGCGCCCAAGCTCGGCGCGGCCGGCGGCATCCCGCCGGAGGCCCTCGGGATCTGCTTCTGCGGCACGGTCGGGATCACGCTCGGCACCCTGTGGCAGAAGCGCAAGGCCGTCTCGGTCGACCTGCGCACCAACGCGGCGGCGCAGTTCGTCGGCGCCCTGCTGTTCACCCTGCCGCTCGCGCTCCTCACCGAGACCGGGCAGTTCGACCTCTCGACGCCGCTGCTCCTCGGGCTCGCCTGGGCGGTGTTCGGCCTGTCGGTCGGCGGCATCCTGATCCTGCTCGGGCTGATCCGCCGCGGCGCGGTGGCGGGCGTCGCGGCCCTGTTCTACCTCGTGCCGCCGGTCTCGGCCGCGATGGCGTTCGGGCTGTTCGGCGAGACCCTGGCGCCGGTCCAGCTCCTCGGCATGGTGGTGGCGGTCCTGGGCGTGGCGATCGCGAGCCGCGGCTGAGGTTCGGGCGAGGCTCGGTCCGACGCCCGGGTTAAGTCCCTGGTGGGACTCGTGGGCCTAGGCTGGCGCGGCCCTCCCGGAGACCGCCCGCATGCTGCGCCTCGCCCTGATTGCCGCCGGCCTGACCTTCGCCGCCGGCGTGTCGCTCGCCGTCCCCGCGGCGGCGGACGGGTTCGCGGAGCCCGATGCCCCGGCCGGGTTCGGCGGTAGCCCTGCGGGATACGCAGCCCCCGGCTCCGACCGGCCCGCTCCGCGGATGGTCCGCCGGACGCACCGGATCGCCCTGCGCCGGGGCGTCGCGGTCCGTCCGGTCTCCTACGGCGAGCCCGCCGGCCCGGCCTTCCACGCCTGGCTGCCGCGCAACACCAACCTGCCGATCTACAACGTTCCGCCGCCGTTCTTCCCGGAAGACTGAGGGCCTCGAGGCCGGAGTTTCGGGGTGCCTGCGGGACGGTCCCCGGATCGAAGCGGGGCAACGGGCGTTGATTCCGGCGAGGACCACCGCCAGGGAGCCGAGCCGTGCCCGATCCGAACGTGTCCGATGTGATCGCCTCGACCCACGACGCCGCGCCGTCGCCGATCCTGCCCGACCCCGATCTACATGCGATCGATCTCGCCCCGAGCCCGCCCGGGTGCCTCGACGCCGGCGAGCGCGAGCGCTTCGCCCGCGCCGGCCAGGAGGCCCTCGACGCCTGCCTGCGCCGCTTCGCCCCCGAGGAGCGCGCCGCGATCTGGCAGGCGATCTGCCGCTGCTACAACCGGCCCTACAATCCGCCAGAGGCCGAGCCCGCCGAAGCTCTGTCGGCCGCGGCCGTGCCCGCCCCCCACGTCATCGAGGCCGTGCGCCCCGGCGCGGAGGCCGCGCGGCCGGACGCGCTCCTGCACTGAGCCGGCCGGCGGGTCAGTTTCCGTAGCTCTGCACCAGCGAGCCGGCCACCAGGGTCCAGCCGTCGACCAGCACGAAGAAGATCAGCTTGAACGGCAGCGCCACGGTGGCGGGCGGCAGCATCATCATGCCGACCGACATCAGGACCGAGGCGACCACGAGGTCGATGATCAGGAACGGGATGAACAGCAGGAAGCCGATCTCGAAGGCGCGCCTGAGTTCGGAGATCATGAAGGCGGGGGTCAGCACCTCGAGGCCGACCGCCTCGGGCGTCGCCGGCGTCCCGGCCCGGGCGAGGTCGAGGAAGAGCTTCAGGTCCTTCTCGCGCACGCTGCGCAGCATGAACGCCTTGAACGGCTGGCTCGCCCGCTCGAAGGCTTGGCTCTGCTGGATCTGCCCGGCGAGCAGCGGCTCGATGCCGGTGCGATAGGCCTCCCGCGCCGTCGGCGCCATCACGAAGGCGGTGAGGAACAGGGACAGGCTGACGATCACGGCGTTGGGCGGCGCCGTCTGGGTGCCAAGCGCCGAGCGCAGGATCGACAGCACCACCACGATGCGGGTGAACGAGGTCGCCATCACCAGGACCGACGGCGCGAGCGCCAGCACGGTGATGAGGGCGACGAGCTGCAGGGCCCGCTCGGTGACGCCGCCGCTCGGGCCGAGATCGACCGTGAGGCTCTGCGCCAGCGCGGGCGCGCCCGACAGGAGCAGGAGGGCCGCGGCGGGCGGCAGGACCTGCGCGAGGGTCCGCAGGGGAAGGCGACGATTCGGGGGCACCATGGCGGCGCACCCTGGGCCGCGGCGCCCCGTCCCGCAAGCGCCGCGCCCGCCGCGCCCTGTCGAGGGCGGGCGGGCGCGGTTCCGGTGCAACAGAGCGGGGCTCGGGAGGCCGGGCCGGCGCGGCTCAGCGCTTGTCGAGGGGCCGGCCGAGGAGGCGGGCGAACTCGGCCTCGATCTCCTCGACCGAGAACGGGTTCTGGACCGAGGCCGGCTTCGCCGTCGGGGCGGCCTCCTCCGCGGGCGGGGGAGGCGGGGGCGGCGGCTCGGGCGCCGGCCCGGGCTCGGGCGCCGGAGGAAGCACCTCGGGCAGAGGCTCCGGCGGCGGCGGGGGCGGCGGCTCGGGCGGCGGGAGAGGGGCCGGTTCCGGCAGGGGCTCCGGCTCGGGCGGCGGGGGCGGCGGCGGGGCGGGCTCTGGCTCCTGCGCGGCCGGCTCGTGCACCGCTGGCTCATTCACCGCCGGCTCGTGCGCGGCGGTTTCCGTCATGACGAGTTCTTGCATCACGGATTCTTGCGCGACCGGCTCTTCAACGACCGGAGCGGGCGGGGCGCTCATCGCCGGAGCGGCCGGGCGGGCCGGCGCCACCGCGGAGGAGGGGCGCCGCAACGCCTCCTCGAGCTGGCGGGCCATGTCGTTGAGGATCGATGCGTCGACGGTGCGCGGCTCGCCGCTGCGGGTACCGGCCGGCGCGGGCACCGGCTCGGGCGGCAGGACCGGCTCGGGCATCGGTACGTTCACCACCGGCGGCACAGGTGCCGCGAAGGGCGGCGTCTCGAGGGGCGGCGGCGCCTGGCGGGCGGCGCGCAGGCTCGGCGGCTCGGCCCGGCGGGCGCCGCCGAAGCGCGGACCGCGGGCCGGCTCAGGCGCCGGGTCGGATTGCCGCTCCGGGGCGGCCTGGGGCGGCAGCGGCGCGAAGGCGGCCGCGACCCGCTCGGGCTCGATGCCCCGTCCCGGCAGGTCCGGCTCGGGGAAGGGCGGGGGCAGCGGCGGCGGCTCGACGCCCGGCGGCAGGGTGAGGGGGGCCTCCGCGCCGTCGGAGCCGTCCGACCGGTCGGCCAGCTCCGCCGAGACCCGGTTGCCGCCGGCCCGCACGATGTTGCGCTCGACCACGACGTCGTTCGGCCCGCCGACCAGCAGAAGGTGCTCGGTGTTGTCGCGCCGCAACAGGATCAGCTGGCGCTGGCGGTCGAGCTCGTAGATGTCGACGATGCCGAGCCGCGGCTGGCGGCTGCGGCCCCCGCTTCCGTTGCCCCCGAGGGTGAGGCGGCCCCGCGCGAACCTCTTCGCCCCGAAGGCGAACAGGCTGAGGAGCACGACCATGATCAGGAAGACGACCAGGTAGGAGAGCAAGGGCGAACCGTCCGTCCCGAGGATCGAGGAGAGCAAAGCGCAGTCTCTCAAGTGAGGCGGGCACGGGGCACGCCGACGATGTGGGGCCTTCTAGCACGACCCTGCTCGGCCTGCGCAGGGGACATTAAGATATCGTTAACAGCTTTGACGTTGGCGGGGCCGCGCCGGCCGGGACGCAGTGCCCCTGTCGGGCTTAACCGGATTTTAACCATGCGATAGGCAGATTGTGCCGGTCTAAACCGGAAGGCCCGCCCGTGTCGGTCACCGATCTCCCCATCGTCGCGATGTTGCGCAACCGGATGCAATGGCAGCAGACGCGCCAGAAGGTCCTGGCGGAGAACGTCGCCAATGCCGACACGCCGGGCTTCAGGGCCCGCGAGCTCAAGGCGCCGCGCTTCCAGCTCGACGGCTCCGTGGCGGCGGCGAGCCTGCCGGGCATCGGCCTGGAGCGGACGTCCGGCGTGCACCTCGCCGGCAGCGGCCAGGCCGCCCCGTCCGAGGAGCGGACGGGCACGCGCTTCGAGATGATGCCGAGCGGCAACGCGGTGAGCCTCGAGGACGAGATGCTGAAGGCCGCCGACAACCAGAGCGACTACCAGCTCGCGAGCCTGCTCTACCGCAAGAGCCTGCAGACCCTGCGCACCGCGGTCGGCCGGTAGGCCCGTCCCGCTCCCCCGTAGCAACCGGCCGTCTCCCCGAGACCCTCGCCAGACCGACCCGAGGTGGCTTCCATGGATTTCAGCAAGGCTCTCGGCATCGCGGCCTCCGGGCTCAAGGTCCAGTCGGGCCGGATGCGGGTGATCTCCGAAAACATCGCCAACGCGGATTCGGCGCCGACGAGCCCGACCGCCGAGCCCTACCGTCGCAAGATCGCGACCTTCAACAACCACCTCGACCGCGAGCTCGACGCCTCGGTGGTCGATCTCGGCAAGATCCGCCGCGACCAGAGCCCGTTCCGCACCAAGCAGGACCCGGGTAACCCGGCCGCCGACGCCAACGGCGAGGTGCGGATGCCCAACGTCAACGTCCTCGTCGAGACCGTCGACATGCGCGAGGCACAGCGCTCCTACGAGGCGAACCTCAACATGGTCTCGCTCACCAACCGGATGGTGTCCCGCACCATCGACATCCTGAAGGCCTGACCATGCCCACCAATGCCTTCGCGGCCGGCGCCTATGCCGCGATCCAGAACATGGGCCGCACCCCCGCCGCCGGCACCGCCGGCGTGGGCGAGGGCGGCTTCACCCAGCTCCTGTCCTCCGCCCTCGACGGGGTGTCGGAGGCCGGCAAGCGCGCCGACGGCCAGGCCATGGCGGTCGCCGCCGGCAAGGCCAACGTCGTCGACGTCGTGACCGCTGTCGCCGAGAGCGAGACCGCGATCCAGACCCTGGTGGCGGTGCGCGACCGGGTGATCTCGGCCTACGAGGACATCATGCGGATGCAGATTTAAGGATTCGTTGAGCCCGATGACCGGTCTCGCGATCCTCGACGTCGCCCGCGACGGCATCCTGACCTTCCTCAAGGTCGCCGGCCCGATGATGGTCGTCGCCCTCGTGGTCGGCCTCGCCGTGTCGCTGTTCCAGGCCCTGACCCAGATCCAGGAGCAGACGCTCATCTACGTGCCGAAGATCCTCGCGGTCTTCGCCACGATGCTGCTGATGCTGCCCTTCATGGGCGACGCGCTCGCCGGCTACATGACCCGCATCGCCGCCCGGATCGCGGCCGGGGGTTGAGCGGGCGCGAAATCCCGCCGAAGAAGCCCGACATCCCGCTCGCGCGAATCGGTCCCGCGGGTCGCACCGGACGCGAACCCACCGACGTGAACCTCCTCCTGCCCGGCCTCGCCTCGGCCTACCTCCTCACCTTCGCGCGGGTCGGCACGCTGGTGATGCTGATGCCGGGCATCGGCGAGGCGATGGTGAGCCCGCGCCTGCGCCTCGCCTTCGCGCTGCTGCTGTCCCTGGTGCTGTTTCCCGTCGCCCGCCCGCTCCTGCCCGGGGGGGCGGGGCCGGAGCCCGGCGGCGCCGGCACGGCGCTGATCGGGGTGCTGATCGGCGAGATCGCGGTCGGGCTGGTGCTGGGGCTGAGCGTGCGGGCGATCGTCGCCGCGCTCCAGACCGCCGGCACCATCATCGCCCAGCAGCTCGGCCTCGCCTTCGCGATGACCGTCGATCCCTCGGTCGGCAACCAGCAGGCGACGCTCGGCAGCTTCCTCAGCCTGCTCGGCCTCACGCTGGTGCTCGCCGCCGACCTGCACCACCTCGCGCTGATGGCGATCCGCGATTCCTACGCCCTGATGCCGCCGGTCGGCATGCCGGCGACCGGCGACGCGGCCGCCTTCGCGGTGCGCGCGATAGCCCGCAGCTTCACCCTGTCGGTGCAGATCGCGGCGCCGTTCATCGCCTTCGGCATCCTGTTCAACCTCGGCCTCGGCGTGCTCTCGCGCCTGATGCCGCAGATGCAGGTGTTCTTTGTCGCGACCCCGGCCTCGATCATGATCGGCATGCTGGTGCTGCTGGCCACCGTCGGGGTGATCATGGGGGTGTTCGTCGACGACCTCGGCCGCTTCCTGGCCGATCTCGGGAGGGCGTGACGGGATGGCGGACGGGACCGACCAGGAAGACCGCACCGAGGACGCGACCCAGAAGCGCCTCGACGATGCGATCAAGCGCGGCGACGTCGCCACCAGCCAGGAGGTCAACACCTTCCTGATGCTCGGCACCTTCACGCTGGTGCTCGTCCTGGCCGGGCCCTCCCTCGCCCGCGGCCTGCTGGTCGATCTCCGGGGCCTGCTGATCCACCTGCACGACGTGCCCTCCGACCCGGCCTCCTACATGGCCTTCGGCCGCCGCGCCCTCGTCGCCGCGGGCCTCGCCCTGGCGATCCCGGTCGGGGCCGTGCTGGCGGCCGGCGTGATCGGCGGCCTCGTCCAGCACCCTCTGGTCTGGACGACCGAGATGCTGGGGGCGAAGTGGTCCCGCGTCTCGCCGATGGCCGGCCTGTCGCGGATGTTCGGCCCTGAGGCGTGGTTCCAGTTCGCCAAGGGCCTGGTGAAGATCCTGCTCGTCGGGATCGCGGCCGGCTTCGTGCTGTGGAGCGACCGCGACCGCCTCGAGGTCTTCGCCCGGCTCGAGCCGCCGGCGGTGCTCCAGGGCACCCTCTCGCTCTGCCTGCGGCTGATGGGCGCGGTGCTCGCCGCCTACGTGGTCGTCACCGTCGGCGACGCGCTCTACCAGCGCTACCGCTGGCGGGCGCGCCTGCGGATGTCGAAGCAGGAGCTCAAGGACGAGCACAAGGAGCAGGACGGCAACCCCGAGGTGAAGGGGCGGATGCGCCGGATCCGCGCCCAGCGGGTCCGGACCCGGATGATGGCGGCGGTGCCGAGCGCCAGCGTGATCGTCACCAACCCGACGCACTACGCCGTGGCCCTGCGCTACGAGGCGGGCATGGCGGCGCCGGTCTGCGTCGCCAAGGGCGTCGATGCCCTTGCCCTGCGCATCCGCGAGGTGGCGGGCGAGCACGGCGTGCCGGTGGTCGAGAACCCGCCGCTGGCGCGCGCGCTCCACGCCACCGTCGAGATCGACGCCGCGGTGCCCCCGGAGCACTATCGCGCGGTGGCGGAGGTGATCGGCTACGTGATGCGCCTGCGCCGGCGCCACTGATTCGTCCGGGCGGGCGCCCGGAACGAACCGGGTTCATTCCACGGAAACGCCGCGCCTGCTAGGGAACGGCCGAGAGACAGGTCCGCCCGCCCGCGGACCGCGCGAAGGATCGGGGCCCGGCCGCGGGTGCGGGCCCCCGGGGAGTGTCGAGGCGACATGCCGGAGTTGAGCCCATCCGCGGCTGAGACCGCCCTCGACCGCTCCGAGCGGCCCGGCCGGGTCAGCCTGCTCCTGCTGCTGGCCGGCCTCCTCGTCGGCGCGGCGGTGGGCCTGAGCTTCGTCGCCAACGAGCAGGCGCAGCCGATCATCCTCGGCCTCCTGGCGCTGCTCGCCATGGCGGGCGTGTTCTGCCTGTTCGCCTTCGCGATCGGGGCGATCCAGCTCACCGGCCAGGGCACCCGCAACGACGTGACGAAGGCGGTGGTCGACGCCGCGCCCGACGGCATGATCGCCGTGGAGGAGGGCGGCCGGCCGATCTACGCCAACGCCGCCTATCTCCAGCTCGCCGGCAGCGACACCTTCACCAACCTGCGGCCCGTCGAGCGGGTCTTCGTCGGCTCGCCCGAAGTCTCCGAGGCGGTCTACCGCCTGGCGCAGGCCGCCCGCGAGGGCCGCTCGCTGTCGGAGGAGATCCGCATGGCGCCGCCGCCCGGCGGCACGGCGGAGCGCGACTTCGCGTGGTTCCGCATCGGCGTGCGGCCGCTGCCGCTGCCGCGCCGGCCGGTCTCGCTGTGGAGCGTCGCCGACATCACCCACGAGCGCGAGCGCCAGGAGAACGTCTTCCAGGAGCTCCAGCACGCGATCGACTACCTCGACCACGCGCCGGCGGGCTTCATGGCGGTCGATCCCAAGGGCTCGGTCGTCTACATGAACGCGACGCTGGCGGCCTGGCTCGGCCACGACCTCGCCCAGGTCGGCTCGGGCGGCCTGCGCCTCTCCGAAATCTTGCCCGACGACCTCGGCCCGGTGCTGATCGGCGGCAGGGGCGAGCCCGGCGAGGTCCGCACCGACCGGTTCGACCTCGATCTGCGCCGGCGCAACGGCCACCCGCTCTCGGCCCGGCTCTACCACCGCGTCGCCTACGGCCAGGATGGCCGGCCGGGCGATTCGCGCACCCTCGTCCTCAACCGCTCGGCCGGCGAGGAGAGCAGCGACGATCCCGGCCAGGCGGCCGAGCTGCGCTTCGACCGCTTCTTCAACACCAGCCCGGTCGCGGTGGCGACGCTCGCCGCCGACGGGCGGCTGGTGCGCGCCAACGCCTCCTTCGCGCGCCTGTTCGGCACCCTGCCGCGCACCGGCGACGGCAGCGAGGCGGGTCCCCCGGTGCACGACTTCGTGGTCGAGCGGGACCGGTCGATCGTGGATGCCGCCGCCCGCGCGGCCGCGGAAGGCCGGGGCGACGTGCCGCCGGTCGAGATCGGCGTCTCGGCGCCGGTCAACCGCTCGGCCCGGATCTGGCTCAGCCCCGCCGGCACCGCCGGCGGCGCGGAGGGCGCGGTGATCCTCTACGCGCTCGACACCACGGCCCAGCACCAGCTGCAGCAGCAGGTGAACCAGGCCCAGAAGATGGAGATGGTCGGCCAGCTCGCCGGCGGCATCGCGCACGACTTCAACAACGTGCTGCAGGCGATCATCGGCTACTCGGACCTGCTGCTGGCGAGCCACCGCCCGGCCGATCCGGCCTTCCAGGACATCATGCAGATCAAGCAGAACGCCAACCGGGCCGCGAGCCTGGTGCGGCAGCTGCTGGCCTTCTCGCGTCGCCAGACCCTTCGGCCGGAGGTGATCCATCTCGGCGAGGCGCTCTCCGACCTGACCCTGCTCCTGAAGCGCCTGCTCGGCGAGCGGGTCGAGCTCGACCTCAAGCACGGCCGCGACCTGTGGCCGGTCAAGGCCGACGTCAACCAGTTCGAGCAGGTGATCGTGAACCTCGCGGTCAACGCCCGCGACGCGATGCCGGAGGGCGGACGCCTGCTGATCCGCACCGCCAACATGACCGCGGAAGCCGTCGGGGCGCTTCGCCTCAACGGCCTGCCGGGCGCCGACCACGTCCTCATCGAGGTCAGCGACACCGGCACCGGCATGACCCCGGAGGTGATGGAGAAGATCTTCGAGCCGTTCTTCACCACCAAGGAGGTCAACAAGGGCACGGGCCTCGGCCTCTCGACGGTGTTCGGCATCGTCAAGCAGTCCGGCGGCTACATCGACGTGCGCTCCACCATCGGCCAGGGGACGGTCTTCGCCATCTACCTGCCGCGCCACGTTCCCGCCCCGGAGGCGGACGTGCCCGAGGCGCCGGCGGAGCTGCCGGCCCCCGCCGTCGGCGGTGCCGCGGCTCCCGTCTCCGAAGCGCAGAAGCCGCCGGCCCGCGACCTCACCGGCCACGGCACGATCCTGCTGGTCGAGGACGAGGACCCGGTCCGCGCGGTCAACGCCCGGGCGCTCACCGCCCGCGGCTACACTGTGCTCGAGGCGGCCTCGGGCCTCGAGGCGCTGCAGATCATGGCGGAGCGCGACGTGCCGGTGGACCTCGTCGTGTCCGACGTGGTGATGCCGGAGATGGACGGCCCGACCCTCCTGCGCGAATTGCGCAAGGGCCACCCCTCGCTCAAGGTGATCTTCGTCTCGGGCTACGCCGAGGACGCCTTCCGCAAGAACCTGCCCGACGGCGAGGAATTCAATTTCCTGCCCAAGCCCTTCAGCCTGAAGCAGCTCGTCGAGACGGTGAAGACCACGATGGCGGGGTGAGGGCACGCGGATCGCCATCCGTGCGGCCGCCGCCCGCGGACCTTGCATCCATTTGGGTGCGCGGGGGGCGGCCATGAAGTCGTCGATGCCGACATCGTCCCGAGTGCCGCCATGGGGCGCCGTTCCCCATCGATCTTCGACACGCCGAAGGGCCGGCGGCTCATGGCGACATCCGCCCGGGTGGCGAAGGAGGTGTGGTGCGGGCGGGACGGTGTTCCGGATCTTCCGGAAATCGCTCGAATTCGCGCTGGGAAGATCCTGGCCGGGATCGATGTCGTTGATGCCGCCCGATACGCTGATCGCGTCGAGGGCGCGGCCCGCATCCTCTGCGAGGCCGTCGCGTCCCGCAACGGCTCGGCGAGTGATGCGCATGTCCTCGCCTGCGCCCCGGCTTCTCGATGCCGACATGTGGAACCACGGCCGTGGCATCACCGGGACCGACCGGCCGTCCTCAAGTGAACGCCGGCCGGCTCCGCGTCCTCGGCGGTGCCGGGCGTCCCGACGATTCCGCAGCCAATCCCCCGCTCGCCCTTGCCGATTGAGAACAAAACGGGTACACAATCCCCAGCCGCGCGATTGAGACTTGTCGCCCCTCCTGCCATAAGGACCCGCCGAGATGGCTCAGCCCCAGATGCGACTGGTGGAAAACCCGACCATGGACAAAGACAAGTCGAAGGCGATCGACGCCGCCCTCGCCCAGATCGAGCGCGCCTTCGGCAAGGGCTCGATCATGCGGCTCGGCAAGGGCGACAAGGTGCAGGAGGTCGAGGTCGTCTCGACCGGCTCGCTCGGCCTCGACATCGCGCTCGGCGTCGGCGGCCTGCCGCGCGGCCGCGTGATCGAGATCTACGGACCGGAATCCTCCGGCAAGACCACGCTCGCCCTCCACACCATCGCCGAGGCCCAGAAGAAGGGCGGCGTCTGCGCCTTCGTGGATGCCGAGCACGCCCTCGACCCGGTCTATGCCCGCAAGCTCGGCGTCAATCTCGACGACCTCCTGATCTCGCAGCCTGATACCGGCGAGCAGGCCCTCGAGATCACCGACACCCTGGTGCGCTCCGGCGCCATCGACATCCTGGTGGTCGATTCGGTGGCCGCGCTGACCCCGCGGGCCGAGATCGAGGGCGAGATGGGCGACCAGCAGCCGGGCCTCCAGGCCCGCCTGATGAGCCAGGCCCTGCGCAAGCTCACCGGCTCGATCTCGCGCTCGAACTGCATGGTCATCTTCATCAACCAGATCCGGATGAAGATCGGCGTGATGTACGGCAGCCCCGAGACCACGACGGGCGGCAACGCCCTGAAGTTCTACGCCTCGGTGCGACTCGACATCCGCCGCATCTCGACCCTCAAGGACCGCGACCAGCCGATCGGCAACAGCGTCCGGGTCAAGGTGGTCAAGAACAAGGTGGCGCCGCCGTTCAAGCAGGTCGAGTTCGACATCATGTTCGGCGAAGGCGTGTCGAAGGTCGGCGAGCTGATCGACCTCGGCGTCAAGGCCGGCATCGTCGAGAAGTCGGGCGCCTGGTTCTCCTACGACAGCCAGCGCCTCGGCCAGGGCCGCGAGAACTCGAAGGGCTTCCTGCGCGACAACCCCGACATCGCCAACAAGATCGAGGCCTCGATCCGGCAGAATTCGGGCCTCGTCGCCGACAAGATCCTCGAGAATGCCACGCCGACCGCCGACGACCTCGACGAGGGGTCGGCCTGATCCGGCCGATCGGTTCCAGCGTGAGGTAGGGGGCCGCCGCGCGACGAGCGCGGCGGCTTCTTCCATTTTGAAGGACTGTACCGGGACCGGAAAAACGCGGATTTCCCCTCCGCCTTGTGGGGAGGGGTGGGGGGGTGCAGGAGGCACCGCTGAGCCGGACGCGGTACCATCCCCGACCCCCACCCCTCCCCACAACTTGCAGCGATACCGGGCAGGCCCGGGATCGCTTGGTGAGGGAAGGCGCGCTCCCTTTGAGCGAGGCGCAGTCACACCGAGATGTGTGAATGCGATAGCCGCCCGCGGGGAGAGGGGGATACCTGCGCCTCGATCGGCTGCCGGAGGGCCCGCGCGCGTTACGGTGCCCCCGGACCGGCCCACCCGAACAGCCCGGCAAAGACGAAGCCGATGCCGACCATCGCCACGCCCCAGACGAGGGTGCGGATCCACGGGATGCCGAAGCCGTAGATCGGCAGGTAGAGGAGCCGGGCCCAGAAGTAGAGCTGTGCCCCCCACGCCGCCGCGCCGCCCTGACGGCCCGAGACGGCTGCCGCCAGCACAAGGGCGGCAAAGAGCGGGAAGGTCTCGAAGAAGTTGGCCGAGGCCCGCTTCAGCCGGGCGGCGGCCCCGGTGACCTCGCCCTCGCTCTCGCGGTTGCCCGCCGCCCAGGTCAGGCCGCCGCGCTGGGCGAGGCCCGAGGTCGAGGCGGCCATGATGTGCGCGAAGCCCAGGGCGGCCGAGAGCGCGAGGAGGCGGATTTCGTCGGTCATCGGGGCGGGTATCCAGAACGTCGGGAAGCGGCCGGCGGCCGCGCTTGCTTCCGACGCACATAGCGGCGGCGCTCCGCCTCGACATGGGGAAAGCGCGTGACTAAAGACACGCGGATGCATCCGCGGGCCGCCCGCCGGTGCGCGACATTTTCAAGCCCGCCCTTCGCCCGGCCCGCCTTCCGCAGAGACGATTCTTCCCATGAGTGGCGTCAACGAGATCCGGTCCACCTTCCTGGACTACTTCGCCAAGCACGGTCACGAGGTGGTACCGTCCTCGCCGCTGGTACCGCGCAACGACCCGACGTTGATGTTCACCAACGCCGGCATGGTGCAGTTCAAGAACGTCTTCACCGGCGTCGAGAAGCGGCCCTACCAGCGCGCCGCCACCGCCCAGAAATGCGTGCGCGCCGGCGGCAAGCACAACGATCTCGACAATGTCGGGTACACGGCGCGCCATCACACCTTCTTCGAGATGCTGGGCAACTTCTCGTTCGGCGACTATTTCAAGCCGCTGGCGATCGAGCTGGCCTGGAACCTCGTCACCAAGGAATTCGGGCTCTCGCCCGAGAAGCTGCTGGTCACGGTCTATGCCGACGACGAGGACGCCGCCACCCTGTGGCGCAAGATCGCCGGCTTCTCCGACGACCGCATCATCCGCATCGGCACCTCCGACAATTTCTGGCAGATGGGCGATACCGGCCCGTGCGGGCCGTGCTCGGAGATCTTCATCGACCAGGGCCCGGAGCTGTGGGGCGGCCCGCCCGGCAGCCCGGAGGAGGACGGCGACCGCTTCCTCGAGTTCTGGAACCTGGTGTTCATGCAGTACGAGCAGATCGAGCCGGGCAACCGGGTCGGCCTGCCACGGCCCTCGATCGATACCGGCATGGGCCTCGAGCGCATGGCGGGGATCCTCCAGGGCGTGAAGAGCAACTACGACACCGACCTGTTCCGCAGCCTGATCGACGCCGTGGCGCATCAGGTCGGGCGCGCGCCCGAGGGCAAGCAGACGGCGTCCTACCGGGTGATCGCCGACCACCTGCGCGCCTCGTCGTTCCTCGTCGCCGACGGCGTGCTGCCGAGCAACGAGGGTCGCGGCTACGTGCTGCGCCGGATCATGCGGCGCGCCATGCGCCACGCCCAGCTGCTGGGCTCGCGCGACCCGATGATGTACCGCCTCGTGCCGACGCTGGTGCGCGAGATGGGCCAGGCCTACCCCGAGCTGGTGCGGGCCGAGAGCCTGATCGCCGAGACCTTGCGCCTCGAGGAGACCCGCTTCCGCCGCACCCTGGAGCGCGGCCTGTCGATCCTCGACGCCGAGACCCGCGACCTCTCGGAGGGCGGGAGCCTGTCGGGCGAGACCGCCTTCACCCTCTACGATACCTACGGCTTCCCCCTCGACCTGACCCAGGACGCGCTGAAGTCCCGCGGCATCGCGGTCGACACCGACGGCTTCACCGCCGCGATGCAGCGTCAGCGCGCCGCGGCGCGGGCCGCTTGGTCGGGCTCGGGCGAAGCCGCCACCGAGACCCTGTGGTACGGCTTGCGCGAGCGCACCGGCGCCACCGAGTTCCTCGGCTACGATACGGAAGGTGCCGAGGCGGTCGTCACCGCTTTGGTGCGCGGCGGGGCCGAGGTCGAGGCGATCCGGGCCGGCGAGGAGGGTCTCCTCGTCGTCACCCAGACCCCGTTCTACGCGGAGTCCGGCGGTCAGGTCGGCGATACCGGCACGATCACCGGCCCGGGCCTCAAGGTCCGCGTCACCGCGACCGAGAAGAAGCTCGGCGACCTCTTCGTCCACCACGTCGCGGTGGAGGAGGGCTCGCTCACCCTCGACCAGCCGGTCGAGCTGAAGGTCGATCACGGACGCCGCTCGGCGATCCGCGCCAACCACTCGGCCACCCACCTGCTGCACGAGGCCCTGCGCCAGGTTCTCGGCGACCACGTCGCCCAGAAGGGCTCGCTCGTCGCCCCCGAGCGCCTGCGCTTCGACATCAGCCACCCCAAGCCGATCGAGGCCGAAGAACTGGCCCGGGTCGAGGAGATCGCCAACCGGGTGCTGCTCCAGAACGAGCCGGTGGTGACGAAGCTGATGGCGGTCGACGACGCCATCGCGTCGGGCGCCCGTGCGCTGTTCGGCGAGAAATACGGCGAGGAGGTCCGGGTCGTCTCGATGGGCCGCGACGCCGCCGCCGACGGACGGGCCAAGACGTTCTCGGTCGAGCTCTGCGGCGGCACCCATGTCGGGCGCACCGGCGACATCGGCGTGGTGACGATCCTAGGCGACAGCGCCGTCGGCGCCGGCGTGCGCCGGATCGAGGCGATGACGGGCGACGCCGCCCGTCGCCACCTGGCCGGCGAGAGCCGCCAGCTCGCCGCGATCGCCGCCCTGCTCAAGGCACCGGTGGCCGAAGCGCCGGAGCGCCTGGCCGCCCTCCTCGACGAGCGCCGCCGGATGGAGCGGGAACTCTCCGACGCCCGCCGCAAGCTCGCGATGGGCGGGGGCACGGGCGGTGCCACCGACGACGGCGTCCGCGAGGTCGCCGGCACCAAGCTGATGGCACGCGTCGTGCAAGGCGTCGAGATGCGCGACCTCAAGAGCCTGGCCGACGAAGGCAAGAAGCGGCTCGGCTCCGGGATCGTGGCGATCGTCGGCGTGGCGCCGGACGGCAAGGCCGGTCTCGTCGTCGGCGTCACCGAGGATCTGACCGGCCGGTTCGACGCGGTCGCCCTGGTGCGGGCGGGCTCGGAGCGGCTCGGCGGCAAGGGCGGCGGCGGGCGTCGCGACATGGCCCAGGCCGGCGGCCCCGACGGGGCGGCGGCCGAGGCGGCCCTGGAGGCGATCACCGCGGCCGTGGGCGCCGCGTGAGACGATCGGGACGGCGCCCGACCGGGCTCCGTCCGACGCTTCCGTCGGCGGCCGACACCGAAGCGTCACGGGTGATGCTCTAGGGTCACAGACCGGGCGTGGCGGGCGAGGCGGAACAGGGCCGGCGGGCCGGAAGCGAAAACCTCTCTCTCGGGAGGACGCCTCCGCTCCGTCAGTCGACGCGACGTCGCGCTCGTCCCAAAGAATTGTCTCTTCGTCCCTAAATTCCCGAGGCCCGACCGCGCGCGATCTCCTGTCGACGCGCCGCGGCTGTTCGGTTGGCTGTCGTGGCTCGTCTCCGTTCGGCGGGCCGGGCCCGCGGCCGATCTTGCCCATCTCGCATCAGCGAAGTAGAGGCTGCAGGATTGCGGCTCGGCCCGACTCGACCGACGTGGTTGTGCCACGTTTGCCGGTCATGAGCCGCCGGGCGAATCGGCCACGCGATATCGGAAGGTGGGCAGGAATGCAGGTCATCGATCAGGCGATCCCGGCGGTGAAGCTCGTGATCCCGAAGCGGCACGGCGACGCGCGCGGCTGGTTCTCGGAGACCTACCGGGCCGACATCCTGGCCGCCCACGGCGTCGAGGACCACTTCATCCAGGACAACCAGTCCTTCTCGGCGCAACAGGGCACCGTCCGCGGCCTGCACTTCCAGCGCCACCCCTTCGCCCAGGCCAAGCTGATCCGCGTGCTGTCCGGCGCGATCCTCGACGTCGCGGTCGACCTGCGCCGCGACCAGCCGACCTACGGCCGGCACGTCGCCGTGCGCCTCGACGCCGAGAACGGCCACCAGCTCTACATTCCGATCGGGTTCGGCCACGGCTTCTGCACCCTCGAGCCGGACACTATGGTGGCCTACAAGGTCGCCGGCGGCGTCTACAGCCCCGAGCACGACGGCAACCTGCTCTGGAACGATCCCGACCTCGGCATCGACTGGCCGGTGAGCGAGGCCGAAGCCCAGCTCTCCGCCAAGGACAAGGTCGCGCCCCGCTTCGCCGACCTGGCCCCTCTGTTCTGACGGCTCGCGCCGCTTCCAAACCCTCTCGCTCTGGAGATACCACCCCATGCGCATCCTCGTCACGGGCGGCTGCGGCTTCATCGGCTCGGCCCTGGTCCTTCACCTCGTTCAGGAGCTCGGCCACGAGGTCCTGACCCTCGACGCGCTGACCTACGCGGCGAACCCGATCTCGCTGATGCCGCTCAAGGGCGACAACCGGCACCGCTTCGCCGAGGCCGATATCTGCGACCACGAGAAGGTGTCGGGGCTCTTCGCGGAGTTCCGCCCCGAGGCCGTGATGCACCTCGCCGCCGAGAGCCACGTCGACCGCTCGATCACCGGGCCGGGCGCCTTCATCCGCACCAACGTGGTCGGCACCCAGGTGATGCTGGAGGCCGCCCGCGCCTACTACAACACGCTTCAGGGGCCTGAGCGCGACGCCTTCCGGTTCCTGCACGTCTCGACCGACGAGGTCTACGGCTCGCTGCCCCCGGGCGCCTTCTTCACCGAGGACAGCCGCTACGACCCGCGCTCGCCCTATTCGGCCTCGAAGGCGGCGTCCGACCACCTGGCGCGCGCCTGGCACGAGACCTACGGCCTGCCGGTGCTGGTGACCAACTGCTCGAACAATTACGGGCCGCGGCACTTCCCCGAGAAGCTGATCCCGCTGATGATCCTCAACGCCCTCGACGGCAAGGACCTGCCGGTCTACGGCGACGGCCAGAACGAGCGCGACTGGATCCACGTCGAGGACCACGCCCGCGGCCTCGTCGCGGTGCTGGAGAAGGGCCGGATCGGCGAGACCTACCTGCTCGGCGGCCGCTCGGTGCGCAACAACCTCGAGGTGGTCAAGACGCTCTGCGCGATCTTCGACCGCCTCCGCCCCGAGGCCGGCCCGCACGAGCGCCTGATCAAGTTCGTCACCGACCGCCCGGGCCACGACCGGCGCTACGCCATAGACCCGAGCAAGGCCGAGGCCGAGGTCGGGTACAAGCCGAGCCGCACTTTCGAGCAGGCGCTCGAGGACACCGTGCGCTGGTACCTCGACAACGAGTCGTGGTGGCGCCCGATCCGCGAGGGCCGCTATTCCGGCGAGCGCCTCGGCCTGAGCGCGGAGTAAGGCGATGGCGCGGCGGGAGATCTTGGTCCTCGGCGGCGGCGGGCAGGTCGGCACCGAGCTGCAGCGGCAATCCTTCGGGGAGGGCGTGGTCGTCCACGCTCCCACCCGGGAGGCACTGGACATCACCGACGAGGCGGCGGTCGCCCGTGCGGTCGCCGAGCGCCCGTACGCGGCGGTGATCAACACCGCCGCCTACACGGCGGTCGACAAGGCCGAGAGCGACGTGGCCGCCGCCTGGCGCCTCAATGCGCTGGCACCCGCCTACCTGGCGGCGGAGACCGCCAAGGCCGGCATCCCGCTGATCCACGTCTCGACCGACTACGTCTTCGACGGCTCGGGCACCGGCGCCTACCCGACCGACGCGCCGGTGCATCCGGTGAGCGTCTACGGCGCCAGCAAGGCCGCCGGCGAGATGGCGGTGCGCACCGGCAACCCGCGCCACGCGGTGGTGCGCACGGCCTGGGTGGTGAGCCCGCACCGGGCGAACTTCGTCAAGACGATGCTGCGGCTTTCGGCCGAGCGCGACAAGCTGACGGTGGTCGCCGACCAGCGCGGTTGCCCGACCTCGGCCGGCGACCTCGCGGCGGCGCTCGTCGCGATCGCGGTGCGCTTCGCCGAGGACGAGGCGGCGCCCGCCGGCACCTATCACTGCGTCAATGCCGGGGCGACGACCTGGTACGACTTCGCGGTCGCCATCATGTCGGGGGCGGCCGCCCGCGGCGCCCGCTCGGTGCCGGTCGAGCCGATCCCGAGCACCGCCTTCAAGACCCCGGTCACCCGGCCGGCCAATTCCGAGCTCTCGACCGAGACGCTGACCTCCGCCTTCGGCCTCGTGCCGCGGCCGTGGCAGGCGGCCCTCGACGACATCCTGGACCGGCTGATCGGTCCCGCTGCGAAACAAGCCTGAGGAGATTTCTGTCATGAAGGGCATCGTGCTCGCCGGCGGTTCCGGCACGCGGCTGCATCCGGCGACGCTGGCGATCAACAAGCAGCTGCTGCCGGTCTACGACAAGCCGATGATCTACTATCCGGTGTCGGTGCTGATGCTGGCCGGCATCCGCGACATCCTGCTGATCTCGTCGCCGGAGCACATCGACAACTACAAGCGCCTGTTCGGCACCGGCGAGCAGTTCGGGATCAACATCTCGTACGCGCTGCAGCCGAAGCCGGACGGCCTGGCCCAGGCCTTCATCATCGGCCGCGAGTTCGTCGGCGACGATTCGGTCGCGCTGGTGCTCGGCGACAACCTGTTCTTCGGTGCCGGCATGCGCGAGCTGCTGGCCAAGGCCCGTGCCCGGAAGACCGGCGCCTCGGTCTTCGCCTACCATGTCGACCAACCCGAGGCCTACGGCGTCGTCACCCTCGACAAGGACGGCCGCGCCACCAAGCTCGTCGAGAAGCCGAAGAACCCGGAATCGCCCTGGGCGGTGACCGGCCTCTACTTCTACGACAACCAGGTGCTCGACATCGCCGCCGCGGTGAAGCCCTCGCCCCGCGGCGAGCTCGAGATCACCGACGTCAACCAGGCCTATCTCGACCGCGGCCAGCTCCACGTCGAGTGCATGTCGCGCGGCTATGCCTGGCTCGACACCGGGACGCACGACAACCTGCTCGAGGCCGGCGAGTTCGTCCGCGTCATCCAGCACCGCCAGGGCATGCAGGTCGCCTGCCTGGAGGAGATCGCCTACACGCAGGGCTTCATCACCCGCGAGCAGGTGGTGGCCCGCGGCCAGCTCTTCGCCAAGACCAATTACGGCCAGAGCCTGCTGCGCCTCGCCCGCGAGCAGGAGCCGGGCCAAGCCCTGCTCTGACACCAGAGCATTTTCCACGAAGTGGGAACCGGTTCGTCGCAGAAAATACGATAAAACAAAGACTTAGAAAGCTTCGCGATTACAGCGCGATCGTGAAGCGCTCTAGCCCCGCTCTGAAGCGAGCCGTGCTCTAACACGAGCGTCGCTCAAGGGCCTGTCGTGAGCCCGCCTGCGGGCCGAGGGTCGCGCCGTCCCGCCGGGGAGGGTGCGGCCCTTCGCGTTTTTTCGGTCCGTCCCGCCCAAAAAGACCGAGTTTTCGCCGCGCCCTGACGCGTGCTAAGGCCGCAAGGCACGGTCAAGCCTTCCGGCGGGCGGACGACATTTCTTCAGGGACGGGCGACAGCATGAAGGACATCCTCGATCGGCTGGACCAGCGGCGCGCGCAGGCCCGGCTCGGCGGCGGCGAGAGCCGGGTGGCGGCGCAGCACAAGCGCGGCAAGCTCACGGCCCGCGAGCGCATCGAGCTCCTCCTCGATTCCGGGTCGTTCGAAGAGTTCGACATGTTCGTGCAGCACCGCTCGAACGACTTCGGCATGGAGAACCAGAAGATCCCGGGCGACGGCGTCGTCACCGGCTGGGGCACCATCAACGGCCGCGCGGTCTTCGTATTCTCCAAGGACTTCACCGTCTTCGGCGGCTCGCTCTCCGAGGCGCATGCCCAGAAGATCATCAAGGTCCAGGATATGGCGCTCAAGATGCGCGCCCCGATCATCGGCATCTTCGATGCCGGCGGCGCCCGCATCCAGGAGGGCGTGGCCGCGCTCGGCGGCTACGGCGAGGTGTTCAAGCGCAACGTCACGGCGTCCGGCGTGATCCCGCAGATCTCGGTGATCATGGGGCCGTGCGCGGGCGGCGACGTCTACTCGCCGGCGATGACCGACTTCATCTTCATGGTGCGCGACACGAGCTACATGTTCGTGACCGGCCCGGACGTGGTGAAGACCGTCACCAACGAGGTGGTGACGGCGGAGGAGCTCGGCGGCGCCAAGGTCCACACCTCGAAATCCTCCATCGCCGACGGCTCCTACGAGAACGACGTCGAGGCGCTCCTGCAGATCCGGCGCTTGATGGACTTCCTGCCGGCCAACAACCAGGCCGGTGTGCCGGAGATCGAGAGCTTCGACGACCCCTCCCGCCTCGACCGCAGCCTCGACACCCTGATCCCCGACAACCCGAACAAGCCCTACGACATGGGCGAGCTGATCCGGCGGGTGGTCGACGAGGGCGACTTCTTCGAGATCCAGGCGGCGTATGCCCGCAACATCATCACGGGCTTTGCCCGGGTCGAGGGCCGCACCGTCGGCTTCGTGGCCAACCAGCCGATGGTGCTGGCCGGCGTGCTCGATTCGGACGCCTCGCGCAAGGCCGCCCGCTTCGTGCGCTTCTGCGACGCGTTCTCGATCCCGATCGTGACCTTCGTCGACGTGCCGGGCTTCCTGCCGGGCACCGCGCAGGAATACGGCGGCCTGATCAAGCACGGCGCGAAGCTCCTGTTCGCCTACAGCCAGGCGACGGTGCCGCTCGTCACCGTCATCACCCGCAAGGCCTTCGGCGGCGCCTACGACGTGATGGCCTCCAAGCACGTCGGTGGCGACGTGAACTACGCCTGGCCGACCGCCCAGATCGCCGTGATGGGCGCCAAGGGCGCGGTCGAGATCATCTTCCGCCAGGACCTCGGCGACCCGGAGAAGATCGCGGCCCGCACCTCCGAGTACGAGGAGCGCTTCATGTCGCCCTTCGTCGCCGCCGAGCGCGGCTACATCGACGAGGTGATCATGCCGCACTCGACCCGCCGCCGCATCGCCCGGGCGCTCGCCATGCTCCGCACCAAGGAGAGCGAGCAGCCCTGGAAGAAGCACGACAACATCCCGCTGTGAGGGGCGGGAAGGGAACGGGGAAATCCGTTCCCTTCGCCTTGCGCGGGTCCGACATGTCCGCGCAGGGAGCCATCTTAACGGCTGTCCCACCCGCGACCTCAGGATGAGCTCGCGGGTGGGATGAGAAATGTCGGCGACGCTCCGATCCCAGGATTGGACGGCGTCTCACCCCGCCTTCAGGAACTTCTCCACGCTCCCGGTCAGGCCGCTCGAATGGCCGGCGAGGCTCTGCGACACCGCCCGGACGCTCTCGGCGATCCGGCCTGTGGCGTTCGCGGCGTCCGACACCGCCAGGATGTTCGACGACACCTCCTGGGTCGAGGCGGCCTGCTCCTCGACGGCGCTGGCGATGGCGAGCGTCAGCCGCGACAGCTCCGCCACCGCGTTGCTGATCGTGGCGATCGCCGCCACCGCCTCGCCGGTCGCCCCCTGGATGTCGCCAATGCGCTGGGTGATCTCGCCGGTGGCCTTGGCGGTCTGCCCGGCGAGCTCCTTGACCTCTGCGGCGACGACCGCGAAGCCGCGCCCCGCCGCCCCGGCCCGGGCCGCCTCGATCGTGGCGTTCAGCGCCAGCAGGTTGGTCTGGTCGGCGATGGTGCTGATCATACCGACGACCGAATCGACCTCGCGGGCCTTGGCCGAGAGGCTGCGCACCGTGGCGTCCGTCGCCTCGGCCTGGGCGGCGATCTGCTGGGCGCGCTCGGAGACGCGGCCGACCTGGCCCGAGATCTCCCGGATCGAGGCGGTCATCTCCTCCGAGCCCGCCGCGACCGTTGCGGCGCGCTCGCGCGCCTCATCGGCCGACTGGCCGAGGCCGTTGGCGGAATGCTGCATCTCCTCGACGGCCGAGCTCATGGCGTTCACGACCTGCGACACGTCCGAGGCCATGGTCGCCTGCGCGGTCACCACCGCCCAGGTCAGCATCGGTCCGATATAGGCGCCGTCCGGTCCCATGATCGCCGAGACCTGCAGGTCGAGCAGTTCGGGTCCGAGCTTGATTCGGGTTCGGTGCGGCAGGCGGCACGCATCCGACAGCATCCGGCGCTGATGCGTCGGATCCTTGTGGAAGACGTCGATCGAGGTGCCGACCATCAGGTCCGTCGCGACCGGGAGGTACTGTGCCAGCGGGCCGAGGGTGCGCCGCGACGCGTCGTTCATGTAGTTGATGCGGAATTCGTTGTGCGGGTCGGCGGTCATCACCGCGACCGGCATCCCCTCGATCATCGTCAGGAGGCGGCTGATCTCGTTCTTCTTCTCGGTGATGTCGGCGGCGAGCTTCACCACCTTGACCGGCTTGCCCGCGGCGCCGAGGACCGGGTTGTAGGTCGCCTCGAGCCAGACGCGCTTGCCGTTCTTGCCAAACCGCAGGAATTCGTTGGCGAAGAACTGCCCGGCGCGCAAGGTCTCCCAGAACTTCGCGTACTCGGCCGACCCGATCGTCGCCTCGTCGAGGAACATCCGGTGGTGCCGGCCAACGATCTCGTCCGCTCGGAATCCCATCAGGTCGAGGAACTTCGCGTTGGCCCGGGTCACGATGCCGTCCATATCGAATTCGATGACGGCCAGCGACTTGTCGAGCGCAGTCAGTGTCGCTTCGGACATGTTGTCCGGCCGTTTGCGAAACATGGCGAAGGTCCCCGTTGACCAAATTTCGCTCAAAACCTGACCGCCAAGATTGAATCCCGGCTTAAGATTATCAATCATGATTGATGGCGCGCGAATCGCGGCGATCGCCGGACATGTCAGCCGACAGTGTCGCCACTGGGGATTGTCGCCACATGCCAAGCACTTACGGCGAGGCGCCGACGACCGCCGAAGCCGTCCGGTTCCATTGTCCGGGCTGGTCTAACGGTAACGTCGAGTTCTTGGTGCGCCTGCACGCCCTGCGCGCAGGAGCCCGGCCGGCCTCGGGACTTGGCCGGACCGGGGTCCCGGGCATGTTCGGGCGATGCAACGGGTACCGTTTCGCCGCGAACGACCGGTCCTGAAACGCTCCCCGGCCCGGCGCCGAACGCGGTGCCGGACCGGGGATTATGGCGGAGCGGCCCTGGGCCGCCCCGCCGGGGCTCCCCGGATCAGGCCGCCGTCAGTCCCTGCTCGCGGATCCAGGCCTGGGTGCGGTCGAGCGCGGTGCCGAGGCGGTCGAACAGGGTGTCGATCTCGTCCGGGCGGATCACCAGGGGCGGGCAGACCGCGACGCGATCGCCGGTGAGGAAGCGCACGATCAGCCCCTCCTCCTGGGCGAAGGCGACGCAGCGGGCGGCGACGCCCGCCTTCGGGTCGTACTGGCGCTTCGTCGCCTTGTCGGCGACGATCTCGAGGCCGCCGATCAGGC
Source organism: Methylobacterium ajmalii (assembly GCF_036448855.1). Lineage (NCBI taxonomy): Bacteria > Pseudomonadati > Pseudomonadota > Alphaproteobacteria > Hyphomicrobiales > Methylobacteriaceae > Methylobacterium > Methylobacterium ajmalii. The sequence continues at coordinate 51,609 of NZ_JAZFXT010000021.1, forward strand.
CCATTCCCTTGGCCTCGCCGACGAGCGGGTGCTCCTCGAGCGCCGAGAGGCGGCGCTGGAAGTGCGGCGCCTTCTCGGCCGCGCCCTCGATGATCTTGTCGCGCCGGTAGATCTCGATGGTCTTGAGCGCCACCGCGCTCGCCACCGGGTGGCCCGAATAGGTGGTGCCGTGGCCGAACGTGCCGATCTTCCGGCTCTGGTCCTGCATCGCCTGGTACAGCGTCTCGTCGACCGTGACGCCGCCGAGCGGCATGTAGGCCGAGGTCAGCGCCTTGGCGAAGGACAGGCTGTGGGGCTTCATGCCCAGGGCCTCGGAGCCGAACCAGGTGCCGAGGCGCCCGAAGCCGCAGATTACCTCGTCGGCGATGAACCGCACGTCGTAGCGGGCGAGCACCGGCTCGATGGCGGCAAAATAGCCCTTCGGCGGCACGATGGCGCCGCCCGCGCCCATCACCGGCTCGGCGATGAAGGCCGCGACCGTCTCGGGCCCCTCGCGCAGGATCATCTCCTCCAGTTCCGTGGCGAGCCGCGCCGAGTAGGCCTCCTCGGTCTCGCCGGCCTCCGCACCGCGGTAATGGTGCGGGCAGGCGGCGTGCAGGAAGCCCGGCAGCGGCAGGTCCCAGTCGGCGTGGTTGGCGGTGAGGCCCGTCAGCGAGGCCGACGCCACGGTGACGCCGTGATAGCCCTTGTGCCGGCCGATGATCTTCTTCTTCTGCGGCTGGCCGAGCGCGTTGTTGAGGTACCAGGTCAGCTTGACCTGGGTGTCGTTGGCCTCCGAGCCCGAGGAGGTGAAGAACACCTTCGAGACCGGGATCGGCGCCAGCTCCTTGAGGGTCTCGGCGAGCTCGATCGCCGGATCGTGGCTGCGGCCCGAGAACAGGTGGGTGAAGGGCAGCCGCGACATCTGCTCGCGGGCGGCCTCGACCAGTTCCTCGTTGGAATAGCCGAGCGCCGTGCACCACAGGCCCGCCATGCCCTCGAGGTAGGGCCGTCCGTCGGTATCATAGACCCAGACGCCGTGGCCGCGCTCCAGCACCAGCGGGCCGGTCTGCCGGAAGGCCGCCAGGTTCGTGTAGGGATGGATCAGGGTTTCGACGTCGCGGGTGGCGAGGTTCGAGAGCATCGTCTCTGTCGCTTTCCTTCATGCGGGGGCCTGGAGCAGCCCCCGACTGGCCGAGCAGAATTCGCTTGCGCCGTCACACTAGCGGCGCGATGCCGACGCACAACCCGGGCCGCCCTCGCGGCACCTCCGCACAATCCAGGTCAGACCGACGCGCATGCTCGACCCCGCCGAACTCGTCTCGACGCCCGCGCCCGGCCGCGCCTGCGGCGCCTGCACCCTGTGCTGCAAGGTCTACGACGTGCCGGCGGTCGAGAGCGTGGCCGGGGAATGGTGCCGCCACGCCAAGCCGGGCCGCGGCTGCGGCATCCACGAGACCCGGCCCGGCCATTGCCGCGCCTTCCACTGCCTGTGGATGACCGAGGGCTGGATCGGCCCGGAATGGAAGCCCGACAAGGCCAAGATGGTGCTCAGCATCGATCCGACGACGCGCTTCCTGCACGTCCAGGTCGATCCGAGCCAGCCGGCGGTGTGGCGACGCGAGCCCTATTACGCCCAGCTCAAGCGCTGGGCGGTCGCCTCGCTGCCGCAGCGCCGGCACGTGCTCGTCTTCGTCAACCGCAGCGCCACCGTGGTGCTGCCGGACCGCGACGTGCCGCTCGGCGTCTTCCTGCCGGGGGACCGGCTCGTCGCCCGCGAGCGGATGACGCCGGACGGCGTCGTCCTCGACGTGGAGAAGCGGACCGTGACGTAACGGCGGGCGGGACGCCGCCGGAGCGCGGGGAGGGGGCCGGAGCGCCGCCGCGCGAGACCCTCGTCCTGCCGCTCGCTTCCGCCTCGCGCCGCCTCAACGGCACGGTGGCCCGGGATCTCGGCATCGCGGTCCTGTCCGGCCGCCACCCGCCCGGCACCGTCCTGCCCGGGGAGATCGCCGCCGGGAGCCTCGCTGTCTCGCGCACCGCCTACCGGGAGGCGATCCGCACGCTGAGCGCCGAGGGGCTGGTGGAGAGCCGGCCCAAGACCGGCACGCGGGTGAGCGCGCGGGGCCGCTGAAACCTCCTCGATCCCGACATCCTGGCCTGGGCCTTCGAGGCCGAGCCGGGCGAGGCCTTCATCCGCGACTTGTTCGAGCTGCGCCGGATCGTCGAGCCCGAGGCGGCGGAGCTGGCGGCCCTGCGGCGCTCCGAGCGCGACCTCGCCCGGATGGGCGCCGCCCTCGACGGGATGGCGCCCCACGGCCTCGCCGTCCCGGCCGGCCGCGCCGCCGACCAGGCCTTCCATCACGCCATCCTGGAGGCGACCGGCAACGCCCCGCTGATCGCCCTGTCGCGTTCGATCGCCGCCTCCGTCACCTGGACCACGATCCACAAGCAGCGCCGCCGCGCCCTGCCGCGCGACCCCCTGCCGGAGCACCGCGCCCTCCACGAGGCGATCGTCTCCGGGGATGCCGCCCTGGCGCGGGCCCGGATGACTGGGCTGATCCGGCTCGCCCTGGCGGACACGGCGCTGGCGATGAGGGCGCGACCCGAGCCGCACCGGCCCGCCGGCGGCCCCGGGACGAGGCCGCCGTCGAGGGCCCCGCTACTTCGCCGCCCCGGCCGAGAACCGGTAGGTGATGACGTTCCGGTACGTCGCCCCCGGATCCAGCCGGGCGGTGCCGAAGGCGGGCTGGTTGGGCGTGTCGGGAAACACCTGCGGCTCCAGCGCCAGCGCGTCCGACTGCCTGTAGGACAGGCCCGACTTGCCCACCGCCGTCGCATCGAGGAAGTTGCCGGCGTAGAACTGCACCCCGGGCTGGTTGCTCGCGACCTCCATCACCCGGCCCGAGGCCGGGTCCTCGACGCGGGCGACGAGGTGGGTGTCCGGGGTCGGGGCCGGCGTCACCACGAAGTTGTGGTCGTAGCCGCGCCCGCGCACGATCTGCGGGTCGCGCCCGTCGCGGATGCGCGCGCCGATCGGCGTGGCCTTGCGGAAGTCGAACGGCGTGCCGGCGACCGGAGCGATCTCGCCGGTCGGGATCAGGGTCTCGTCGACCGGGGTGTAGCGCTCGGCCGGGATCGTCAGGATGTGGTCGAGGATCGTCCGCCCCGAGCCCTCGCCTGCGAGGTTGAAGAAGCTGTGGTTGGTCAGGTTGACGATGGTCGGCTTGGTCGTGGTGGCCGTGTACTCGATCGTCAGGGTGCCGCCGGCGTCGAGCGCGTAGGTGACGTTCGCCGTCAGGGCACCGGGATAGCCCTCCTCGCCGTCGGCGCTGACGTAGTGCAGCGTGACCGACGGGGTGGCGCCCTCCCTGACCGCGGTGATCGTCCAGAGCCGCTTGTCGAAGCCCTCGCGGCCGCCATGCAGCGCGTTCGGGCCGTCGTTGCGGGCGAGCGTGTAGTCCCGGCCGTCGAGGGTGAAGCGGCCGGCCCGGATGCGGTTGGCGTAGCGCCCGACGCTGACCCCGAAATAGTTCGGCGCCTTGAGGTAGCCTGCCAGGTCCGTGTAGCCGAGGACCACGTCGGCGGCCCGGCCGGTCCGGTCCGGCACCTCGAGGGTGCGCAGGAGGGCGCCCCAGGTCAGGATCCGGGCGGTGACGCCGCCATTGGCGAGCGTCACCTCCTCGACCGCGCGTCCGTCGGGCAGCGTCCCGAAAGGCGACCGCTTGGCGTCACCGGCCTGGGCCGTCCCGAGGCCGGCCGGCAGGACGCAGGCGCATGCCAGCGCCGTGATCGATCCACGCATCCGCGTTCCCTCCATGGCTGCCGCCTCTCGCGGGCGGTCGATCCGGCGCCTTTCCCGCGCCGGTCGCCATAGATTCATACAAATCGCGGTACGGTGGCAATGCCCTAGCGGGAGGTCAGGCAGCGACGCCGCGTTCCGCGTCGCGAAGCGCTCAAGCGTAATGCGTATCAGCCCCCGTCGGCCCGGGCGGCGTCGCGCCAGGCGAGCACCACCCGTTCCAGCTCCGCCACGTCGCCGGGGGGCAGGCCGCCGAGGGTGCGGGTCACGTAGGCGCGCTGGGCCGCGATGCCGGAGCGCGCGAGCGCCAGGCCGGCCTCGGTGAGGTGCAGGGCGTGGGAGCGGCGGTCGCCGGGGATCGGCCGGCGTTCGACGAGGCCGGCCTCGACCAGCCGGTCGATCAGCCCCGAGACGTTGCCCTTGGTGACGTAGAGTCGCTCGGCCAGCTCCTGCTGGGTCAGGCCCTCACGCTCCGACAGGGTCGAGAGCGCGTCAAATTGCGGGATCGAGAGGCCGACCGCCTTCAGTTCCGCCGCCACCGCGGCCGAGACGCGCCGGTGCAGGCGGATGAAGCGGAACCAGACCCGCAGCGGGTCGGCCCCGGCGGGGTCGTCGGCCGGGACGGCGGCAGGGGCGCGGGCGGGGGAGAACGCGGTCATCGGGATAGTTTACATCGGAACCATCTCGGCGCCATCCACCGCGGCCGCCGATCCCCCGGATGCGCGCGGGCGCCGCTCTAGCCGCTTCCGCACCGCTGCCGTAAGCTCCTCATCCACGACCGCGGCCCGCGAGGCCCCGGCGATCGAGGGCGCGGCCGCGACCGCGCTCCATCACGGGAAGGAAGACACGCCATGCTCGGCCTGATGCAGGACTGGCCCCTGCTGATCCACCGCGTCATCGACTATGCCGCGCTCCAGCACGGCGCCCGCCCGGTGATCTCGCGCTCGGTCGAGGGGCCGATGCACCGGACCGACTACGCCACGATCCGGCAGCGGGCCTTGCGTCTCTCGAAGCGCCTCACGGCCGACGGCATCGGGCTCGGCGACCGGGTCGCGACGCTGGCCTGGAACACCTGGCGCCACCTCGAGGCCTGGTACGGCATCACCGGCGTCGGCGCGATCTACCACACGGTCAACCCGCGGCTGTTCGAGGAGCAGATCGCCTACATCGTCAACCACGCCGAGGACCGGATCCTCCTCCTCGACCTGACCTTCCTGCCCCTCGTCGAGCGTCTGGCCGACAAGCTGCCGACGATCGAGCGCTACGTCGTGCTCACCGACGGCGCCCACATGCCGCCGACATCCTTGCGCAATGCAGTCGCCTACGAGGACTGGCTCGCCGAGGCCGACGACGACTTCGCCTGGGCGACCTTCGACGAGAACACGGCCGCCGGCCTCTGCTACACGTCGGGCACCACCGGCCTGCCGAAGGGCGTGCTCTACTCGCACCGCTCGAACGTGCTGCTCGCCCTCACCGTCAACAACCCGGCTTATATCGCGCTCTCGCCCAACGACATGGCGATGCCGGTGGTGCCGCTGTTCCACGCCAATGCCTGGGGCTTCACCTTCGCGGCGCCGATGTCGGGGGCCGGCCTCGTCATGCCGGGCCCGAAGCTCGACGGCGCCTCGGTGCTCGACATCCTGGAGAGCACCGGCGTCACCGTGACGGCGGCGGTGCCGACCGTCTGGCTCGGCCTGCTCCAGCACCTCGACGCGACGGGCAGCCGCCTCACCCACCTCAAGCGCGTCGTGATCGGCGGCTCGGCCTGCCCGCGGGCGATGACCGAGCGTTTCGAGCGCGATTTCGGCGTCACCGTCGACCATGCCTGGGGCATGACCGAGATGAGCCCGATCGGCTCGTACTGCTCGCTCAAGCCCGAGGTGGCCCACCTTCAGGGCGAGGCCCGCCTCGACCTCAAGATGAAGCAGGGCTACGCCCCCTTCGGTGTCGAGTTCCGGCTGACCGACGACGACAATCGCGACCTGCCCTGGGACGGCACCACCTTCGGGCGCCTCAAGGTGGCGGGCTTCGCGGTGGCGAAGGCCTATTTCCGCTCCGACGAACCGATCCTCGACGATCGCGGCTTCTTCGACACCGGCGACGTCGCCACCATCGACGAGCACGGCTACATGGCGATCACCGACCGCTCGAAGGACGTGATCAAGTCCGGCGGCGAGTGGATCTCCTCGATCGACCTGGAGAACCTGGCGGTCGGCCATCCCGACGTGGCCGAGGCCGCGGTGATCGGCGTCCAGCACCCGAAATGGGACGAGCGTCCGCTCCTCATCGTGGTGCCCAAGGAGGGCCGGACCCCCGACAAGGCCGACATCCTGGCCTTCATGGCGCCGCGCATCGCCAAGTGGTGGATGCCCGACGACGTGGTGGTGGTGCACGCCATCCCCCACACCGCCACCGGCAAGATCCAGAAGACGGCGCTCCGCGACCAGTTCCGGGATTACCGGCTGCCCGGGGCGGCGTGAGGGCGGGGCGGGCGCCCGCGGCCCGGTTTTCGCGGGTGCAGGTGGAGGACGGGAGGCAGGGCGCTCGCGGCCTCCACCGCGGCCCTCGCGGCGTCGATGCGCGGGGTCTCGTGCCATCCCGCCCCTCCCGCGCAGGGAGGGCTGGCCGGCGCGTCGTCCGACACCGCCGCGACTCGGTGCGCGGGATCGGGTCGCGCAGGCCGGCGTCCGGCGTGAACCGGGCGAAGATCGGGGTGAGCGGGTGATCGCAGGACGAGACGCGGGTGCCGCAGGCGTCGGCGCCGGGGCGGACGGTGCTCCGGGCGATTCCGTGCCGATCGAGCCCTGCCAGCCGCCGGGCGAAGGAGATGTCGCAGGGCTGCATGCCCCGACCGGTCGGTCGCGTGTCGACGACCGGACGCCGGCCGGACCCTCTCCGGCACGGCATGGCTCGCCTCCGCCCCGGCGGTTCCCCCGTGGAGCCCCGATCGCGGCACCGGAGGGTTTGGGCCGGCGCGGCTCTCGGCCGGCGGGCACGCCATGACCGACCCGGCCCGCATCCCGGTCATCGTCGGCATCGGCGAGATCACGGACCGGGCCGACGCGGCGGATCGCGGCCCGATCGGCGCCGAGCCCGCCGCCCTGATGGCCGAGGCCCTGCGCCGGGCAGACGGCGATGCCGGCGGCGGCTGGCTCCCGCGGATCGCCTCCCTCGACGTCGTCAACGCGGTGTCCTGGCCCTATGCCGACCTGCCGGCCCGCGTCGCCGCGCTTCTCGACCACCGCCCGGCGCACCTCGCCTACGGCCCGGTCGGCGGCGAGACGCCTGTGCGCTTCCTGCACGAGGCGGCGCGGCGCGCCGGCCTCGATCCCGCCCGGGATGCCACCCCATCCTGGACCGTGCCGGACCCCGCCTGGACCAACCCGCGGGCGCGCGACTACCTCCATCCCCAGGCCCTGTGCCACGGCCTGTCGCAACCGGTCGTCGTCTACCCCCTGTACGAGATCGCGCTTCAGGCCGCCTGGGGTCAGACCCCGCGCCGGGGCCGCGACGAATCGGCGGCTCTGTGGGCCGGCATGTCCCGGGTCGCCGCCGAGAACCCCCACGGCTGGCTGCGCCGGTCCTTCGCCCCCGACGAGATCGCCACGCCCACGCCCGCCAACCGGCCTATCGCCTGGCCCTACACCAAGCTGATGGTCGCCAACCCCGTGGTGAACCAGGCCGCGGCCCTGATCGTGACGAGTCTCGGCCTCGCCCGCGCCGCCGGTATCCCGGAGCACCGTCTGGTCCCGATCGGCCCCGGCGCCGCCGCGAGCGAGCCGCGGGACTGGCTGTCGCGCGACCGCTTCGACCACGCCCCGGCGCAGGATGCGGTGCTGGAGGCGACGCTCCGCCGGGCCGGGCTCGCGGCCTCTGATCTCACGGCGATCGAGCTCTACAGCTGCTTTCCGTGCGTGCCCAAGATGGCGCGCCGCCGTCTCGGCCTGCCCGCGGACGCGGTGTCGACGGTGGCGGGCGGGCTGACCTTCTTCGGCGCGCCGCTCAACGGCTACATGGCGCATGCCGCCTGCGCGATGGTCCGCCGCCTGCGCGACGCGCCCGGCCGCGCCGGACTGCTCTACGGCCAGGGCGAGTTCGTCACCAAGCACCACGCCCTGGTGCTGGGCGGCCGGTTCGACGGGCCCGACGACGCGCCGGTCTCCGTCCAGGACGAGGCGGATCGCCGCCGCGGGCCGGTGCCGCCGGTGGCGGAAGAGGCCGCGGGCCGCGCCGTGATCGAGACCCATACGGTGCTGTTCGACCGCGAGGGCGCCCCCGAGCGGGGCGTCGTGGTGCTGCGCCAGAACCAAACGCGCCTGCTCGCCCGGGTGCCGGCCGCCGACCGCGCCACCCTGGCGGCGCTGACCGATCTCGACCGCTCGCCCGTCGGCCTCGCCGGCCCCCTGCGCCGAGGGCGCGACGGACTCCTCGAATGGGAGGCCGCCTGATGCCGGATCCCTTCCTTCTCGACCGCATCGGCGATCACGTCGCGGTCGTGACCCTCAACCGCCCGCCGGCGCGCAACGCCGTCGATCCGGCACTCGCCATGCGCGAGAGCCCGGCGGTCGCGCGCCTCACCCCCGATGCCGGCGAGGCCGCCTTGCACGCCGCGCGCCCGGGGGCAGACCTCCGAGGATTGTCGCGAAGGGCCCCGCGCCGTCATCGAGACGCGCCCGCCGCGCTGGACCGGACGATAGGCAAGGGAGAGACCGCATGGGCATGCTGGAGGGAAAAGTCGCGCTCGTCACCGGGGCGGGGGGCGGCATCGGGCGGGAGATCGCGCTCGCCATGGCGCTCGCCGGTGCCCAGGTGGTGGTCAACGACGTCGGCGCGTCTTTGAGCGGCCTCGGCGAGACCTCGGCGACGCCCGGCGAGCAGACCCGCGCCATCATCGAGCAGCGCGGGGGCAGGGCGGTGGTCAGCACGGACAGCGTGGCCGATTGGGAGGCCGCGCGGCGCATGGTCGCGACCGCGCTCGACGCCTTCGGACGCCTCGACGTCGTGGTCAACAATGCCGGCATCCTGCGCGACCAGATCTTCCACAAGATGACCCCGGAGGAGTGGCTCTCGGTCATCAACGTCCACCTCAACGGCAGCTTCTTCGTCTCCCGCGCCGCCGCCGACGTCTTCCGGCGCCAGAGTGCCGGCGCCTACGTCCACATGACCTCGACCTCGGGCCTGATCGGCAATCTCGGCCAGGCGAACTATTCGGCCGCCAAGCTCGGCATCGCCGCCCTGTCGAAGTCGATCGCCCTCGACATGGGGCGGTTCGGCGTGCGCTCGAACTGCATCGCGCCCTTCGCCTGGAGCCGGATGACGAGCTCGATCCCGGCCGAGACCGACGCGCATAAGGCCCGCGTCGCCAAGCTCCAGGCGATGGGGCCGGAGAAGAACGCGCCGCTCGCGGTCTTCCTCGCCTCGGACGCGGCCGCCCACGTCACCGGCCAGATCTTCGCCGCGCGCCACAACGAGGTGTTCGTCTTCAACCATCCCCGCCCGGTGCGCGGGGTGCATCGCTCCGAGGGCTGGACGCCCGAGACCCTCGCCGAGCACGGGATGCCGGCGCTGTCGGGCCACTTCGCCCCCCTCGATCGCAGCCCCGACGTGTTCTCCTGGGACCCGGTGTGACCATGACGATCAACGGACGCGCCCACATCGTCGGGGCCTACGAGCACCCGACCCGCAAGGCCCCGGACAAGTCCGTGGCCCAGCTCCACGCCGAGGCCGCCGCCGGCGCGCTCGCCGATGCCGGCCTCTCGAAGGACGACGTCGACGGCTATTTCTGCGCCGGGGACGCGCCGGGCCTCGGGCCGCTGGCGATGGCCGACTACCTGAACCTCACGCTGCGCCACCTCGACAGCACGGACATCGGCGGCGCCTCCTACATCGCCCACGTCGCGCATGCGGCGCAGGCCATCGCGACGGGGAAGTGCAGCGTCGCGCTGATCACGCTCGCCGGCCGGCCCCGCAGCGCCGGCCATTCCGGCACCGCGGCGCGTCCCGTCATCGCCGACGCGCCGGACAGCCCGTGGGAAACGCCGTTCGGTCCGACCACGGTCAACCTCTACGCGATGTGCGCCCAGCGGCACGGGCACGAATTCGGGACGACGCCCGAGCAGCTTGCCTGGATCAAGGTCGCGGCCTCGCATCACGCGCAGCACAATCCGCACGCGATGCTGCGCGACGTGGTGAGCGTCGAGGACGTGCTGGCCTCGCCGATGGTCGCCGATCCGCTGCACCGGCTCGATTGCTGCGTCGTCAGCGACGGCGGCGGGGCGCTGGTGGTGGCGCGGCCCGAGATCGCCCGCAGCCTGAAGCGCCCGCTGGTGCGGGTGATGGGGGCCGGGGAGGCGTACAAGGGCCAGCGCGGCGGCGAGGTCGACCTGACCTGGACGGCGGCCCGCCTGTCGGGGCCGGCGGCCTTCGCGGAAGCCGGCGTGAGCCCCGCGGACATCAAGTACGCCTCGATCTACGACAGCTTCACCATCACGGTCCTGATGCAGATCGAGGATCTGGGCTTCTGCGCGAAGGGGCAGGGCGGTCGCTTCGTCGCCGACGGCAACCTGATCTCCGGCACGGGCCGGCTGCCGTTCAACACCGACGGCGGCGGCCTGTGCAACAACCACCCGGCCAACCGGGGCGGGATCACAAAGGTGATCGAGGCGGTGCGCCAGCTGCGGGGCGAAGCCCATCCGGCGGTGCAGGTGGGGAACTGCGAGCTTGCCGTCGCGACCGGGATCGGCGGCCTGCTCGGCAGCCGCCACGGCGCCGCGACCCTGGTGCTGGGACGGGAGTGAGACGATGACCGGGACTTCCTCGACCCGCATCCCCTTGCGAGACGGCGACTGGCCCGACGCGCCGCCGAGCCCCGAATCCGCGCCCTTCGTGGCGGCGGCGCGCGAGGGCCGGTTTCTGCTGCGCCGCTGCATCGCCTGCGGCAAGGCGCACTGGTACCCGCGCGCGCTCTGCCCGTTCTGCCTCGGCGAGACCGCCTGGGAGGAGGCCTCGGGGCAAGGCACGATCTACGGCTACACGCTGCTCGCCCGCGAGGACCCGCCCCGCACCATCGCCTACGTCACCCTGGCGGAGGGGCCGACGATGCTGACGAGCCTCGTCGATTGCGAGCCAGGCGCCCTGGCGGTCGGACGACCGGTGCAGCTCGTCTTCGTACGCTCGCGCGACGGCACGCCGGTGCCGTGCTTTCGGCCTGTCGCGATGGACGATCTGCGGGAGCCGGCCGCAGGGGAGTGACGGCGGAGACGAAGAATCGCGTAGCCCGGGCCTCCCGGGTGACCGGGGAGGACGGCGGGCAGATCACGGCGATGCGGACGGCCTAAACGCGGGCCGCGAGCGGCGGCGTCCTGAAGCCAGCTCGACGATCGAAGCCCCCGCCGTGCCCACGCGGCGAAGGCCCCCGCCGCTTGCGCGCCGGCTTTCCTGCCGAACCGACGACCACGTCGGCGCCGGGATGCTCAGGGCCGCGCCAGGGCCCGGGCCAGGGCCTCGCGGTGCTCCTCGCTGGTATGGGCGATGGCCTGCGCCGTGGCCGAGAGCTGGAGGAGGGTCGACAGGCTGGCCTGGCGCCCCTCGCGCAGCAGGCGCTTCGTCGCCCGGACCGCCTGGGGCGGGTCGACGCGATCCGCTCCGCCAGCCGCCGGCTCGCCGCCATCAGCTGGGCCCGGGCACGATCTGCGAGACGAGCCCGCAGGCGAGCGCCTCCTGCGCCGAGACGGCGTCGCCGGTCAGCGCCATCGCGCAGGCCTTCGACCAGCCCACGATCCGCGGCAAGCAGCCAGGCACCGCCGTTGCCCGGGATGATGCCGATCTTCACGAAGCTCTCGGCGAAGCGCGCCGTGTCGGCGCAGATGCGCAGGTCGCACATGCAGGCGAGGTCGCTGCCTGCCCCGATCGCCGGTCCGTTGACCGCAGCATCTCGCGCGTGCCGCGGCGGCGCGAGATGGACGGCGCCTGCAGGGTCGTGAGGGCCAGCACGCGCGGGCCTGAAGCGTCGGCGGCCCCCCGGTGATCAGGTCGCGGGCGAACTTTGGGATTGCCTGCTCGACGAGGGCACCGAAATCATCGATCATTGCGGCCTGGAGCGCAGGATCGGCCCCGTCCTGCAGCAGGCCGGCAACCGAGCGGGAACTCCGCCGCAGGGCGACGCGCTGCCCCTCGAGCCGTCCCAGCGCAATGTCGCGCCGCTGCAGACAGCTGCAGCCGAGATCCCCGATGCCTTCGTCGCCTTGGGCCGGGAATGAGGCAGGCGTCCCGCTGCCGAGGCGACGCGCCAGCTACTGCCCGGCCATATGGCAGTTCCATAACCTACCTTATGCGATCGGGGTGCGGCACGGAACGGCTTGGGTCGTCCCGGTCTGTCCCTTGGGCACGGATCTGGCGCGGATCGGGAAACGGACGTGGGATTGCCCTGAGTCGGACGATCCGTGCAGCAGCGATACTCCCGTCTCGGCTACCCGCCCGCCCCTCGTCTCCGAGCAGGTGCCTTGCCCAACGCCTGCAACCGGGCCTCCCTGAGCAGCCAAGCCCCCTCGTTGTCGATGACGGGGCAAGCCAAATTCCCTCGCCTTTATGCCGTCCGTCTCGGCGCCAGCCAGGCCCCCGCGAAGCGAAACACCGGCTCGCCGCGCTGGTTGGTGCCGGTGGCCGTGTGGCTGACGACGCCCCAGCCCGGGCGGGTGCGCGAGGCGCGCGCCTCGGTCAGGGTCACGTCGTAGCGGATCGTGTCGCCGGCATAGACGGGCTTCAGCCACTGCAGGTCGCGAAAGCCCGGCGAGGGTCCGCCCTCGACCACGGGCTCGCCGCGCGGGAGAGCCAGCGCCCGGCCGCGGTCGCGGCCGGCCACCATCCGCTTCATCCAGGCCGCGGCGGTGTGCCAGCCCGAGGCGCACAAGCCCCCGAAATGGGTTTCGGCGGCCGCCGCCTCGTCGACGTGGAACGGCTGCGGGTCGAAGGCGCGGGCAAACCGCAGGATGTCGTCGCGGGTGAAATGGTGGGCGCCGAGGTCGAAGGTGCGGTCGAGCGGCATGTCCTCCAGGTAGCCGGAGGGCAGCGCCTCGCCCTCCGGCAGGTCGCTCGGGGCCGGTTCTTCGGGCGGGCGCGGGCGGGGTGGCAGGGGCGGCGTGCCGCGGCGGCCGAACATCGCCCAGAAATCCTGGGTCATCACCGCCTGGCCGGCGCCGTTCTGGATCTCGAGGAGGAAGCGCACGAAGCCGCGGTCGGGCTTGCTGCCCGAGGGGCGGCTCTCGGTGACGCTCATGCGCATCGACAGGGCATCGCCCGGGCGGACCGGGCGCAGCCAGCGCACCTCCTCGATGCCGGGCGAGCCCATCGAGCTCGATTGCAGGATGAAGCCGTCGGCGACGAGCCGCATGCCGAGCGCGCAGGTATGCCAGCCCGAGGCGATCAGCCCACCGACGAAGCTATCCGTCGCGGCAGCTTCGTCGACGTGGAAGCCCTGCGGGTCGAACTCGCGGGCAAACCCCACGATGTCGTCGCGGCTGACGTCGAGCGGCCCGAAATCGAGCCGGAGGCCGGGCTTGAGGTCCTCGAAGCAGTAGCGGGGCATGGCTGTCGGCGTCCGGCGCGGGTCGGGCCGCCGGGCTAGCACGGGCAGGCGCCTACCCGAAAGCGCCCGCGGCCTTGTGGGCGAGCCGGATCGGCTCCGGCTGCCGGAACTTCGGCGCGCAGGCGAGCACGAGGGCGACGCTCGACGGGATGTCGGAGAGGTGGCCGGGCGAGATGAAGAGCGGGTGCTTGCCCGTGCGGGTGCGCAGAACCGCGCCGATCGTCTCGCCCTTGTCGATCAGCGGCTGATGGGCGCCCTTCTCGTCGTCGAGCGGTGCGTTGCGGCCGCACAGACGGGTCTTGCCGACGCCTACCGTCGGGCGCTGCAGCCACAGGCCCATATGGCTGGCGATGCCGATGCGGCGCGGATGCGCGGTGCCCATGCCGTCGAACAGGAAGACGTCCGGCTCGGCGCTCAAGCGTCCGAATGCCTCCTCCAGCACCGGGCCCTCGCGGAAGCTGAGGAGGCCCGGCACGTAGGGGAACGGCGTCGGCATCTCGGCGGTCACGGTCTCGACCACCCGGAAATCGGGAAAGGTCGCGACCACGATCGCGGCGTGCGAGCGTTCGTTCTTCACGCTGACGTCGACGCCGGCGACGAGCCGCACGGCGTCGAGGTTCAGGGGCCGGTCGGCCACGACCTCGCCGGCGAGCTGGCGCTGGAGCGCGACGGCCTGCACCGGCGTCAGGTCCCAGCCGTGGCGCCGGACGAGGTCCATCAGGTGTTGAAGCGGAAGTGCAGCACGTCGCCGTCCTGCACCAGGTATTCCTTGCCTTCCAGCCGGAGCTTGCCGGCCTCGCGGGCGCCGGCCTCGCCCTTCAGCGCCGTGTAGTCGGCGAAGGCGATGGTCTCGGCCCGGATGAAGCCCTTCTCGAAGTCGGTGTGGATCACCCCGGCGGCGCCCGGCGCGCGGGTGCCCTTGGTGATGGTCCAGGCCCGGGCCTCCTTCGGCCCCACGGTGAAGTAGGTGATGAGGCCGAGCAGCTCGTAGCCGGCGCGGATCACCCGGTTGAGGCCCGGCTCGGCAAGGCCGACCGCCTCCAGGTACTCGACCTGCTCGGCCGGTGGCAGCACCGCGATCTCGCTCTCGATCTTCGCCGAGACGACGACCGCCTTGGCGCCCTCCTCCTTCGCGCGGGCGAAGACGGCGGCCGAATGGGCGTTGCCGGCGTCCGCCGCGCCTTCCTCGACGTTGCAGACGTAGAGGACGGGCTTGGCCGTCATCAGGCCGAGCTGGGAGAACAGGCGCTCCTCGTCGGCCTTGCGCTGGACGAGGCGGGCCGGCTTGCCGTCGCGCAGGAGCGGCAGCGCGCGCTGGACGAGGTCCAGCACCTCCTTGGCCTCCTTGTCGGCACCCTTGGCCTTCTTCTCGAGGGCGGTGAGGCGCTTCTCGAGGCTGTCGAGGTCGGCGAGCATCAGCTCGGTCTCGATCGTCTCGATGTCGGCGATCGGGTCGACCTTGCCCTCGACGTGGGTGACGTCGCCGTCCTCGAAGCAGCGCACGACGTGCGCGATCGCGTCGACCTCGCGGATGTTGGCGAGGAACTGGTTGCCGAGCCCCTCCCCCTTCGAGGCGCCGCGCACGAGCCCGGCGATGTCGACGAAGGTCAGGCGGGTCGGGATGATCTCCTTCGAGGAGGCGATCCGCGCGAGGTCGTCGAGCCGGCTATCCGGTACCGCCACCTCGCCCACGTTGGGCTCGATGGTGCAGAACGGGTAGTTCGCCGCCTGCGCCGCCGCGGTCTGCGTCAGCGCGTTGAAGAGCGTCGACTTGCCGACGTTCGGCAGGCCGACGATGCCGCATTTGAAGCCCATCAGATCGTTCCGTTCGATTCGTGGAGACCGCCGGCCCGCGGCCGTGTTGCGTCGCCATTGAGGGGTCGGGCCGCGCGGGTCAAGCCGGCTTCTCGCCGACGCGCTTCACCTCGTCCCAGCCGCGTCCGGCCATGGCGAGGTGGACCTTGTTCTGGAAGCGGGCATCCTCGCCGGCGGCCATGAGATCGGCGGCGTCGGCCATCGCGTCGCACAGGTCCTCGACCCACGGCATCTCGGCCTTGGCGAAATCGTTGAGCACGTAGGCGTGGACGAGGGCCTTGTCGCCCGGATGCCCGATGCCGAGGCGGGCGCGCCAGTACTCGTTGCCGCATTGCGCGGTGATCGAGCGCAGGCCGTTATGGCCGGCATTGCCGCCGCCCTTCTTCACCCGCAGCTTGGCGGGCGCCAGGTCGAGCTCGTCGTGGAACACCACGACGCCCTCCAGCGGGATCTTGTAGAAGCGCTGCGCCTCGGCGACCGCCCGGCCCGATTCGTTCATGAAGGTCAGGGGCTTGAGGAGCAGCACGCGCTCGGAGCCGACCACCGCCTCGGTGCAGTCGCCCTGGAACTTGCGCCGCCACGGCGCGGCGCGGTGCCGGCGCGCGATCGCGTCGAGCGCCATGAAGCCGATATTGTGCCGGTTGCCCGCGTAGCGCGTGCCGGGATTGCCGAGGCCGACGAACAGCCGCATGGCGAAACGAGGCTCCCCGAGAAATGGGAAACGCCCCGGGTCTCGCGACCGGGGCGTTTCGATGCGGTCGAGAGGTGAGCCGTGACCGGCTCAGTCCTCCTTGGCCTCGTCTTCCTTGGCGGCCTCTTCGGCAGCCTCGGCCTCGGCCTCGGCGGCCGACTCGGCGCGGGCGGCCTCGGCCACCGCGGCCTCCTCGGCCTCGACCTCGGCGCCCAGCACCGTCGGCGGCACGACC
This sequence comes from Methylobacterium ajmalii, assembly GCF_036448855.1. NCBI lineage: Bacteria > Pseudomonadati > Pseudomonadota > Alphaproteobacteria > Hyphomicrobiales > Methylobacteriaceae > Methylobacterium > Methylobacterium ajmalii. The sequence goes on from NZ_JAZFXT010000021.1 coordinate 67,714, forward strand.
GTGGCGACGACCTCGTCACCGCCGAGCACGACGGAGACGCCGGCCGGGACCGGCAGGTCGGAGACGTGGACGGTGTCGCCGATCGCCTTGCCGGTCAGGTCGACGGTGATCGCGTCGGGGATCGACTCGGGGGCCACCTCGACCGTGACGGTGTGGTGCACCACGTTGAGCGTGCCGCCCTCCTGCTTGATGCCGGGGGCCGCGTCCTCGTTGGTGAAGTGCACCGGCACCTCGACCTCGATCGACTGGCCGGCGACGACGCGCAGGAAGTCGATGTGCAGCGGGACGCCGGTGACCGGGTCGAGCTGGAAGTCGCGCGGGATCGCCCGGACCTTGCGGCCGCCGGCGCTGATCTCGAACACGGTGGTCCGGAAACCGCCGGCGTAGATCAGGGTGCGGGTGCGGATGAGGTCGATGGCGATGGCCTGCGGCGGCTGGTTGCCCCCGTAGATGACGGCCGGCACCTGGCCCTGGCGACGAACGGCCCGGGCGGCCCCCTTGCCGACCCGGTCGCGTGCCACGGCCTCAAGCGGCTTCACGGCGCTCATGGCGTGATCCTTAAAACTGGTGTTTGCGGATGGCTCAAACGCCGAAGGCCGCCCCCTCGAGGACGGCCCTGTGAACCGACGTCGCCACGCCCGTCCCCGCGAGGGGAGATCCGGCCTCCAAGGGTGTCCGGCGGGCGGGGAGCCCCTAGCAGACATCGCCCAGGATGGCAAGAATCCACCCCGGACCGGGGACGGCGCGGTTTTCGCCCGAAGTTCCGGATGAATCCTTAACCGCTGCGTCGCGACCCTGCGCGGCGTCGCTCTAGGCAGCGCCCCGCCCCATGACCCGGAGGTCCGATCCGTGACGCGCCCGATCCTCTGGGCTCTCGGCGTGCTCGCCGGGGCCGTCCTCACCGGCGGGTCCCTCACCGAGCGCATCGCCAAGATCGGCCTGTCCCGCCCGGCGCCCGCCGCCGCGCAGGCCTCCGCCGCCGCGCCCGTGCCCGCCCCGCCCGGGACGGAGGCGAGCGTGACCCTGGCCCAGGACCTGTCGGGGCACTACCGGGCCCACCCCCAGGTCGAGGGCCGCGTGCTGCGCATGCTGGTCGATACCGGCGCGACGCTCTGCGTGTTCACCCGCGAGGATGCGGACCGGATCGGCCTCCGGGTCGCGGAGCGGGACTTCACCGCGAAGGTCGGCACCGCCAACGGCACCGTGCCGGCGGCCCCGGTGCGGGTGCGCGAGATGCGGGTCGGCGGCATCGCGGTGCGCGACGTCGAGGCCCTGGTGCTGCCGAGCGGCCGGCTCGAGACGAGCCTGCTCGGCATGTCGTTCCTGCGCCGCCTGCGCGGCTTCGAGGTCGCGGGCGGGCGCATGATCCTGCGGGGATGAGAGGCCCTCCCCCCGCACGGCCGATCCCGCGCGATCAGGAGGCCGGACAGGCGCCGCCGTTGCGGATGTCGGTCACGGTCGGCAGCACCACCTCGGGCGAGGCGGTGACGGCGACGTTGTAGACCTTGCCGTTGCGCACCGGCCAGACCACCGTCTCGGTCATGGTGCTGAGGTTGAACCGGTTGGCGAGCGTCGCCCCGAACAGGGGCTTGTAGGTCATCGTCAGCTCGACCACGACGTAGCGGGCGCCCACGGTCTTGAACGCGTCCGGCACCGGCGGCGGCACCGTCGTCGGGCCGGTCGGCTGGGCCACGCCGGCATTGCCGGCATCGACCGCGTAGGAGCAGACCCGGGCCGTGCCGCCGGTGTCGTACACCCCGATCGCCTTGGCGGAGATCCGCGCGCCGGCGCCGTCGAAGGGCGCGAGCACCGCCCGTCCGGCCCTGGCGATGGTGGCGAACTGGGCCGACGGGATGTCGCCGGCCTCGCGCGAGACCAGGTCGGCGACCGTGCGGGCCGCCAGCGTGACCTTGCGGAAGTTGCTGACGTAGCCGGCGACGTCGGTGGTGCCGAGATAGAGCAGCAGCAGGAGCGGCAGCACCATCGCGAACTCGACCGCCGCGAGCCCGTCCCGCGCCCGTCCGAACCGCGCGAGGACGCCCCGTCCCCGGGCCGTGGGGCCCGCCGCGCCGCAGGCCCGCTCGCTCATTGGAAGGGCTCCGTGCGGAACGCCACGGTGCTCTGGAGCACGCGCTTGCCGTTGGCCAGGGTGTTGGGGTTGAGGAAGCTGAAGAAGACCGGGAACTCCACCGCGGCCTGCACGATCACGATCCGGTTCGAGGCCGGGTCCTGGTACTGCGTGCCGAAGGCGGTGGGCGTGGTGCGCCACGACTTGGTGGAGGAATCGATCGGGCTCGCCGGCGTGTAGCTGCCGCCGTCCGGCATCATCAGCACGTCGACCTTGACGTTGCTGCAGGCGAAGATCGTGACACGGCCGTTGCAGATCGCGTCCTTGAACTTGTCGAGTGCGACCTGCTGGGTCGTCTTGTCCGCCGGCGGCGGCGGATCTGCGGCGCGGGCGGCCTGGAACTGGCCGGTATAGAGCTGGCGCGCCGCGCTCGACACCGCGTTGTCGAGGACCTGGCCGGCGAAGAAGGCGAGCGCGGTCTCGACGATCGCCGCGATGAGGCAGAGGAACGGCATCGCGATCAGCCCGAACTCGACCGCGGTCGCCCCGTCGCGGCAGGCGGAGAAGCGCCGGACCGCGGCCGCCCGCCGACCGGTCGCGCCCCGGAGGGCCGGCGATCCGGGGTCATGCAGCGCGCGACGACAGGGCATGGTGCGGTTCGTGTCCGGTGCTGGGCCTCGGGGCGTTCGATGCCGGACGGAGATTGCGGATCCGTTACGGCAATTCCCGAGACGTCAGCGCATCCCCGCCGCCGCGCCCGCGGCCGCTGCGCCCGCCGTCGCCAGGGAGTTGCGCTGGCCGGCCTGCCCGCTCACCTCGGAGAAGTAGCGCTGGGCGTCGCCGAGCTGCATCGCCGGCTGGCAGGCCGGCGTGCAAGAATACGATTCGCGCTCGAGCCCGCGCTGCACCGTGACCACCGACGGGCTGCCCGCCCGTACGCTGATGGCGGATTCGGCCAGCATCGTGCCGGCCGAATCGAGGGCGATCAGGTTGGTGCTGCCGAAGCTCTTGCCGGTGAGGACCACGATGCCGTTCCGCTGCAACGACACGTCGGCGATGATCGGGTTGCCGACGATCACCGTCGCGGTGCGCTCCGGCAGGCGGATCACCTTGGCGTTGTCGACCATCACGGTGACGATCGCTCCGTCGCTGCCCTGCGCGGCGGCGGGGCCCAGCAGGGCTGCGGCCAGGAGGAGGCTCGCGGCGCGCGGGAGGCTGGGGCGGCGGGGCGGGATCATCGGCAGGGCGGTCTTTCGGGCGGGAATCCTCGGGCTCGCACCAGTGAAGCGTCCGGAGGGTTGACAAATCGCTAAGCTGCTCCGGCAGGGCCCGTCATCGGATCAGGCATCCGTTAACCACGGGCCGATTTCCGCGCCGGACCGCCAGGATCGACGATCGCTTTAACCCAACTGCAACGCAGTCGGGCCTAACTTGCCGTCAGTCCCGATCGGCGCCAGTCGATTGTCGGTGGACTAACCGAGATCATCCAGGCGGGAACAAGAGTTATGATCACCAAGCTGAAGCGTTTCGTCAGCGACGAGTCCGGTGCGACCGCGATCGAGTACGGCCTGATCGCGACCCTGATCGCCCTGGCGGTGATCGTGGCGGCCCGCACGGTCGGCCAGAACCTCGGAGCCCAGTTCAACTCGATCGCCGGTAACCTCAAGTAAGCCTCCGCAGGGCCGGCCCGCCGCAGCGGGCCGGCGCGCGACGGCGGCACGGCCGTAAAGGCCGCGTCCCGAGGCGGGTTCAGATCCGGGTCGTCCCTGCGGCGACCGGACGGCCTGCAAAACGGCGGCAAGGCGCGCGACCTCTCCACGGAGACCGGTCGGGTCACATGCCGCCTTTCTCGATTCCGCGCGTATCGAGGCGTCTTCCGTCGATCCGCGCTCGTCGATACGTCTTCCGCGAGCCCGCATGGCCAGCCTCTGCCTCCTCGTCGTGTTCCCGTTCCTGATGGCCTACGCGGCCATGAGCGACGTCCTCACGATGACGATTCCCAACCGGGTGAGCCTGATCCTCGTCGCCGCTTTCGCGGTGCTCGCCGCCACGGCCGGGCTCGGCTGGTCCGAGATCGCCTGGCACGCCGGCACCTTCGGGCTGGTGCTGACGGTCGGCTTCGCGCTGTTCGCCTTCGGGGTGATCGGCGGCGGCGACGCCAAGCTCGCCGCGGCGACCGCGCTGTGGCTCGGGTTCGAGCCGCTGCTCGACTACGTCGTCAACTTCTCGCTGCTCGGTGGCCTGCTCGCCCTCGCCATCCTGTACGTCCGCGGCCAGCCCCTCCCCGGCTTCGTGATCGCCTGGCCCTTCGCGCTGCGCCTGCACGACCGCTGCGTCGGCATGCCCTACGGCGTCGCCCTCTCGGCCTCCGCGCTGATCACCTGCCCGTCGGCGCCGCTCTGGCGCATCGCGCTGGCGGGCTGAGCGCCGGCCCGGCCCGTTTCGACGCTCCCTTCGCCTCTCCCATCCCGTCGCGCACCGCGCCCGGCCCCGGTCGGGCGGGGTGCGTCGGCCTGTCCCGCATCCGGCACGAACGGCCGCACGGGCATGGCGAAGATCATTAACCCTAAGGGCGGTTAACCTTAATTTGAGGATTGCCTGATGAAGTCCGGTCAGGGGCGGCACCGCGTCGTCCCCTGCCGTCTCCTCTGTTTGGCGCCCCATGAAGTCATCGCGCTTGCTTCTCATCAGCGTCGCCGTCGTGACCGGGGCCGGGGCCTTCGTCATGATGAGCGGCCGCGAGCCGCCCCCGCCCCCGCAGGTCGCGCCGGTCGCCGCGCCGGCGCCCGCGATGGAGACCGTGGAGGTGCTGGTCGCCGCCGCCGAGCTGCCGATGGGGCAGACCGTGAAGATGCCGGACCTGCGCTGGCAGTCCTGGCCGAAGAGCGCCGCCGGCGACGGCTTCCTGCAGCGCGCCGCCGCCCCCTCGGCCCTCGAGGACACGGTGGGCTCGATCGTGCGCAGCCCGTTCCTGTCCGGCGAGCCGATCCGGCGCGAGAAGCTGATCAAGGCCAACGGCAGCGGGTTCCTGTCGGCGATCCTGCCCTCCGGCATGCGCGCCGTCGCGATCTCGATCGACGCCCGCGGCTCGAACACCGCCGGCGGCTTCATCCTGCCGAACGACCGGGTCGACGTGCTGCGCACCTCCCGCGACGAGGACGCGGCCCGCTCCGGCGGCGGCGACGTCCAGACCGCCGAGACGATCCTCACCAACATCCGGGTCCTGGCGGTCGGCCAGACCGTGCAGGAGCGCAACGGCGAGCGGGTCGTCACCGGCGACACCGCGACCCTGGAGCTGACCCCGTCCCAGGCCGAGGCCATCACCCTCGCCCAGAAGGTCGGCCAGCTCTCCCTCACCCTGCGCAGCCTCGCCGATGCCGGCCAGGTCGCCCCGGCGACGGCGGAGCAGCCGCCGGCCGAGGGCGGCCTCACGGTCGTGCGCTACGGCGTCGCCAAGCAGATGCCCCGCCGATGAGCGCGCCCGCCCCCGGCCCATTCCGCGCGACCGGCCTGCGCGCCGCGAGTCCCCGTCCCATGAACCCGTCCAGGAACAGCCTGTCCCAGATCCTCCCGGCGGCCGCCACGCTGCGCGCCGTCCTCGTCGCCGGCGCCGTGGCGTCGCTCGCCGCCCCGGCCCTCGCCCAGGGCGGGATGCGCGGCGGCATCGCGCCCGCGCCGGTGGTGAATGTCGGCGCCAACGAGGCCGACGTCTCGCGCCGCCTCGACCTGACCATCGGCCGCTCGCTGGTGATCGACCTGCCGCGGGACGCCAAGGAGGTGTTCGTCGCCAACCCCAAGGTGGCGAACGCGGTCGTACGCTCGACCCGCAAGGTGTTCGTGATCGGGATCGAGAACGGCGCCACCTCGATCTTCGTGATGGACGGCGAGGGCCGCCAGATCGCCGCCCTCGACGTCACGGTCGGGCGCGACCTCAACGTCCTGCGCCAGACGCTCGCCACCAGCCTCCCCGGCGCGCGGCTCGATGTGCGCCCGGCGGGCGATTCGGTGCTGCTCACCGGCACGGTCGCCTCCGCCGGCGAGGCCCAGCAGGCCATCGACATCGCCAACGCCTTCGTGGGCGTCGGCGGGGCGGCGGTCGGCGCCCGCGGCGCGGTGATCAACAACCTGACGATCCGCGGCAAGGACCAGGTGATGCTGCGCGTCACCGTGGTCGAGGTGTCGCGCCAGGTGCTCAAGCAGTTCGGCGTCAACCTGAACGCCAACTGGAGCGCGATGAACTTCGTGAACGGCGTGCCGTTCCCGCTGACCGGCGGCTCCTACCCGGCCGGCAACGACATCTCGGGCTCGATCAAGGCCGGCGGGTTCTCGCTGCAGGCCACCCTTCGCGCCTTCGAGCAGGCCGGCGTGTCTCGGGTGCTGGCCGAGCCGACCCTGACGGCGATCTCCGGCGAGGCGGCGAACTTCACCGCCGGCGGCGAGATCCCGGTGCCGACGAGCCAGAGCTGCTCGGCGGTGCTCGCCTCGAACTCGTCGAACTGCTCGGTCGGCATCGAGTACAAGCCCTACGGCGTCGCGCTCAACTTCACCCCGGTGGTGCAGTCGGAGAACCGGATCTCGATCCGGGTCGGCACCAACGTCACCGAGATCGACCCCCAGGCGGCGATCCCGGTCTCGAACGGCAACAACACGATCTCGGTGCCGGGCCTCACGGTGCGCAAGTCCGAGACGACGATCGAGCTGCCCTCCGGCGGCACGATGATGATCGCCGGCCTGATCCAGCAGCGCAACCGCCAGGCGATCAGCGGCCTGCCGGGCATGCTCAACCTGCCGGTCCTCGGTGCCCTGTTCCGCTCCCGCGACTACCAGCGCCAGGAGACGGAGCTGATGATCATGGTGACCCCCTTCATCGCCAAGCCGATGGATCCTGGCCAGGTCAAGAAGCCCGACGACGGCTTCACCGAGGTCAGCGACAGCCAGTCGGTCCTGCTCGGCCGCTTCAACCGCCTCTACGGCGTGGTCGGCGCCGCGCCGCTGGGCGCCCGCTACCGCGGCCGGGTCGGCTTCATCACGGACTGACCCGCCCCCGAGCCTCCGCCGAGCCTTCACCGGTCGAGACCTCACCGATCGAGACCTCAGCCATCACGACCTCAGCCATCACGACTTGGCCCGTCGAGGCATACGCCCCCATGATCCGCATCGCCTTCCGCCTGACGCTCCTCGCCGCCACGGCCGGCCTCGCGGCGTGCACCAGCACCCGCCCGCCGCTGACCACCGGCTCGACCTACCCGATGACGGTCCCCGAGCGGCACCCGATCGTGCTGGCGGATTCGTCGCGCAACCTCGACGTGTTCGTGACCGGGACGGGCCACATCGACCCGCGCCAGGCCGACGACGTCGATGGCTTCCTCACCGAGTACCGCCGCTACGGGCGCGGGGTCCTGGTGTTCGAGGTGCCGCGCGGCTCGCAGGTCTCGGGCGTCGCGGTGGAGCGCACCCTGCAGCGGGTGCGCGCCCGGGCGCTGGAGCGCGGCGTCGCCGTGCGGGAGATCGTGGTCGCGCCCTATCCGGTCGCCAACGTCGCGGTCAGCGCCCCGGTGCGCCTGAGCTTCCAGCGCATGCAGGCCAAGGTCGCGGGCGCCTGCGGGCTGTGGCCGCAGGATCTCGGCTCGTCGAATGCCGGCTTCAACACCCGCAACGAGCCGTACTGGAACCTCGGCTGCGCCATGCAGTCGAACGTCGCGAGCCAGATCGCCGATCCCGTCGACCTCGTGCGCGGCCGCCAGGAGGGCCGGATCGACACGGCGATCCGGACCCAGAACCTCACCGACCTGCGCACCGGAAAGGATCCATCAACCAGTTGGAAGCAGGATGGCCGCGCGAGCGTGAAGAACCAGGTGAACCAGTGATGACGACGCGCCGGACGACAGACGCGGCCGCGCCCGCGGCGAGACGCGCCGGCGCCACCCGGATCCGCTCCCGACCCTCCTCCTCCCGGCCCCGGCCGGCTCCGATGCGGGCCCGGCGACCGGCCCCCGTCCCGCAGGCGCCCCGTCATGTCTGATGCGACCTCGCCGACCGACCGGGTCATCGCCCCGGTTCCCCGCATCACCGTCCAGGCCTTCTGCGAGAGCCCGGACGTCGCCGCGGTGATCGAGGCCGCCGCCGCCGACCGGCGGATGCAGAAGGCCCATGCCCGCGTCCAGATGGGCGGCGCGCCCGCCGCCGTCGAGGCCTTCCGCAACGCCCCGACCCCGAACGTCATCATCGTGGAGATCGGCGCCGCCAAGGGCAGCCCGCTCGCCGCACTCGACGGCCTGGCCGAGGTCTGCGACGCCGGCACCAAGGTGGTGGTGGTCGGCCACGTCAACGACGTCGTGCTCTACCGCGAGTTCATCCGCCGGGGCGTCAGCGAGTACCTGATCGCGCCGATCGACCCGGTCGCGGTGATCGCGGCGATCTCGGACCTGTTCTGCGACCCCGCGGCCGAGCCCCTCGGCCGGACGATCGCGGTGGTCGGAGCCAAGGGCGGCGTCGGCGCCTCGACGCTCGCCCACAACATCGCCTGGTCGGTGGCCCGCGACTTCGGCACCGCCACCGTCATCGCCGACCTCGACGTGGCCTTCGGCACCGCCGGCCTCAACTTCAACCAGGATCCGCCGCAGGGCGTGGCCGAGGCGGTGTTCGCGCCCGAACGGGTGGATGCGAACTTCGTCGACCGGCTGCTGTCGAAGTGCACCGACAAGCTCAGCCTTCTCGCCGCCCCGGCGACCCTCGACCGTCCGACCGATTTCGCCGAGGGATCGTTCGACGGCGTGATCGACGTGCTGCGGGCGAGCGTGCCCTGCATCGTGCTCGACGTGCCCCACACCTGGTCGTCCTGGTGCCGCCGCATGCTGATCGGCGCCGACGAGATCGTGGTCGTGGCCGCCCCCGACCTCGCCTCCCTGCGCAATGCCCGCAACCTGTTCGAGGTCCTGAAGAGCGCCCGCCCGCACGACCGGATGCCCCGCCTCGTCCTCAACGGCGTCGGGATGCCCAAGCGCCCGGAGATCGCCACCACGGAATTCGCCAAGGCCCTCGACGCGCCGGTCGCCGCCGCGGTGCCGTTCGACCCCGCCCTGTTCGGCACCGCCGCCAACAACGGCCAGATGCTGGCCGAGGTGCAGGCCGGGTCCAAGGTCACCGAGATCCTGACCGAGCTCGCCGGCAGCCTGACCGGCCGCGCCGAGACGCGCCGCGGCCGGGCGAACCTTCTCGAGCCGCTGCTTGCCCGGCTCGCCCGCCGCAAGGCGTCGTGATCGGGCGGGCCGCGGCGTGAGGGCGCCGCTCCCGCGAAACCGCGACGGGTCCACCCCGTTCCGCCGCCCCGGGTCCCCTCGTCCCTGAATCCCCCGTCGGCGGAGCGCCGCGCGACGGGGCCCGTTTTCTCGAGAAGGCCGCTGATCCCATGTTCGGCAGGAGACCCGGAGCGACGGCGCAGAAGAGTCCGGCCCCGCGCCCGGCCGGCCCCGCACCGGTGCCGGTCTCGCCGGAGCCGATCGCGCCGGTCTTCCAGGACGGCCGGCGGGCCGAGGCCCCGCCCCGCGAGATCGCCGTCCCGGTCGAGACCGCCCGCTCGGACGACTACTACCGCACGAAGAGCATGATCTTCGGCGCGCTGATCGAGGCGATCGACCTCACCCAGCTCGCCCGCCTCGAGCCGGATGCGGCGCGCGAGGAGATCCGCGACATTGTCATCGAGATCATCGGCCTCAAGAACGTCGTGATGTCGATCGCCGAGCAGGAAGAGCTGCTCGACGACATCTGCAACGACGTGCTCGGCTACGGCCCGCTCGAGCCGCTGCTCGCCCGCGACGACATCGCTGACGTGATGGTCAACGGCGCCAACCGGACCTACATCGAGGTCGGCGGCAAGATCCAGCTGACCAACGTCCGCTTCCGCGACAACCAGCAGTTGATGAACATCTGCCAGCGGATCGTCAGCCAGGTCGGACGCCGGGTCGACGAGGCCTCCCCGATCTGCGACGCGCGCCTGCCCGACGGCTCGCGCGTCAACGTGATCGCCCCGCCGCTCGCCATCGACGGACCGGCGCTCACCATCCGCAAGTTCAAGAAGGACAAGCTCACCCTCGACCAGCTCACCCGCTTCGGCTCGATCTCGCCCGAGGGTGCCAAGATCCTGCAGATCATCGGGCGGGTGCGCTGCAACGTGGTGGTGTCGGGCGGCACCGGCTCGGGCAAGACCACGCTGCTCAACTGCCTCACCCGCTACATCGACGACGACGAGCGCGTCATCACCTGCGAGGACGCGGCCGAGCTGCAGTTGCAGCAGCCGCACGTCGTGCGCCTGGAGACGCGGCCGCCCAACCTCGAGGGCCAGGGCCAGGTCACGATGCGCGACCTGATCAAGAACTGCCTGCGCATGCGGCCCGAGCGGATCATCGTCGGCGAGGTCCGCGGCCCGGAGGCCTTCGATCTCCTCCAGGCGATGAACACCGGCCACGACGGCTCGATGGGAACGCTGCACGCCAACTCGCCGCGCGAGTGCCTGGCGCGTATCGAATCGATGATCGCGATGGGCGGCTTCAGCCTGCCCTCGAAGACCCTGCGCGAGATGATCGCCGGCTCGATCGACGTCGTGGTCCAGGCCGCGCGCCTGCGCGACGGCTCGCGGCGCATCACCCACATCACCGAGGTGATGGGGATGGAGGGCGACGTCATCACCACCCAGGACCTGTTTGTCTACGACGTGGTCGGCGAGGATCCGAACGGCAAGCTGATCGGTCGCCACCGCTCGACCGGGGTCGGCCGGCCGCGGTTCTGGGAACGGGCGCGCTACTATGGCGAGGACCGGGCGCTCGCCGCCGCCCTCGACGCCGCAGAGGTCCGCGTGGAGGAGACGGCATGACGACCGCCTCCATGCGAACCCGCACGCCCCCCGGCCCACGTCCGGGCGCCGGAGCCCGCCCGTGATCGCGATCGACAGCACCCTCGGGGCGGGCCTGCTCGTGGTCTGCGCGGTCTGCATCGCCTCCGCCGTGGTGGTGCCGCTGCTGCCCGGCGAAGCGCGGGCGGCCAAGCGCCAGCAGGCGCTGGTCGGCCAACGCCGGGTCGTCGAGCGGGTCCAGGCGGTCAGCCGCCGCGAGCAGGTCGCCAAGAGCCTCAAGGAGATCGAGGACAAGGAGAAGAAGTCCCGGATCAGCCTCGAGATGCGGCTGACCCAGGCGGGCCTCGCGATCGGCACGCGCCAGTTCTACGTCTTCAGCGCGATCGCCGGCGCCGTCGTCGGCGCGTTCGGCTTCCTGTTCGGCGGCGATCCGCTCATCGCGCTCGGGATGGCCTTCGCGGCGGGGTTCGGCCTGCCGCGCTGGGTCCTGAGCTACCTGCGCAAGCGCCGGATGGCCCGCTTCATCCTCGAACTGCCCAACGCCATGGACGTGATCGTGCGCGGCATCCGCTCGGGCCTGCCGGTCGGCGACTGCCTGCGCATCATCGCCCGGGAGGCGCAGGAGCCGGTCAAGAGCGAGTTCAAGGCGATGATCGAGGCCCAGGCCCTCGGCATCTCGCTCACCGAGGCCGTCGCGCGGCTCTACGAGCGCATGCCGGTGTCGGAGGCGAACTTCTTCGCCATCGTGGTCGGCATCCAGCAGAAGTCGGGCGGCAACCTCTCCGAGGCGCTCGGGAACCTGTCGAAGGTGCTGCGCGACCGGCGCAAGATGGCCGAGAAGGTCAAGGCGATGAGCATGGAGGCCAAGGCTTCCGCGGCGATCATCGCCTCCCTGCCCTTCGTCGTCGCCTCGCTCGCCTACCTCACCAGCCCCGACTACATCTCGCTGCTCTGGACCACCTCGATCGGTCACGTCGCCCTGGTCGGCTCGGCCCTGTGGATGATCCTCGGCGTGGTGGTGATGAGCCGGATGATCCGCTTCGACATCTGACGGCGCCGGGGTCCTCGCGGCCCCGCCGCCCCGTTCCTCGCCCGGCCCCCGCGCGGCCGGCGCCACCGCTCCCGGGAGACGGCGCGTGCAGTTCCTGTCCCAGATGATCAACCCCCACTTCGCCGGCGCGCTCCTCGCCGCGGTGGCGGCGGCGGCCACGGTCTTCACCCTGGTCCAACCGCTCATCGAGCCCGACCGGCTCGCCGGGCGCATGAAGAGCGTCGGCAAGGAGCGCGACCGCATCCGCCTGCGCGAGCGCGAGCGGCTGAACCAGAAGGCGTCCCTGCGCCAGGAGCCCAAGGCCTACATGAAGCGGGTCGTCGAGCGCCTGCATCTGGGCGACTGGCTCGGCGCCGAGAACGCCAAGAACAGCCTGACCATGGCGGGCTACCGCGGCCCGCAGGCCGAGGTGGCGTTCCTGTTCTTCCGCCTGGTGACGCCGATCGCGTTCTTCTTCGTGGCGGTGTTCTACCTGTTCGTGCTCGAGGTGCTCGACCAGCCGGTGCTGGTGCGCTTCGGCATCGTGGTCGTGGCGCTCTATCTCGGCATCAAGGCGCCGGAGCTGTTCCTGCGCAACAAGACCGCCAAGCGCCAGGCCGAGATCACCCGCAACTGGCCGGACGCCCTCGACCTGCTGCTGATCTGTGTCGAGTCCGGCATGGCGATCGAGGGGGCGTTCCGGCGCGTCGGCGTCGAGATCGCCAACCAGTCGATGACGCTCGCCGAGGAGATGGCGCTCACCACCGCCGAGCTGTCCTACCTCTCCGACCGGCGCATGGCCTACGAGAACCTCGCCCTGCGCACCGGCCTCGAATCGGTGAAGAACATCACCACCGCGCTGATCCAGGCCGAGCGCTACGGCACCCCGGTCGGCCAGGCGCTGCGGGTGCTGTCCCAGGAGAGCCGCGACCAGCGCATGAACGAGGCCGAGAAGAAGGCCGCCGCCCTGCCGCCCAAGCTCACCGTGCCGATGATCCTGTTCTTCCTGCCGGTGCTGTTCGTGGTGATCCTCACCCCCGCCATGGTGCAGGTCTTCAGCATGAAGTAAGCCGCAGGCCAGGACCGACGGGAAACGGGAACCGGATGAGCGAGACCGACCACCACGCCGCCGCGACGCTGCAGGCCCAGGCGGCCGCCCTCCGGGCGCGCTACGGCGCCGATCCGGCCCTCGACGTGGCCTGGAACGCCACGGTCGCGGGGCTCCTCGCCCACCGCACCGTGCGGGCGTTCCGGCCCGATCCCCTGCCCGCCGGCACCCTGGAGACGCTGGTCGCCGCCGCGCAATCGGCCGCCTCCTCCTCCAACCTCCAGACCTGGAGCGTCGTCGCGGTCGAGGACCCGGCCGCCAAGACGCGCCTGTCCGAGGTGGCGCGCGGGCAGCGCCACGTCGCCGAGGCGCCCCTGGTTCTGGTCTGGCTCGCCGACCTCTCGCGCCTCGAGGCGCTCGGGCGCGACCGCGCCAAGGCGACCGACGGGCTCGACTACCTCGAGATGCTGATGGTCGGCGTGGTCGACGCCGCGCTCGCCGCCCAGAACGCGACGGTGGCGCTCGAATCCCTCGGCCTCGGCACGGTCTATATCGGGGCGCTGCGCAACGACCCCGAGGCGGTGGCCGAGCTACTCGGCCTGCCGCCGAACGTGCTGGCGGTGTTCGGCCTCTGCGTCGGCCATCCCGACCCGGCCCGGCCGGCAGCGGTGAAGCCGCGCCTGCCGCAGGACGTGGTGCTGCATCGCAGCCGCTACGAGCCCGCGCAGGCCGGCCGGGCGGTGGCCGCCTACGACGCGGCGATGCGCGACTTCCAGGCCGGCCAGGGGATGCCGCAGGCCGGCTGGAGCGATGCCGCCCTCGACCGGGTGCGGGGCCCCGGCTCCCTGAGCGGCCGCGACCGGCTGCGGGAGATCCTGGAGCGGCGGGGCTTCGGCCTGAAATAAAGCCTGCGCCGTACGCCGCACAGAACGATATCCCGTTGATCGCCCGTTTCGTTCGTCATACAGAACGACGGGCGGAACCGGACGCTGCATGGTCCAGGACGGAGCGGGACAAGGTCCCGCATCGGCCAAGGTGGAGCGGGACAACGTCCCGCATGGGCCAAGGCGATGCGCGGGACCGGTCCCGCGGGCTGGAACGGGAGAGCGACGTGTCGGACGAGAGCGTGGTGCGCGAGCAGCGGCGGGCGGAGACGATCGCCGCCGCGAACGGGATCGGCACGGACACCGCCTTCGGCGCGGTGACGCCGCCGCTCTACCTCTCGACAACCTACACCTTCGCCGAGTTCGAGCAGCCGCGGGCCTACGATTACGCCCGCCTCGGCAACCCGACCCGCGACCAGCTCGCCGACACCCTGGCCAAGCTCGAGGGCGGCGCCCGCGCCGTCGTGGTGTCGAGCGGCATGGCGGCCCTCGACCTCGCCCTGTCGCCGCTGCGCCCCGGCGACCTCCTGGTGGCGCCGCACGATTGTTACGGCGGCACCCACCGGCTGCTGTCGATGCGCGCGGCCCGCGGCCATTACCGGGTCGCCTTCGTCGACCAGGGCGACGAGGCGGCGCTCGCGGCCGCCCTCGCCGAGGGCGCCCGGATCGTGCTCACCGAGACGCCGAGCAACCCCCTGATGCGGATCACCGACATCCGCCGGGTCGCGGCGCTCGCCAAGGCGGCCGGCGCCCTGTTCGTCGTCGACAACACCTTCCTGTCGCCGGCCCTGCAGCGGCCGCTCTCCCTCGGGGCCGACCTCGTCGTCCACTCGACCACCAAGTTCCTCAACGGCCATTCCGACGTGATCGGCGGCGCGGTGATCGCCGCGGACGCGGCGCTGGGCGACGAGCTCGCCGCCTGGGCCAACACCGTCGGGGTCACCGGCTCGCCCTTCGACGCCTACCTCACCCTGCGCGGCGTGCGCACGCTGTTTGCCCGCATCGAGCGCCAGGAGCGCAACGCCGCCGCGGTCGCGACCTTCCTCGACCGTCATCCGGCGGTGGCCCGCGTCCACTATCCGGGCCTGCCCGCCCATCCGGGCCACGCCCTCGCCCGTGCGCAGCAGGCGGGGTTCGGGGCGATGCTGAGCGCCGAACTCGCGGGCGGGCGCGAGGCGGTGCGCCGGCTCGTCGGGGCGCTCACGATCTTCAGCCTGGCGGAATCCCTCGGCGGGGTCGAGAGCCTGATCGCCCACCCGGTGACTATGACCCACGCCGCGATGGACCCCGAGGCCCGCGAGCGGGCGGGCGTCGGCGACGGGCTGGTGCGGCTCTCGGTCGGCCTGGAGGCGGAGACCGACCTGCTGGCCGATTTGGCGCAGGCCCTCGACATCGTCGCGAAGGGCTGACAGCCGCGCGGCGCCCGTGCCCTAGATCCGATCGGGCCGGCGCCGAGGGCAGGCCCGGATGACCGTCGAGCGAGGACGCGATGACGACAGCGACGATGCGCCTCGGCGCCTTCTTCTACGCCACCGGCCACCACGTCGCCGGGTGGCGCCACCCGTCGAGCGAGGCCGATGGCGGCATCACCCTCGAGCGCTACGTCGGCTGGGCCAAGCGCGCCGAGGCCGCCAAGTTCGACCTGATCTTCCTCGAGGACGGCACCGGCATCCGCGACGCCGACCTGCGCTCCAGCGAGCGCACCGCCCGCTCGACGCATTTCGAGCCCGTCACCCTGCTGTCGGCGCTGGCCGCCGTCACCAGCCGGATCGGCCTCGTCGCCACCACCTCGACGAGCTTCAACGAGCCCTACAACGTCGCCCGCCGCTTCGCCTCCCTCGACCACCTCAGCGGCGGCCGGGCCGGCTGGAACCTCGTGACCTCCGCCACCGACCTCGAGGCGGCGAATTTCGGCAACGACACGATCGCCCGCCACGCCGACCGCTACGAGCGGGCGGAGGAGTTCGTCGACGTGGTCCTGGGTCTCTGGAACACCTGGGACGACGACGCTGTGGTGATCGACAAGGCGTCGGGCCAGTTCTCGAAGCCCGACGGGTTCCGGCCCCTCGACCACAAGGGCAAGCATTTCGAGGTCCGCGGCCCCCTCAACCTGTCGCGCACGCCGCAAGGCCAGCCGGTGCTGGTCCAGGCCGGCTCGTCGGGGCCGGGCAAGGACCTGGCGGCGCGCACCGCCGAGATCGTGTTCACGGCCAGCCAGACCCTCGAGGAGGCGGTGGATTTCGCCCGCGACCTCAAGGGACGGATGGCCCGGTTCGGCCGCCAGCCCGACGACCTCAAGGTGATGCCGGGGCTGTTTCCCGTCGTCGGCCGCACCGAATCGGAGGCGCGCGACAAGTTCGAGGAGTTGCAGGCGCTGATCGACCCGGTGGTGGGGCTGGCGCTGCTCAGCCGCATGGTCGGCCACGACCTCTCGGGGCACGATCCCGACGGGCCGGTGCCGGAACTGCCGGAGAGCGAAGGGCTCAAGTCGCGCCAGCGGCTGATGCTGGACCTCGCCCGCCGCGAGGGCTTGAGCCTGCGCAGGCTCTACCTGCGCATCGCCGGGGCGCGAGGCCACTCGCAGATCGTCGGCACGCCGGCCCAGATCGTCGACGAGATGGAGGCGCGGTTCCGGGCCGGGGGTGCGGACGGCTTCAACATCATGCCGCCGACCCTGCCGGGCGGTCTCGACGACTTCATCGAACTCGTCCTGCCCGAGCTGCGCCGGCGCGGCCTCTTTCGCACCGAGTACGAGGGGACCACCCTGCGCTCCCATCTCGGCTCGCGCCCGCCCGGCGGTTACGGGCCGGCCCGCTAAGGATACTCCCAGGGACCTTTGCCAGGTGCCGTTGCGTTCTCCGTCCGGGCGCGTGCCCGGACCGAGAGTTTTCCCCATGACGCATCACCACGGCGCCCGCCTCGCGCTCGCCTGCCTTCTCCTCGCCGGCGCCGCGCCGGCCCCGGCGCTCGCGCAGCAGGGCGCCTCTCCCCGCCTCGAAAAGGTCGCGAGCTTCGACCACCAGGTCACCGGCGTCACGGTCGCCCGGGACGGGCGGATCTTCGTCAACTTCCCGCGCTGGAGCGAGGACGCCCCGGTCTCGGTGGCGGAGCTCAAGGACGGCAAGCCGGTGCCCTACCCGGATGCCGGCTGGAATTCCTGGCGCAACGCCAAGAAGGACGAGATCGACCCGAAGACCCATTTCGTCTGCGTGCAGAGCGTGGTGGCGGATGCCCAGGACCGGCTCTGGGTGGTGGATGCCGGCGCGCCCGCGATGGGCGCGGTGGTCAAGGACGGACCGAAGCTCGTCGGCATCGACCTCAAGACCAACCAGGTGATCAAGACGATCCCGTTCGACGCGCCCACCATCCTGCAGGCCTCCTACCTCAACGACGTCCGGATCTCGCCCGACGGCAAGACCGCCTACCTCACCGATTCCGGCGCCGAGGGTGCCTTGGTCGTCGTCGACCTCGACAGCGGCTCGGCCCGGCGGGTGCTATCGGGCCACCCCTCGACCATGCCGGACAAGGGCGTGACCGTGACGGCCGACGGCCAGCCCCTGCGCCGCCCGGACGGCCGCGGCGTCGACTTCTCCGCCGACGGCATCGCGCTCTCGCCCGACGGCAGGACGCTCTACTGGCAGGCGATCAAGGGCAAGACGCTCTACAGCCTGCCGACGGACGCCCTGATCGGCTGGGCGACGGCCACGGTGGTGCCCGAGATGCTCACCGACCGGACGCTGGGCGCCAAGATCGTCACGGTCGGCGAGAACGGGCCGGCGGACGGCCTGCTGATCGGCCGCAAGGACGGGCGGATGTACGTCACCTCGCCCCAGGACAACGCCGTGAAGGTCCGCGACCTCGCCAATAACGGCGCCGGTCTGACCACCCTGGTCCAGGATCCGCAGCTGCGCTGGCCCGACACCTTCGGCGAGGGACCGGACGGCACGATCTACGTCACGACCTCGCACATCCAGGATTCGGCCGACTACAAGCCCGGCGCACCGATCAGCCTGCCGACCGAATTGTGGGCGATCCGCACCGGGGCGGCGGCACCGGCGGGGGCCGCGCCGGTGCGGTGACGGGAGCGGGGGGCTCCGGCATCCCGCGCGCCTCGCCACAACCCCTTGGCAAGGCACGGCAACCTGTGCTGGATATCGCCCCGGGACAGCCGGACGACGCGAGGGGCGTCGTCGGCCGGTCCAGGGGTGCCGGCTTGGCCTTGCACAGGTCCCGAGAGACGACCGGTTCGCCGCTCCTGACGCCGGTCGAACTCGCCGGGCGCGTGGCGGGGCTCGCGGACGGCGCGCGGCTCGCCGTCCTCGGCCTCACCCGCGACGGCGTCGGGCAGGTGCTGGCGGGAGCGGGCATCGGTCGTGGGGCGCTGCTCGTCGCCGCCGGGGAGCCCCGGAGTGCGACGGCCGTGGTCGACGGCGTGCTCGACGACCTCGCGGATCTCGCCCTCGCCCGCTGGCCGGACTGGCCGGACGGCTCGGCGCCGGAGGTCTCGGGCCCGTGGCTCAAGGCGGCCGCTGCGCTCGTGGCCTCTGGGCGCCCGCCCCGGTTCCGGCGGGCGGCGCGGGCGCTCGAATTCGGCCAGCTGCTGCGGGCGGTCGATCCCGGCAGCGTGATCCTGGTGGCGGAGGTCGATCCGGCCTCGGCCGCGCGGGCGGCGCCGGTGATCGAGGCGCTGGAATGGTGCGCCGGGCACGGCGCCGCCTGCATCGCCGCCCTGCCGGTCGTGCCGCCCGACACGCCGCCCTACGACCGCATCCTCTACGGCGCCTGCACGGTCTGCCATCCGGCCACCCCGGCCGCCTCCCGCTTCATTCCCGCGCGCTCGCGCGCCCACCCGGCGAGTGCGGTCGAGCGGCGGGTCGAGGCGGCGCTCGCGGCCGATCCGGACCTCGCCGGCCTGTTCTCCGGCAACGAGACCGTCCGGGTGGCGGGAGACGGTCGCCATCCCCGGGTCGACTTCCTGTGCCGCACGCACCGGATCGTCGTCGAGCTCGACGGGCCCGAGCATCAGGCCGAGCCCAAGTTCGGCGAGGACCGCCACCGCGACTACGAGCTGACGGTCGCCGGCTACCTCGTGCTGCGCCTGACCAACGCGCAGGTGACCGACGACCTGCAGCGGGCGATCGAAAAGATCCGCGCCGTCGTGCGGCTGCGGCGCACCGGCTCCGGACCAGGAGAGGCCCCCCGATGACCCGGACACCGACGCGATGAGCGAGACTCCGACCCCCGCCCAGGCGATGATCCTCTGGCGCCTGCTCGGCCGGCAGGGCACCGCGCTCAACAGCGAGATCGCCCCGAAGAAGGCCGAGCGCGACGCGCTGCAGCGGTCCGGCTTCCTGGCGGTCGAGAGAGAGGGCCGCTCCTCGCGCCTGACCGTGACCGACAAGGGCTGGAACTGGGCCGGCGGGCACCTGCGTGACCCCCTGCCGCCGACCATGCGGGTGCTGCAGGACTGGCTGACGCGGCTCCACCACCACCTCGCGACGACGGGGGCGACGCTGGCCGAGTTCGTCGGCCCCGCCCCCGAGCGGGCGCCGCCGGCGCCGAAAGTCCGCAAGGCGCGGCCCGAGACACGGTCCAAGACACGGCCGGCATCCGGTGCCGCGCGCGTGCCCGACCCGGGCGAGGTCCGCACCCGGATCGAACGGGCCTACCTCGCCTGCACCGGGGGCCGGAAGGCCACCGCCGTCCGCCTCAGCGCCCTGCGGGCGGCGCTCGCCGATCTCGACCGCGCGACCCTCGATGCCGGGCTGGCGGCGATCCTGTCGGGCGATCCGGCGATCCGGCTCACCCGGATCGGCGATCCGAAGGCCCTCGACGCCGCCGAGCGCGCGGCGGCCTTCGCACCGGCCGGCGAGCCCTTCCACGAGATCTGGATCCAGGCATGAGCGACGCCCTCGACGCCCTGCGCCGCGTCAACTTCGACTGGGTCCGCACCCTCGACAGCGTCTGGCTCGACGCCGAGCCGACCGGCGCGCCCAACGAGGCCCTGGTGCCGGGCCTCGTCGCCGACCTGCACGCGCAAGGGGCGGGGCCGCGCCCGCGCGGCCGGGTGCTCGTCGGCGAGGCCGGCATCGGCAAGACGCACCTCGTCGGGCAGATCCGCCGCGCGGTCTGGGCCTCGGGCGGCTGGTTCGTGCTCCTCGACGTGCTCGGCCTGACGGATTTCTGGCGCAGTGCGGCGCTGAGCTACCTCACCGCCCTGATGCAGCCGATGCCCGACGGGCGGCGCCAGTCCGACGCGGTGCTGGCCGGCATCGCCCGCCGGTTCCGGGTCGAGGCGCAGGTCGAGCAGGCGTTCAACACCCCCAACATCGACGCCCGCCGGATCGTCGACCTCCTGGTGCGCGCCCTGATGCACGTCGATACCGGGCGGGCGCTCAAGCACCAGGACGTGTTTCGGGCCCTCTGCCTGCTGCGGGCCCAGGACCTCGCGGCGGTCGGCCTCGCCCATGCCTGGCTGCAGGGCTACGAGGCCGACCCGGCCGCCCGCACCGCGCTGGGCTTCACCACGCCGCCGCCCTCGCCGATCGAGCTCGTGCGCGGGATGGCCTGGATCATGGGTCTCAGCGGGCCGACCCTCGTCGCCGTCGACCAGATCGACGGCGTGGTCGATGCGAGCCGGCTCGCCGCGCAGGACGATTTCGAGCCCGGTCCGGGCCTCGCCGAGATGCTGGCCGCCGGCCTGATGGAGCTGCACGAGGGCGGCGGGCACGGCATGACGCTGGTCGCCTGCCTTCCCGAATCCTGGCAGCGGCTCGAGGCGCGGGGGCTCAAATCCGCCTTCGACCGGTTCGATCCGCCGGTGATGCTCGAGGGCCTGAACCGGCCGGACGCCGCGGCGGCGCTGATCCGCGGCCGTCTCGCCCCGGCCTATGCCGAGGCCGGCTTCGTCCCGCCCGCCCCGACCTGGCCGTTCGAGGAGGCGGCGATCGCGCGGGCCGCCGCGAGCGCGATACGGCCCCGGACCCTGCTGATGCGCTGCGACGCCTTCCGGCGCGCCTGCCTGGCGGAAGGGGCGGTGGTCCCCTGCCGCGACCTCACGGGCCAGGCGCCCGAACGGCACGAGCCCGCCGCCCCGCCCTTCGAGCTCGACGCCGCCCGGCGCGCGGCCGACCTCTCGGGCATCCTCGACGACGAGGAGGCCGGCCTCGGCGAGCTGCTGCGCGCCGCCTTCGACCTCTACGCCCTGGAGGACGATCCCCACGACGCGATCGACGTGGTCAGCAAGGGCGAGCCCGAGCAGAGGCTGCCGCCGCTGCACGGCCGGCTGACCTTCCTGCACCGCGACGAGAACGACCGCGAGCGGCACGTCTGCTACCGCGCCCTGCTGCAGACCCATCCGATCGCCTTCCAGGCCCGGCTGCGGGCGGCGCTGACCGCCTCGGGCATCTCGACCAGGATCCCGGGCCGGGACCTAGTGCTGGTGCGCCGCGGTCCGGTGCCGCCCGGCGCCAAGACCAACGCTCTGGTCGACCGGTTCCTCGCGGCCGGGGGCCGGCTGATCGACCCGACCGACGACGACCTGCGCACCTTCGTCGCCCTGCGCACCCTGCGCGACCGGGCGGTGCGCGACGGCGAGATCGACCGCTTCGCCGGCTGGATGCGCGAGACCCTGCCGGTGCGCGCCACCGGGTTCTTCCGGGCGATCGGCCTGGCGGGCAACGCAGGCGTTCCCCGGGAGCCCGCGCCGGCGCCCCGCACCGGCCGCGCGCCCCCGCCCCCGCTGCCGCCCCGGCGGCCGCGGCGCGACCCCGACCCAGCGGAGGAGGCCGCCGTCACGCCTCCGGCGGCGGATCCCGTCCGGGCGCCGGATCCGGTCGCGCCGCCGCGCCGGGCGCCCGACCCCGCGCCGGGCGTGGCCCCGGTGCCCGATGGTGCCCCGCGCGATGCCGCCCCGACCGATGCCATCCCGGTCGGCCACCGCCTCACCCCCGACGCGCCGCCCGTCGCCCTGCCGCTGCGGCTCCTGCCGCGCCACATCGCGATCATCGCCGGTTCCGGCTCCGGCAAGACCGTGCTGCTGCGCCGCCTCGTCGAGGAGGCGGCGCTCGCCGGCATCCCGGCGATCGTCGTCGATCCCAACAACGACCTGTCGCGCCTCGGCGATTCCTGGCCGGAGCGGCCCGACCGGTTCGGTCCCGAGGACGACCGCAAGGCCGCGCTCTACGCCGCGCGGGCCGAGGTGGTGGTGTGGACGCCGGGCGTGCATGCCGGCAACCCGCTCTTCCTCTCGGTGATGCCCGACCTCGCCGCGAGCGAGGACCGCGACGAGCGCGCCCAGGCGGTCGAGATGGCGGCCGAGACCCTCGGACCGCTCGCGGGCGCGGGAAAGACACTCCAGCGCGGGGTACTGGCCGACGCGCTCCGGGGCTTCGCGGCCCGGGGCGGCGGCACGCTCGCGGCCTTCACCGACCTGCTGGCCGACCTGCCCGACGGCACCAGCCAGATCGGCAACGCCCCAAGGCTCGCCGCCGACATGGCGAACCAGCTGCTGGCGGCGGTGGCCACGAACCCGCTGCTGCGGGTCGAGGGGGCGGTGCTCGATCCCGCGCGGCTGTTCCACGGCCCCGATCCGGCCCGCACCCGGATCTCGATCGTCAACCTGTCGGGCCTCGCCTCGGAGGCCGCCCGGGAGGATTTCGTCAACCGGCTGCAGATGGCGCTGTTCGGATGGATCAAGGCCAACCCCTCGCCCCGGGGCCGGCTCTACGTGCTGGACGAGGCGCAGACCTTCCTTCCCTCGGGCCGGACGCCGCCGAGCCTCGGCAGCGGCATCAAGCTCGTGGCGCAGGGCCGCAAGTACGGGCTCGGGATGATTGTGGCGACGCAGGTGCCCAAGGGCATCCACAACCAGGTCGTGTCGAACTGCACCACCCAGTTCTTCGGCCGCCAGAGCGCGCCGGCCACCATCGCGGCAGCCCAGGAGATCATGGCGGCGAGCGGCGGGGCGGCCCCCGATATCGGCCGGCTCGGGGCGGGCGAGTTCTACTTCGCCACCGAGGGCTCGGGGAAGCCCGCGAAGCTGCGCACGCCGCTCTGCCTCAGCCATCACCCCGCCAACCCGCCGACCCCCGAGCAGGTGATCGACCGCGCCCGCCGATCGGCCGCGTCGGCGTCGCGCCCGCCCCGGACGTGACGGCCGCATGCCGGCCGGGCGCGGCCGCCCTTGACACGAACCGGCGCCCTCGACCCTATGTCGTGGGGTTTTCGCATCCCGGGCGGTAGTGATTGCGGGCTGGCCGACGCGCATGGATGCTGGCGACCTCACGTCGTGCTCGGACGTGTTCTTGCGCATGATCGAGGAATACGGGGTCGCGGGGCGCTGGCACTGGTCGCTCGCCGCGGACGAACAGCGCTGGTCGCCCGGTTTCTTCCGTCTCCTGGGACTGGATCCGGCATTCGCGGTCGCCCGCTACGACCTCTTCCTCGACCTCCTGCATCCGGACGACCGGGCGCGCCTGGCGAGCCCGGCCCGGATCCGCCGGGGCGAGGTCGTGCCGGAGGCGATCGTCCGGCTGATCCGGCCGAGCGGGGATCTGCGCATCCTGTCGGTCCTGTCGGAGCTGCGCGTCTCGCCGGAAGGACGGCCGCTCTCCCTCGGCGGCGTCGCCCTCGACGTCACCGACCGCGAGCGGCTCCGGCAGCTGCAGGAGGCCGAGCAGCGCCGGCGCCGGGCCCTCTACCTCACCTCCTACACGACGACCTACACCCTCGGCCACGACCTCGTGCACCGCTTCCCCGACGAGGTGGCGCAGGTGCACGGCCTGGCCCTGGAGGAGATCCAGGTCGACCCGTTCCTGATGGTCGTGCCGGAGGAGCGGACCGCATTGCGCGACCGCGGCTGGGAGAGGCACGACCGCCACCTGCATTTCCAGGCGATCGCGCACGAGCGCCTCGCCAACGGCGAGGTGTGGCGGTTCCGCCTCGTCGGAGTGCCCGCCTGGAACGCGGCCGGCGACGCCCTCGGCTGGATCGGCATGAAGTACCCGGTGCACGAATCCGGCGCGCCGGTGCACGGCGCCCTCGCCCCCGGGGATGCGGAGATGCGGCGCAGCCTCGAACAGGCGGTGCGCGGCCGTCACCTGCGGGCCGCCCGCGGCCTGCTCGACTGGTCGATGACGACCCTGGCCGAGGCCGCGGGCCTGTCGCTCTCGTCGGTGCGGCGCCTGGAGGACAACGCGGAGGGCGAGGGCTCGCGCTCCCGCCACAAGGCGGTGGCCGCCCTGCGCCGGGCCGGCATCCGGTTCATCGCGATGGACGACGGCGCCATCGCGGTGGCGAAGATCTGAGATTCTTTCTGATTAATGATGGCTGTCGAATATCGATATCGACATTGAGACGTCCTACTGTCATACCTCTTATTGAGTAATTTTTCGATAAAAAATCGACTGATATCGAATAATTAGGAAATATGGTAGGATAATTTCACGAAAATAAATCGTCTCGTAGAAAAAAATTTACTCAAAGAGGCTTTGATGGATGCTGTGTCAGGAAGGTAGTTGCAAGGCCGTGCATTGTCAGCCAGCGCATAAATTGAGAAAATTTACAATCTAAACTGGAAATAAATTAATATTATCTCACATGATCTACCGAGGGCGGGGGTTAGATATCCGAGCCAGTTGCCTCGGGAGGACACGCGACGGCATAGCAATCATTTTATTATCAATTGTTTATACGAAACATAAAAATAATATATTTTGATAAATATTTGAGCATATTAAATTAGATGTGAGGTATTTTTTTTGAAATCGACAAATATAATAGGAGAAATAAATCTACATTCAAAAACTTGTGCTGACTTTCGGAAAATGCCGCCGTCGCGGCGACCAATGGGGGATCGTCCGGGATATTACCCTCATGAGTTGTAACGTGAATGCCGTAGAGAAATGATGTAGAAACGCAACGGCACCCGGAAACGTGCATCAACGGCACCGCTCAAGATGAGACATCGTTGCAAAGGCGGCTGGGACAGCCCAGGTGCGGCGGGCCGAGGAGGTGACCGGGCCTGCCTCCGCGGCGACTGGGCGAAGCCGATGTCGGTATCGCGCAGCGACTGCGCGGCAAGCGCCGAGCGAGCGGCCGGGAAGCGCGTGATTCAAGACAGTTGGATGCGAGACTGCTCCATGCATGCCGACGACCTGAAGGTCCGGTCGGACGCCTTCCTGAAGGCCATCGAGGATACCGGCCTGGTGGGGACGTGGCACTGGTCGTTCGCATCGGGCGAGCAGCGCTGGTCGCCGGGCTTCGTGCGGCTCCTCGGCCTGCCGGTGCATTCCGTCGCGCCGAGCTACGCCCTCTTCGTCGACCTCGTGTGCCCGGCGGATCGGCGGCGGATCGCCAGTCCGGCCGACGTGCTGGCCGGCCATGTCCTGCCCTGCGCCCTCCTCCGGGTGATCCGGCCGAGCGGGGAGCTGCGCAATCTCTCGGTCCGATCCGAGCTCAGGTTCGCGCCGGACGGGCGCCCGACCGGCCTGAGCGGGATCGCCCTCGATGTTACCGATCGGGCGCGGCTGAGCCTGATGCTGCAACGGGAGCAGCTGCGGCGGCGAGCGCTCTACCAAGCCACCCACGCGATCACCTACACGGTGGAGCCGAACCTACCTACGATTTCCCGCCCGAGATGGCGACGGCCCACGGATTGGACCTCGCCGCCATCAGGAGCGACCCGTTCCTGATGGTCGTGCCGTGGGAGCGGCCGGCATTCCGCGACGCGGCGATGGCGGTCCGCTCGCACGTGGCCCGGTTTCAGGAAACGGCCCGCGAGCGCCTCGCCGATGGCGAGGTCCGGCGCTTCCGGATCATCGGGGTCCCGCTCTGGGATCCGGCCGGGCGCTATCTCGGCCGGGCCGGAATGAAATACCCGATCCACGACTCGGGCGCGCCCTCGTCCGGCACCGCCCCTCCGTTGGACGGCGCGATCCGCCGCGGCCTGGAGGACGGGGTGGAGGCCTCCCACCTGCGGGCGGCCCGCGGCCTGCTCGACTGGTCGATGGCGCAGCTCGCCGCCGCCAGCGGCGTGTCGCTCTCGACGGTGAAGCGTCTCGAGGACGGGTCCGAGATCCGGGGTGCGCGCTCCCGCGTCAAGGCGATCGCCGCCCTGCGGGCCGCCGGGATCCGGTTCATGATGATGGATGGCGGCCAGATCGCGGTGACCAAGGCTTAAGCGGGGGCCAGCAGCTGCCGGCTTCGGTCGTCGCGGATGTAAGGACAGTGCGATTGCAAGGCGAACGGGCCGGCCCCGCGAGGAGGCCGGCCCGGACGTCGGATCGACGCTCAGCGGGCGCGGTTGGCCGGGCTCGTCGCCGCGGCGTTGCCGCCGCTGTGGCTCGGCAGGTCGTCGGCGCGGGCGGCGGGGGCCATCGTGCCGGGCGCCGTCGGCGCGACGGTCCCAGTGGTCAGGTCGCGCTCGGGCATGCCCTTCTCGGCGTTGCTCTTCACGCTGGCCGGGTTGTTCAGGTTGTTCTCCGCCGAGCCGGGAGCACCGGTCTGGGCGAGCGCGGCGCCGGTGAGGGCGAGGGTCGTGGCGAGGGCGATGAGGGCGGTCCGCATGGGGATTGTCCTTTTCCGAGGTATCGTGAGGCGGCAACGCGCGGACCACCGGCCAAGGTCCCCCGTTTTCCACCGTTTCGTCGGCTTGCCGATCCCGGCGTTTGTTCCTATTTTGTTCTAATCACGGGACGATCGCCCCGGCACCGACCGACAGAGGAGGACAGGATGCAGCCGAGCCACGAGCGCGACGAGGATACGGTGGAGACCGCCCGCATCGAGCAGGCGGCCTGGATCGCCGCGATGATCGAGGCCGAGCGCGAACGCGCGCTCGACGCCTGCCTCGCCCGCGAGGCCGGCTTCTGACACGGCGCCCTCGGCCTGCCCGGCCCGAGGGCAGATGCCGCCCTGATTTTCCGCAGATTTCGCTCTTGCCTCCAGGCTCAGGCACAGTATCGTTCGCCTACGAACGAGTTTGCATCCCGCTCGCGTGAAGTCGCGGCGGGATCCGCCGGAGGTTCGCACCGATGTCGACCCGCGACGAGACGTTCCGTCCCCTGTCCCGCCGCACGCTGCTCGGCGGGCTCGCCGCGGCGCCGCTCGGTCTCGCGGCCTCGCGGGCGGTCGCGCAAGGGCAACAAGCCTCCGGGCCGATCCGCATCGGCGAGCTGAACTCCTACGGCCGCATGGCGGCCTTCGCGGTGCCCTACCGCAACGCCATGCAGCTCGCGCAGGACGCCGTCAACAAGGCCGGCGGCATCAAGGCGCTCGGCGGCCGGCCGATCGAGATCGTGTTTCGCGACGACGGCTCGACCCCGGGCGACGCGACCCGGGTCGCCGAGGAGCTTCTGACCCGCGAGAACGTCGCTTTCCTGTGCGGCACCTTCCTGTCGAACGTCGGCCTCGCGGTGGCGGATTTCGCCAACCAGCGCAAGGCGCTGTTCCTCGCCACCGAGCCGCTGACCGACGCCCTCACCATGGGCAGCGGCAACCGCTATACCTTCCGGGTGCGGCCCAACACCTACATGCAGACCCGCATGCTGGTGGATGCCGTGAAGGACCGCGGCGTCAAGCGCTGGGCGATCGTGGCACCGAACTACGAGTACGGCCAGTCCGCCGCCGCCAACTTCAAGAAGCTGATGGCCGCAGCGGTGCCGGGCTTCGAGGTGGTGGGCGAGCAGTTCCCGGCTCTCGGCAAGGTCGATGCCGGCGCCACCGTCGGCGCCCTGTCGCAGATGAAGGCCGACGGGCTGTTCAACGTGCTGTTCGGCGCCGACCTCACCGCCTTCGTGCGCGAGGGCAACACCCGCGGGCTGTTCGAGAAGCGCACGGTGGCGAGCCTGCTCACCGGCGAGCCGGAATACATGATCCCGCTCGGCGACGAGACGCCGGAGGGCTGGGTCACCACCGGCTACCCGTGGGAGACGATCGAGGGCAACGGCCACAAGGAGTTCGTCGCCGCCTACCGGGCCCGGTTCAACGACACGCCGCGGCTGGGCTCGCTCCTCGGCTACGTCGTCGTCGGCATGATCCGCGACATGCTGGAAAAGGCCGGGTCGACCGAGACGGAGGCGATGATCACGGCGCTCGAGGGCCTGACCTCCCAGACCATCGCCGGCCCGGTGACGATGCGGGCGCTCGACCACCAGTCGACCTTGGGCGCCTGGATCGGCGAGACGGCGCTCAACGGCCGCCTGGGCACCATGAAGAACGTGCGCTACGCCGACGGGGCGAACTACATGTTCCCAGAGGCCGAGGTGAAGGCGGCCCGCAAGGCCTGACCCCCGAGAGCTCTATCCCCGGCGCCGGCGCGGAGGCCCCATGGACCCGTCCTTCCTCGTCCTCCAGGCCCTCTCCGGTCTCGCCAGCGCCTCGTCGCTGTTCGTGATCGCCTCCGGGCTGACGATCGTCTTCGGCGTCACCCGGATCGTGAACTTCGCCCACGGCTCGTTCTACATGCTGGGGGCCTACATCGCGGTCACGATCGTGCCGCGGCTCCTCGACCTGTCGTACTCGCCGGCCACCTTCTTCCTCGGGGTGCTGCTCTCGGCCCTCCTCGTCGGGCTGATCGGCGTCGCGGTCGAGGTGCTGCTGCTGCGCCGCATCTACCGGGTGCCGGAACTCTTCCAGCTGCTCGCCACCTTCGGTGTCGTGCTGATCGTCGAGGATCTGGTGCTCAAGGTCTGGGGCCCGGTCGACATCGCCGGTCCCCGCGCGCCCTCGCTGCGCCACGGCGTCGAGATCCTGGGGCAGCGCTTCCCGGCTTACGAGCTGGTGCTGATCGCGGTCGGGCCACTGGTGCTGGGTCTCCTCTGGCTCCTCATGCACCGCACCCGGTTCGGCGTGCTGATCCGGGCGGCGACCCAGGACCGCGAGATGGTCGGCGCGCTCGGCGTCAACCAGGCCCGGCTCTTCACCCTGACCCTGTTCCTCGGCGCCAGCCTCGCGGGGTTGGGCGGCGCGCTCCAGATCCCGCGCATCCCCGCCAATGCGCACATGGACCTCTCGGTCATCACCGATGCCTTCGTGGTCACGGTGATCGGCGGCATGGGCTCGGTGCCGGGCGCCTTCGTGGCCGCCCTGATCATAGGCCAGCTCCAGGCCTTCGGCATCCTGATCTTCCCGAAGGTGACCCTGGTCCTGGTCTTCGCCCTGATGGCGGTGGTGCTGGTGGTCAAGCCCTGGGGCCTGTTCGGCCGGCCCGAGGCCGCGTCCGGCCGGGTGATGCCGCCGGAGGGGATTCCCGCCTTGCGCCGCTTCCGCCCAGGCGAAACCGCGCTGGCCGGCCTCGCCATCCTCGCGCTCTTGGCGGTGCCGCTCGTCGGCGACGCCTACAAGGTCAAGGTCGCGACCGAGATCCTGGTCTTCGCGCTGGCCGCCTTCTCGCTGCAATTCCTGGTCGGGGTCGGGGGCCTCGTCTCGTTCGGGCACGCCGCCTATTTCGGCTTGGGGGCCTACGCGGCCGGGCTGCTGGTCACCGGGCCGTTCAAGGCGCCGATGGAGCTGGCCCTCGTCGCCGCCCCCCTCGTCGCGGGCCTCGGCGCGGCCCTGTTCGGCTTCTTCATCGTCCGGCTGTCGGGCATCTACCTCGCCATGCTGACGCTGGCCTTCGGGCAGATCGTCTACGCGGTCTGCTTCCAGTGGGTCGAGGTGACGGGGGGCGACAACGGCGTCGTCGGGGTCTGGCCGTCGGCCTGGGCGGCGGGCCGCAACACCTACTTCTACCTCGTCGCCGCCCTGTCGCTCACCGCGATCGTCCTCTTGCGCCGGGTGATCTACACCCCCTTCGGCTACACCTTGCGGGCGGCGCGCGATTCGGCCACCCGCGCCGAGGCGATCGGGCTCGACGTGCGCACCCATCGCTGGCTCGCCTTCACGCTGGCGGGCGCCGCGGCCGGGCTCGCGGGCGGGCTCTACGCCTTCATGAAGGGCTCGATCGACCCGACGCTCACCGGCATCCCGCTCTCGATCGACTTCCTGGTGATGGTTCTGGTCGGCGGCATCCAGACCGTCATGGGACCGCTCGTTGGCGCCGCCTTCTTCCACGCGCTGAAGGACGCGGTGATGCCGCTGACCGAGTTCTGGCGCCTGCTGCTCGGCCTCGCCATCATCGCCACCGTGCTGGCCTTCCCGCGCGGGCTCGCCGGGGCCGCCGAGGCGCTGCGGGGCCGCCGCGCGACGGCGCCCAAGACCGTGGAGGCCTCGGCATGACGCTTCTCGTCGTCGCGGGCCTGACCAAGCGCTTCGGCGGCGTCGCCGCCGCCAAGGACGTATCGTTCACGCTCGACGCCGGCGAGATGCTGGCGATCATCGGGCCGAACGGCGCCGGCAAGTCAACCACCTTCAACATGGTGGGCGGGCAGCTCAGGCCCGATTCGGGCTCCATCACCCTTGAGGGCGCCTCGATCGCCGGCCTGCCGGCCCGCGCGATCTGGAAGGCCGGCGTCGGGCGCACCTTCCAGGTCGCCCAGACCTTCGTGTCGATGACGGTGGCCGAGAACGTCCAGATGGCGCTTCTCTCGCATCACGGCCGCTCGCGCGGCCTGTTCCGGGATGCCCGCGCCCTCTACCGCGACGAGGCGCTGGCGCTCCTCGCCGGGGTCGGGATGCGGGCCGACGCCGAGCGCCCGGTCTCGGAACTGGCCTACGGCGACGTGAAGCGGGTGGAACTCGCGGTGGCGCTGGCCTCGCGGCCGAAGCTCCTGCTGATGGACGAGCCCACCGCCGGCATGGCGCCGCGGGAGCGATCGAGCCTGATGGCGCTCACCGCCGAGGTGGCGAGGACACGGAGCATCGGGGTCCTCTACACCGAGCACGACATGGAGGCGGTCTTCGCCCATGCCGACCGGGTGCTGGTCCTGGTGCGCGGCGAGATCATCGCCGCCGGCACGCCGGAGGAGATCCGGACCAATCCGCGGGTCAAGCAGGTCTATCTCGGCGAGGCCGGCACCGAGGCGGCGATGCGCGCCCGCCGGAAGGCGGTGGCGTGATGGACAAGCCCCTCCTCGACGTCTCGGGTCTGACCGCGGCCTACGGCCGGGCCCAGGTGCTGTTCGGCGTGACGCTGCGGCTGCGTCCCGGCGAGGTCGTGGCCCTGATGGGCCGCAACGGCGCCGGCAAGTCGACGACGCTGAAGGCCATCATGGGGGTGCTGCCGCCGACCGGCGGCACGGTGTGGTTCGAGGGCCGGGCGGTGACCGGATGGGAACCGTTTCGGGTCGCCCGCCTCGGCCTCGGCTACGTGCCGGAGGAGCGGCGCATCTTCACCGATCTCACGGTGATGGAGAACCTGGAGGTCGGCCGCAAGGTACCGGCCGACGGGCGCGCCGCCTGGACCCCCGAGAGACTCTTCTCGATCTTTCCCAACCTCGCCGAGATGCGCGGGCGCCGCGCCGCTGCGATGTCGGGCGGCGAGCAGCAGATGCTCACCATCGCCCGCACCCTGATGGGCAACCCGCACGCGGTGCTGCTCGACGAGCCGTCGGAGGGCCTGGCGCCGGTCATCGTCGAGCAGATGGCCGACGGGGTGCTCCGCATGAAACGCGAGGGCATCGCGGTCCTGCTCTCGGAGCAGAACCTGAGCTTTGCCGGCGCGGTCTCGGACCGGGCCTACGTGATCGAGAAGGGCGCGATCCACTTCGAGGGGACGATGGCGGCGCTCGAAGCGGACGAGGCGGTGAGGGAAGCGTACCTGACGGTGTGAGGAGCGAGAAGCCCGAGTATGGCGCGGGTTTTCCCCTCCCCCTTGTGGGGAGGGGCCAGGGGTGGGGGTGGTGCCGAATGGACCTCAGCGGTGCCTTCTGCACCACCCCCACCTCCAGCTCCTCCCCACAGGGGGGAGGAGAGGCGCTCTGACTTCAAAGCGTAGAGCGTCGAAACGGCGCCGGCCCCCGCCGGTCCCCCAACGAAACCGTTCGTAGGCGAATGATCGAGGTGTGACGTGAGACGCGTGGCAGGCATCGATGTCGGCGGCACCTTCACCGACCTTCTCCTGACGGAGGCGGACCAGTCCGGCGTGCGCGTGCGCCTCGCCAAGGTGCCGACGACGGTCCGCAACCAGGCCGAGGGCGTGCTGGCGGCCATCGCCGCCGCCGAGGTGGCGCCCGCCGACCTCGACCTCGTGATCCACGGCACCACCGCCACCACCAACGCGGTGCTGGAGCGCAAGACCGCCAAGGTCGGCCTTATCACCACCGAGGGCTTTCGCGACGTGCTCGAACTCGGGCGCCGCACCCGGCCCAAGCCCTACGGGCTGTTCGGCACCTTCGAGCCGCTGATCCCGCGCGAGTGGCGCCGCGAGGTCCCCGAGCGCGTGATGGCCGACGGCGCGGTACGCACGCCCCTCGACGAGGCTGCTGTGGCGCAAGCCGTGCGCGATCTGCTGGCGGAGGGCTGCGAGGCCCTGGTGATCCACTTCCTGCACGCCTATGCCAACCCGGAGCACGAGCTGCGCGCCGGCGCCATCGCCCGCGAGCTCTGGCCGAATCCGTACGTCACCCTCGGCCACGCGCTCCTGTCGGAGTTCCGCGAATACGAGCGCGGCACCACCGCCTCGGTCAACGCCGCGGTGCAGCCGATCCTCGACCGCTACATCCGCCGCCTCCAGGACGAGTTGCGGGCGCAAGGCTTCGCCCGCGACCTTCTGGTGATGAACGGCAACGGCGGCACCGTGCCGGCGGGACTGGTGGTCGAGGCCGCGGCCAAGACCGTGATGTCGGGCCCCGCCTCGGGCGTGATGGCGGCGGCCGCGACCCTCGCCCAGTCGGGGCTGAAGAACGCCATCACGTACGACATGGGCGGCACCTCGACCGACGTGGCGCTGATCGCCGGCGGCGTGCCGGAGGTCTCAGGTGAACTCACCATCGATTACGGCCTGCCGATCCACCTGCCGATGGTCGACGTGCACACGGTCGGAGCCGGCGGCGGCTCGATCGCCTCCGTGAACCGGGCCGGGATGCTCCAGGTCGGCCCCGAGAGCGCCGGCTCCGAGCCCGGCCCGATCGGCTACGGCCGCGGCGGCACCCGGCCGACCATCACCGATGCCAACCTGGTCCTCGGCCGCCTCGATCCGGCCCGGCTCACCGCCGTGCGGGCCGGCGTCTCGATCGACGCCATCCGAGACGCCTTCGCCCGCGACCTCGCAGGTCCCCTCGGCATGAGCGTCGAGGAGGCCGCCGAGGCGGTGATCCGGCTCGGCAACGTCCACATGACCGGCGCGATCCGCATGGTGTCGCTGTCGCGCGGCTACGACCCGCGCGACTTCGTGCTCTTCGCCTTCGGCGGCGCGGGGCCGCTCCACGCCGTGGCGCTCGCCCGCGAGCTCGGCATCCCGGAGGTGCTGGTGCCGGCGCGCCCCGGCCTCACCAACGCGCTCGGCTGCCTCGTCGCCGATCTGCGCCAGGACCGGGTGCGGACCCTCAACCGCCCCCTCGACGGGCTCGACATGGCGGATCTGCGCACCGTTCTGGAGGAGCAGGCGGCGGATGCCCTGGCGATGGTCGCCGAGGAGCAGTCGGAGATCGAGGAGACCACGGTCACCTACGGTGCCGACATGCAGTTCCGCGGCCAGACCCACCTGATCCGCGTCGCCCTGCCCGCCCCGGACATCGACCGCGCGACGCTCCAGGAGCTGTTCGAGGCGGCGTATTTCCGTCGCTTCCAGGTCCGGCTGCCGGAGATCCGGGCGGTGGTGGTCAACCTCGTCACCTCGGTGATCGGACGGCGCAAGCCGTTCCCGCTCGCGGCGCTGATCGACGAGGCGGGACGCACCGATCTCGTCGGCGCCCGCCTCGGCACGCGCCCGGTCTATGCCGACGGCGCCTGGCACGAGGCGGCGATATACACCCGCGAGGCCCTGCCGCTCGGGGCCGAGATCGCCGGGCCGGCGGTGATCCAGCAGATCGACGCCACGACCGTGATCGAGCCCGGCGCCACGGCGCAGGTCGACGCCATCGGCAACCTGAGGATTCGCGTATGACCCAGCTCGATGCCCTCACCCTGGCGGTGATCCAGGCCGGGTTGCAGCAGGTCTGCAACGAGATGGACATCGCCTTCTCGCGCTCGGCCTTCTCGCCGGTCATCGCCGAGGCCGACGACCGCTCGGACGGAATCTACGACCGCGACACCGGCGCGCTGATCTCGCAAGGGGAGTACGGCCTGCCGGTCTTCGTCGGCACGATGCAGTACTCGACAGGCGAATTGATCCGCCTGATCCGCGAGGGACGGGTCGGGGCGCCGGAGCCCGGCGACATCTACATCGTCAACGACCCGTATCTCGGCGGCACGCACCTGATGGACGTGCGGTTCGTCAAGCCGGTCTTCGTCGACGGCGCGCTGTTCTGCTGGCTCCAGAACACCGGTCACTGGCCCGATATCGGCGGCATGGTGCCGGGCGGATTCTCGGCGCATGCCACCGAGGTCGAGCAGGAGGGCCTGCGCCTGCCGCCGGTCAAGCTGTTCAAGCGCGGCACGATGGATCCGGAGATCTTCTCGATCATCTGCTCGAACATCCGCGTCGCCGACCAGCGCATCGGCGACATCAAGGCCCAGGCCGCGGCGCTGCTGATCGGCGAGAGCCGGCTCTCCGACCTCCTCGCCAAGTACGGGCCCGAAACCCTGGATGCGGCGATCAAGGAGATCCGCGCCCGCTCGGCCGAACGGATGCGGGCCGAAATCCGCCAGATCCCGGACGGGACCTACACCTCGGAAGCCTTCGTCGATTCCGACGGCGTGGTGAACGAGCCCCTGCGCATCGCGCTCGCGATGACCAAGGCCGGGGACGGCCTCACCTTCGATTTTTCCGGCTCGTCACCGCCCTGCCGCGGCCCGATGAACTCGGTGGTGGCAACGACCTATTCCTCTGTCTACCTCGCGGTGAAGCACGTCTTCCCGGACGTGCCGATCAATGCCGGCACCTTCGAGCCGCTGACGATCCATCGGCCGGAGGGCACCTTCCTCGACGCGCGCTATCCGCGGCCCGTCTCGGGCTGCGCCGCGGAAGTCAGCCAGCGCATCGCGGAGGCCGTGTTCCTGGCCCTCGTCCAGGCGATCCCCGACAAGGTGACCGCGGCACCCGCCGGCACCTCGGGCAACTTCGCGCTCGGCGGCTTCGATCCGGCCAAGAACGCGCCCTACGTGATGTACCAGATCACCGGCGGCGGCTATGGCGGCAACGCCGCCCATGACGGTCTCTCGAACGGCTGCTCGACCATCGGCATCTCGAAGACGGCGCCGGTCGAGGTGATGGAACAGTATTATCCGGTCCTGTTCCGCCGGTTCGCCCTGCGCGAGGGGTCGGGGGGAGCCGGCGCCCATCGCGGCGGCTTCGGCGTCCATTACGAGGTGGAGTTGTTGCGCGGCGAGGCCCGGGCCTCCTTCGTGATGGATCACGGCCGGTTCGGCCCGCCGGGCGTGCTCGGCGGTGGCGACGGGTCGCCCAACGTGGTGCGCATCCACCGCGACGGGGAGACGATCACGCCGCTCCACCTCTCCAAGGACCAGAACATCGCCATCAAAGCCGGCGACCGGGTCGAGGTGATGACGCCGGGCGGCGGCGGCTACGGCGCGCCCGCCACCCGCGACCCCGCGCTCGTCGCCCGCGACCTGCGCCGGGGCTACTACCGGGACGACGAGGCGAGGGATCTGTGGGGGAGCCGATCATGAGCGCCGACAGCCTCTCCACCGAAGCGAGGTCCAAGAAATTCGGCGCGGCGGAGGCCGACGGCATCGTGCGCTGCGATGCCTGCCCGGTCCTGTGCCGGATCCGGCCCGGCCGCTCCGGCGCCTGCTCGCGCTACGCCAACGAAAACGGTCATCTGGTCCGCACCGATCCGGTCGTGCTGCTGCACGACGCGGCGGAAGCCGGCCAGAAGCTCGTCCCGTTCGGCGCGGCGGAGTGGGACGGGCGGGTGCTCGATCCCTCGCGCACCTTCGTCACCGGCATCGGCGCCGGCACCACCTACCCGGACTACAAGCCCGCCCCCTTCATCGTGGCGAGCGAGCACGCGGGCGTCGAGACCGTCACGGTCGTGACCGAGGGCATCTTCAGCTATTGCGGCGTGAAGGTGAAGATCGACACCGACCGCCATCTCGGACCCGAGCGCGCCGCGATCCGCGTCGCCGGCGAGGAGGTCGGCCACGTCACCACCGCCGAGTACGGCTCGCAGATGCTCTCGGTCGGCGGGGTGCGCCATCTCACCGGCGGCTCGAAGAAGGAGGGCACCGTCACCTGCGACACGCTCTTGCGCCTCTGCTCGGGCGACGCCGTCACGATGACGATCGAGGGTGGCCACGAGGTCGTGGTCCAGGCCGGCCGCGCGCCGATCGTCGACGGCGCGCCGGAGCAGCGCATGCGGGTCGGCTGCGGCTCGGCGACGGTCGGCATCTTCGCCCGGCAATGGCTCGGCCACGCCGACGAGGTGATCGTCGTCGACGATCACATCACCGGCGTGCTGACCGAGCACCAGGCCGGCAAGGTGCTGGGGATGCGCCCGGCCGGCATCCGGGTGAAGGGCCGGCGCTCGACGCCGGGGCGCTACTTCCAGGTCGCCAATCCCGGCATCGGCTGGGGCGGGACCGACATCGCCGACCCGCTCGCCATCATCCAGGCGATCGATCCCGCCACCGCCTGGCCGGGCCTGCGGCTCCTGATGACCTCGACCACCGGCGAGCACGCCCTCTGGGTCGTCCTCGACGACGATCTCAAGCCCGTCCCGGCCGAGATGCCGGCGCCGGTGCGCCAGGTGGTCGACCGGATCGGCGAGAATTGCGAGCCCTCGCTCTGCACGGTCCTGTTCATGGCCGGGGCCGGCGGGTCCTTGCGGGCCGGGGTCACCGAGAATCCGGTGCTGCTCACCCGCTCGGTCGCCGCCGGCGAGACGCGGGTGACGATGGGCGGCGCGCCGGTCACGGTCTGGCCCGGCGGCGGGATCACGGTGATGGCCGACGTGACGCGGCTGCCGAAGAACGCCTTCGGCTCGGTGCCGACCCCGGCGATCGTCGCGCCGATCGAGTTCACCCTGCCGCGCGATCTCTATACGAGGCTCGGGGGGCATGATGGGGACGTGGTGGCGATGACGGACATCCTGCGCGAGGTCGGACCCGCCGCCCGGATCGATCCGTGGAATCCCGATCATCCCTGGCCGGCCGGAGCGGTCGCATGACCGCCCCCCGACGGCGCGAGGCCCCCCCGACGATCGACGCGGAGGCGATCCGCACCTACCGGGTCGAGGATCAGATCGGCTACCTGATCCGGCGGGCGCACCAGCGCGCCTCCGCGATCTTCGAGACCGTGATGCGCGATTTCGGCGTCACGCCGGTGCAGTACGCCGTGCTGTGCAAGCTCCACGATCTCGGGCCGACCTCGCAGAACCAGGTCGGGCGCCATGTCGGGGTCGATCCGGCGACGATGTTCGGCGTCGCCCGGCGGCTCGCCGCCCGCGGCTTCGTGCAGCCGAAGGCGGATGAATCCGACGCCCGCCTGGTGGTGCTGGCGCTCACCGACGAGGGGATCGGGGTGATCGAGGCGATGAAGAGCCGCGGCGGCGAGGTGACGGCCCGCACCCTCGATCCCCTCTCCCCCGACGAGGCCGCAGACCTCGTCCGCCTCCTCGCCCGGCTCGGCTGAAGGATGGACGGCCCGGCACACCAGCTCCTGGCGGATGGCCGGCTGCATCTGCAGCACGGCCCGATCGACTTGGTGCTGCGCGCCTTCGGGGCGGATTTTGCGGTGGCCGAGGCGCACCGCGCCGCCGTCGATCGCTTCGCGACGGTGCTGGGCGAGCTCGTCGGCGAGTTGCCGGAATTGCGCAAGTCCATGAGCGATCGGCCGCGGGTCGAGGGCGCGATCGCCCGCCGGATGGTCGCGGCCTGCCGGCCGCATAGAGGCTTCATCACCCCGATGGCCGCGGTGGCGGGCGCGGTCGCCGACGAGATCCTCGCGGCGATGTGCGAGGCCGCGCCCCTCGACAAGGCCTTCGTCAACGACGGCGGCGACATCGCGCTCCACCTCACCGAGGACGAGACCCTGGCGATCGGCGTCGCGGCGGATTTTTCCCGCGGCCCGGTGCCGGCGGTGAACGGGCGGGTGATCCTGCGCCATCGGGATGGCATCGGCGGCATCGCCACTTCGGGGCGGCAGGGCCGGTCCTTCTCCCTCGGGCTCGCCGATTCGGTGACGGTGCTCGCCCGCGACGCCGCCACGGCGGATGCCGCCGCGACGCTGATCGCCAACGCGGTCGACCTGCCCGGGCATCCGGGCGTGGAGCGCGCGCCGGCCCGCGACCTCGACCCCGATTCCGACCTCGGGCCCCGCCTCGTCACCGTGGCGGTGCCGGCCCTGTCCCCGGACGAGATCGCCGCCGCCCTCGAGGCCGGCCGGGCCCGCGCCGCGGCGATGCGCGCCGCCGGCCTGATCCGTTCCGCCGCCCTGATGCTGCAGGGCCAGTCCGTGCTTCTCGAAGAACCGAGGGAGATCCGCCCATGATCGAGGTCCGCAAGATCGTCGTCACCGTCGAGGAGGTCCGCCACGACGGCGGCCCCGCCCTCGACACCCCGATCCTGAAAGGGTCCGTCGCCTGCCTGGTGCGGAACCCCTTCGCCGGCCGCTACGAGGCCGAGATCACCCCGATGATGGATGCGCTCAAGCCCCTCGGCGTCGAGTGCGCCCGCAAGCTCCTCGACGCGCTCGGCGGCGATCCCGCTCGCATCGAGGCCTACGGCAAGGGCTCGCTCGTCGGCGCGTCCGGCGAGCTCGAGCACGGCGCGCTCTGGCACGTCCCCGGCGGCTACGCGATGCGCGAGCTGCTCGGCCAGGCGCTCGCCATCGTGCCGTCGATGACGAAGGTCGGCGGCATGGGCGCGTCCCTCGACGTGCCGATCCATCACAAGGACGCGGCCTATGTCCGTTCCCACTTCGACGGCGTCACCGTGGCTTTGGCGGACGGGCCGCGCGCCGACGAGATCCTGTTCGCGCTCGCCATGACCACCGGCGGGCGCCCGCATGCCCGGGTCGGCGGGCTCGCCAAGGAGGCCATCACAAAATGGGACGGGCAGCGCTGAGGGACGGGCAGCGCTGACCCCCGGCGCCCTCCGCGCCCCTGACAACATTTAACAAGCTTGCGCCCGCGCCGCGAAGGGCGGCATACAGGTTGTCAGGAACGGGTGAGGAGGGCGCGGGCGCGATGGAATCGGCAGTGCAGGAGGCCGTCGGGGCCGAGCCGCAGGGCCAGGCGAGGGCGTCGGGCCTCGCCGAGGGGGTCTATCACGGCATCCTGTCCGAGATCGCCGGCGGCACCTACGGCGAGAACCAGAAGCTGCCGAGCGAGAACGAGCTGGCGGCCCGCTACA
The DNA here is from genome assembly GCF_036448855.1 of Methylobacterium ajmalii. NCBI lineage: Bacteria > Pseudomonadati > Pseudomonadota > Alphaproteobacteria > Hyphomicrobiales > Methylobacteriaceae > Methylobacterium > Methylobacterium ajmalii. The sequence continues at coordinate 106,942 of NZ_JAZFXT010000021.1, forward strand.
AGGTCTCGCGCCCGGTGGTCCGCGCCGCGCTCGAGCGGCTGCGGCAGGAGAACGTCATCGTCTCGCGCCAGGGCGCGGGCAGCTTCGTGCGCAGCCAGGGCCGGGCCCCGGCTCTGGGCTACGCCCCCGTCGAGAGCATCGCCGACATCCAGCGCTGCTACGAGTTCCGCCTCACCATCGAGCCGGAGGCGGCCCGCTACGCCGCCTTGCGCCGCAACGGTCCGGCGCTGGAGCGCATCCTCGCCGCCCTCGACCTGATGAACACCGCGACGCGCCAGCAGCAGCACCGCGACGACGCCGATTTCGCCTTTCACCTCGCCATCGCCGAGGCCTCGAACAACCACTATTACGGCGCCTCGCTCCAGGCGCTGCAATCCCACATCGCGGTCGGCATGAAGATCCACGGCCTCGCGCTGCTCGGCCCCAATTCCGGCCTGCAGGGCGTGCTCGACGAGCACCGCGCCATCTTCGCGGCAATCCGCGACGGCGATTCCGAGACCGCCCGCGACCGGATGCACCGCCACATCTGCTCCTCGCGCGACCGGCTGTTCGAGGGGCGGATGCTCGACCTGTCGCTGTAGGCGGAGCAGGCGCGGCCGGGCCGCCGAGGGCACTGCCGCGGCCGCCATCCTGTCGCCTGTCCGTGCTGCTGGCAGATCCGGATCCGGTTCCCGAACGGGTCGTGCACCTCCATCTGGTCGCCCCAGGGCAGGCGCTCGAGCCCGGGCCGGCCGTAGCCGTCGTTCTTCGCGATCAGTTCCGCGTGGAAATCCCGTAATCCCGTCATCCGGACGAACGCCGTCGAGCCGGGGCTGGCATCGCCGTGATGCTCGCTGAGATGGAGTTCCAGGCCGGCCCGCGCGACGGCCATGTACAGGGGCGGGCCGGGCTCGTGACGGTGCTCGAGCGTCACCGCGAAGCCCAGGAAATCGCGGTAGAACTCCCGGGCCTTCGCCACGTCGAAGATGCGCAGGATCGGACTCGTCCGATGGAAGGCGATGCGGTCCGGCCGGTCGTCGTCGAGGAGGCCCGCGGCGGGTTTCCAGTCGCGCAGGCCGAGAGAAGCCGCGACGAGTTCGAGGCTGTCGGCGTGCGAGAGGTCGATCCGGCGGCTCGCCAGGGCGGATCGCAGTCGCCTGGCCATCGTCTTCGCTTGGTCGCGGGTCGGTGGGTCGCCTGTCGGCATGGCCGTCTCCTGCGCCGGCGACGGGTCATCGGGGCTCGCATTGCCGATCCGTCGCCGGGCTGAGCGTCCCGAGAAGGACTGCCGGAGAGAATCCGAACGTGGTGCCTTCACCGTATCCCCGAGGGACGCGAACGGCTGGCGGCACCTGCCGCCGCCGAATCTGCCAGGGCCGCGCCGCCGTGGCAATCGGGAGCGCTCGCGACCCGCCGCGGGAGTCCCGCTTGACAACCCCACCCCGACTCCCGTACCGCATTACAAGTTTACAACAAATCGAGTGCCTGTCTGGGCGCCGAACGGGAGGGACGGGCATGCAGGAGGCTGGCGGCTTGGCGGATCGGCTCATCGCCCCGGCTGGACGCGCTCACGTCCTGCTTCCAGGTGACGCCCGATCGTCCTCGGCCGTCGATCGGTTCGGTCGCCACGTCGGCGCCGCCCGCCTTTTGGTGCGGCCCGGCTCGATCGGGGTGCTCGCCGATGTTGTCAGGTTGTCAGGGGCGGTCGGCCGCGCATGAGCCCGATGCCGATCCTGCGTCTCCTCGCCGACGACCTCACCGGCACCCTCGACACGGCGGCAGGCTTCACCGGGCTCGTCGGGCCGGTGGAGGTCGCATGGGTCGGCGCCGCCCTCCCCTCGAGCGGCAGCCTCGCCCTCGACACCGGCACTCGCGAGCGCGACGCGGCCGCGGCAGCCCGGATCGCCGCCGGAGCGGCCCCGATGCTGGCAGGCGCCGACCTCGCCTTCAAGAAGCTCGACAGCCTGCTGCGCGGGCCCTGGGCGGCGGAGCTCGCCGCCTGCCTCGGCGGATGGCGTCACGCGATCGTGGCCCCGGCCTTCCCCTACCAGGGCCGCCGTACCCTGGACGGCCGCCAGCTCGCCCGCCGGGGCGAGGGGTGGGAGGCGGTCTCGGGCGACATCGCCGAGGCCCTGCGGGCGGTCGGCGTGCCGGCCCGCCGCGCCGTGGTCGCGGACGGGCTCGTCGAGGGCGTCGCCGTCTACGACGCGGCGCAGGAGGACGATCTCGACCGGATCGCCGCGCTCGGGAAAGGCGCGCCGGTCCTGTGGTGCGGCAGCGGCGGTCTCGCCGGGGCGCTCGCGCGCTCCACGCCCGCGCCCGCCGGCGGAGGCCTGCACGGCCCGGTCCTCGGTCTGTTCGGCTCGGACCGGCCGGAGACCGAGGGCCAGCTCGCGGCCTGCCCAGAGCACCGGCTGGTCCTGGGCGCGGACGGCGACCATGCCGGCGCCGTCGCCGACCGGCTCGGCGCGGGAGGCGTCGCCCTCGTCAGCCTCGCGCTCGCCCCGGGTACCGCCCGGGACGAGGCCGCCTCCCGCATCGCCGCCGCCTTCGGGTGCCTCGCCCGCGCCCTGCCGCCGCCCGGCACCCTGATCGTCGCCGGGGGCGAGACGCTGAAGGCGCTCTGCCTCGCGCTGCGGACCGAGGCCCTGGTCGTCACCGGCCAGGTCGCCCCGGGCCTGCCGCGCTCGCGGATGCGGGGCGGCCTGTGGGACGGTACCGCCATCATCTCGAAATCCGGGGCGTTCGGCACGCCCGCCGTCTGGCGCGACCTGCTGCGCGAGAACGGCTTCATTCACGAAAGGACCGTCGCGTGACCCGTCACCTCGCCATCACCATGGGCGATCCCGCCGGGATCGGCCCCGAGATCATCGTCAAGGCCGCGCACAAGCTGCGCGACCGCCTGGCCTCCGGCGATCTGAAGCTCGTCGTCATCGGCAGCAACCCGGCGCTCAAGCGGGCGGAGACCGCGCTCGGCCTCGGCGTCGAGATCCCGGAGGTCTCCGGCGACGGCGAGTGGCCGGCGCTCTGCTGCCTCCAGGCCGACGCGGAAGGGGCGCCGATCGAGCCGGGCCGGCTCAGCGCCGATGGCGGCCGCTTCGCCTTCAAGGCGATCGAGCGGGCGGTGCATCTCGCGCTCGCCGGCACGATCGGCGGCATCGTGACGGCGCCGCTCAACAAGGAGGCGCTGAACCTCGCCGGCTACCATTACGCCGGCCACACTGAGATGCTGGCCGACCTCACCGGCGTGCGTGGCTCGGTGATGATGCTCGCCCACGGCAACATGCGGGTGAGCCACGTCACCACCCACGTCGCGCTCCAGGACGTGCCCAAGCGCCTGACGCCCGAGCGGCTGCGCCTCGTCATCGACCTCACCCATGCGGCGCTGAAGGGGATCGGGCTGGAGAAGCCCCGCATCGCCATCGCGGCGCTCAACCCGCATGCCGGCGAGGGCGGCCTGTTCGGCCGCGAGGACATCGACGTCAGCGCGCCGGTGATCGCCGGCAAGGTGGCCGACGGCCTCGACATCGTCGGCCCGGTCCCGGGCGACACGGTGTTCGTCAAGCTCCGGGCCGGCCAGTACGACGCGGTGGTCGCGATGTACCACGACCAGGGGCACATCCCGGTCAAGCTGCTCGGCTTCGAGGTCGACCCCGAGACCGGCCGCTGGGTCGACCTGTCGGGCGTCAACATCACGCTCGGCCTGCCGATCATCCGCACCTCGGTCGATCACGGCACCGCCTTCGACATCGCCGGGCGCGGCATCGCCAACGAGCGCAGCCTGATCGAGGCCATCGAATACGCCGAGCGCCTCGCCGCCAACGGCGCGATCACCCAGAGGAACGCCGCGTGAACCCTCTCTCCACCCCCATCGAGATCGTCCGCCCGGACATCGCCTTCGGCTCCGGCACCGTCGCGGAGGTCGGCCGCCGCGCCCGCGCGATGGGCGCCCGCACCATCCTAGTCGTCGCCGACGCCTTCAACGCCACCCGGGTCGACCTTCTCGACCTGCCCGGCGAGGTGCGGGTGTTCGGCGAGGTGAAGCCCGAGCCCGACATCCCGAACCTGGAGCGGGCGCTGGCGCTCGCCGAGGAGATCAACCCGGACCTCGTCGTCGGCTTCGGCGGCGGGAGCGCCATGGATCTCGCCAAGCTCGTGGCGGTGCTGCCGGGCAGCGGCCAGACCCTGCACGAGGTCGTCGGCCCCGAGAAGGTGCGGGGCCGCCGCATCGGCCTGATCCAGGTGCCCACCACCGCCGGCACCGGCAGCGAGGGCGGCACCCGGGCACTGGTCACCGATCCGGCGACGCAGAACAAGCTCGCGGTGCAGAGCCGCTTCATGCTGGCCGACGCCGCGGTCATCGATCCCGACCTCACCATGACGGTGCCGGCCGCGGTCACCGCCGCCACCGGCGTCGACGCCATGGCGCATTGCGTCGAGGCCTTCACCAGCAGGAAGGCCCACCCGCTGATCGACCTCTATGCGCTCGAGGGCATCCGCCTCGTCGGCCGCTTCCTGCCCCGCGCGGTACGCGACGGGGGCGACCGCGAGGCCCGGGCCGGGCTGGCGCTCGCCTCGCTCTACGGCGGGTTCTGCCTCGGGCCGGTCAACACCACGGCGGGCCACGCCGTCGCCTATCCGCTCGGCACCCGCCACCACATCCCGCACGGGCTCGCCTGCGCGGTGATCTTCCCGCACACGCTGGCCTTCAACGCGCCGGCGGTGCCGGAAAAGACCCGCCAGGTGATGGCGGCCCTCGGCCTGCCGGAGAGCGACGACGAGGCGGCAGTGGTGGAGGCGACGACGCGCTGGTGCGCCGATCTCGGCATCGCCATGCGCCTGTCGGCCCACGGGGTGCCTGCCGGCGATCTGCCCGCCATGGCGGCGGAGGCCCACGCCATCCGCCGGCTCCTCGACAACAACCCGCGCGAGATCAGCCAAGAGCAGATCCTCGCCCTCTACCACGCCGCCGGCTGAGGAGCGCCGATCCCATGACCGATCCCGTCTTCCCGCGCGGCGTCTTCTGCGCCGCCCTCACGCCCCTCGATTCCGATCTCAACCCGAATTATTCGGCCTTCGCCGCCCATTGCCGCTACCTGGTCGACGAGGGCTGCACCGGCGTCGCGCTGCTCGGCACCACCGGCGAGGCGAACTCGTTCTCGTCCGACGAGCGGATGCGCCTGCTCGAGGCCGCGCTCGCCGGCGGCGTCGCGCCCGATCAGCTGATGCCCGGCACCGGCGTCGCGGCGATCCCCGAGAGCGTGGCGCTCACCCGCCACGCGCTGTCGGTCGGCGTCGCCACGGTCGTGCTGCTGCCACCGTTCTACTACAAGGGCATCTCCGAGGACGGCCTGGTCGCGGCCTATTCGCGGATCATCGAGGGCGTCGGCGACGATCGTCTGCGGGTGGTGCTCTACCACATCCCGCAGATGTCCGGCGTGGCGATCCCGCACGGGGTCATCGCGGCCCTGCGCGAGCGCTTTCCCGGCATCGTCACCGGCATCAAGGATTCGTCCGGCGACCTCGCCCACATGACGGCGCTGATCGAGCGCTTCCCGGGCTTCTCGGTGCTGGCCGGGGCCGACCCGCTGATGCTGCCGCTCCTGAAGGTCGGCGGCGCCGGCGCGATCACCGCCACCACCAACCTCTGCGCCCGCGACCTGCGCTTCGTCTTCGACCACCACGCCGATCCGGCCAAGGCCGACGCGGTCGCGGCGGCGCAAGCCCGGGTGGTCGCCACCCGCGAGCGCGCCTCGCGCTTCGCCCAGATGGCCTCGCTCAAGGCGATGACGGCGGAGCGCACCGGCGATGCCGGCTGGCACCGCCTGCGCCCGCCGCTAATGCCGCTTTCCGAGGCCGAGCGCGCCGCGCTGCTGGGGACGACCGGGGGGCTGGCCCGGGCCTCCTGAGATCGGCCCGGAAACGGCGCGCCAAGATGCCGGTCAGGTTTCTCACCTCCATTACGGCCCCTTTCCCGGATCTCCTTCCGCTGACGCTGCTTTCGTCCGGGAAAGGGATGGGTCATCAAGTCGTTAATTACTAATACACTACCCGAGGACACGCCCATGCATGAATTCACCGAGGGCGAGAGCCTGACCATCGCGGTCATGGTGGTCGCCTACATCCTGTTCACCGGCTGGCTGACCCTGAAGCTGCGCAGCCGCACCAACGCCCAGTTCATGACCGCGTCGCGCTCGATGCCGGCGCTCGTCGTCGGCGTGCTGCTGATGTCGGAATTCGTCGGCGCCAAGTCGACGGTCGGCACCGCGCAGGAGGCGTTCAACTCGGGCATCGCCGCCGCCTGGTCGGTGCTCGGCGCCTCGATCGGCTTCCTGCTGTTCGGGCTCCTGATCGTCCGCCGGATCTACGATTCGGGCGAGTACACCATCTCGGCCGCGATCGCGCAGAAATACGGCAAGTCGACCATGATGACCGTCTCGGTCATCATGATCTACGCGCTGCTACTCGTGAACGTCGGCAACTACGTCAGCGGCGCGGCCGCGATCTCGACGGCGCTCCGGGTCAACATCCCGACCGCGATGTGCATCATCGCGGCGGTGAGCACGTTCTACTACGTGTTCGGCGGGCTGAAGGGCATCGCCTGGGTGACGATCCTGCACAGCGCCATCAAGGTTGCAGGGATAGGCATCATCCTGTGGGTCGCGCTCTCGGCCACCGGCGGCATCGCCCCGATGCAGGCGGCGCTTCCACCCGAATACTTCAGCTGGGACGGCAAGATCGGCGCCGCCACCATCTTCGCCTGGACCTTCGGCACGGTCGGGGCGATCTTCTCGACCCAGTTCATCGTCCAGGCGATCTCCTCGACGAAGAGCGCCTCGGCGGCCCGGGCCTCGGCCCTCTACGCGGCGGCGTTCTGCCTGCCGCTCGGCATCGTGCTGGCGCTGATCGGGCTGGCCGCCAAGACGCTCTATCCGAGCATGAACAGCCTCTACGCGCTGCCGATCTTCCTGAAGACCATGCACCCGCTGCTCGCGGGCGTCGTCACCACCTCGCTCGTCGCCTCGATCTTCGTCAGCGTCAGCACCGTGGCGCTCGCCATCGCGTCGCTCGTCGTGCGCGACTTCTACGTGCCGTACTGGAAGCCGGACGCGGCCCGGGAGCTGCGCATGACCCGCGTGTTCTCGCTCGTCATCGCCGTGGTGCCGCTGGTCTTCGTGTTCTTCATCCCGGAGATCCTGAAGCTGTCGTTCTTCACCCGCGCGCTTCGCCTGTCGATCTCGATCGTCGCGATGGTCGGCTTCTACCTGCCCTGGTTCGGCTCGAACCGCGGCGCGACGCTCGGGCTCCTCGGCGCGGCGCTCGCCACCACGGTCTGGTACGCGCTCGGCAACCCCTACGGCGTCGACAACATGTACATCGCCGCGCTCGCGCCACTCGTCGTGATGGGCATCGAACGCGTCTTCCGCTGGGGCGACAAGGAGGCGGCCAAGGAGCAGCCCGAGCCCGTCCGCCCCGCCACCACCGCCTGACCCCGGAGAGACACCGATGCTCGACACCGTCCAGACGCCGATGGACCGCAGCGGCGAGGTCCGGCCGGTCGCCGGCGATCCCGACCGCCGCGAGGCCTTCATCCCGAGCCCCTGCGTCCAGAACCACGCCGCCAACATCATGCCGTTGCGAAACGGCGACCTCGCCTGCGTCTGGTTCGGCGGCACGCAGGAGGGCATGGCCGACATCTCGGTCTACGGGGCGCGCCTGCCCGCCGGCAGCGACACCTGGAGCGCGGCGCAGAAGCTCTCCGACGATCCCGCCCGCTCGGAGCAGAACCCGATCCTGTTCAACGCACCGACCGGCGACCTGTGGCTGATCTGGACCGCGCAGGTCTCGGGCAACCAGGACACCGCCCTGGTGCGCCGGCGGATCTCGCACGATCACGGCACGACCTGGGGCCCGATCGAGACCCTGTTCGCGCAGCGGCCGGGCTGCGGCACCTTCGTGCGCCAGCCGCCGGCGGTGCTGGGCAACGGCACCTGGCTCCTGCCGATCTTCCACTGCCCGAGCGTGCCGGGCGCCAAATGGGTCGGCGACGACGATACCAGCGCGGTGATGATCTCCTCGGACGGGGGCAAGACCTGGCGCGAGGTGGCTGTGCCCGACAGCACCGGCGCGGTGCACATGAACGTGCTCGCCCTCAAGGACGGCACGCTGCTCGCGCTCTACCGCAGCCGCTGGGCCGATTCGATCTACGAGAGCCGCTCGACCGACAACGGCGAGACCTGGTCGGCCCCGATGCCGACGGAACTGCCGAACAACAACTCGTCGATCCAGGCCACCGTGCTCGCCAACGGCCACGTCGCGCTGGTCTTCAACGCGACCAACGCCGAGGCCGCGACGGAGCGCCGGGCCTCGCTCTACGACGAGATCGAGGACGAGGAGCCCGCCACCGACGCCGCCCCGGCTCCGGTCGACCCGAACAAGCGCACGGCGTTCTGGGGCACCCCGCGGGCCCCGCTGACCCTCGCGATCTCGCCCGACGGCGGCCGCACCTGGCCGCAGCGGCGCGACGTCGAGACCGGCGACGGCTACTGCATGACCAACAACTCCCGCGACCGCTCGAACCGGGAATTGTCGTATCCGTCCGTCACCCAGACGCCGGACGGGGCGATCCACATCGCGTTCACGTATCACCGCCAGGCGATCAAGCACGTGCGGGTGAGCGAGGCCTGGGTGGCGGCCGGTGAGTGAGGCGGTGCGCCACGCCCTCGTCACCGGGGCGAGCTCGGGGATCGGCGCGGCGATCGTCGCCCGCCTGCTCGACCAGGGCTGGCAGGTCACCGGCGTGAGCCGGAGCGCGGGCGGGCCCGTGCATCCGCGCTACCGCCCCCTCGCCCTCGACCTCTCGGACCTCGACGCCATCGCGCCGGCGATCGGCGCGATGCGGGTCGACGCCCTCGTCCACGCCGCCGGCCTGCTGCGGGTCGGCCGCCTCGGCGAACTGGCGCCGGAGGACGGCGCCGCGATGTGGCGGCTCCACGTCGAGGCGGCGAGCCGTCTGGCCGACCTCCTCGTCCCGCGCATGGCGCCGGGGGGACGGGTCGTGCTCGTCGGCAGCCGCACCGCCGCGGGCGCGGCGGGGCGCGGCGCCTACGCCGCCTCGAAGGCGGCCCTCGTCGGGCTCGCCCGCTCCTGGGCCGCCGAGCAGATGCCCCGGGGGATCACCGTCAACGTCGTCGCCCCGGCGGCGACCGAGACCCCGATGCTGACCGACCCGTCGCGGGGCGCCGTCGCGCCGAAGCTGCCGCCGCTCGGCCGCTTCATCCGGCCGGACGAGGTCGCGGCCGCCGTCGCCTACTTCCTGTCGCCGGAGGCCGCCGCAACGACCGGCCAGCAGCTGGTGGTCTGCGGCGGCAGCTCGCTGTAGCGGGAGGCCGCTCACCGGACCTCGGCGCGGACCGGGCCGGCGGGGGCCGCCGCGGTCCGGCGGCGGCGCAGGCCGGAGGCGATCAGCACGTAGAAGAGCGGGGTCGCGAACACCGCCAGCACCGTGGCGGTGATCATCCCGCCGAGCACGCCGGTGCCGATCGCCCGCTGGCTGTTCATGCTGGCCCCCGTGGCGACCGCCAGCGGCACGACGCCGAGGATGAAGGCGAAGGAGGTCATCACGATCGGCCGGAAGCGCAAGCCGCAGGCCTCGAGCGCCGCCTCGCGCACCGGCCGGCCCTGCGCCACCAGGTCCTTGGCCACCTCGATGATCAGGATCGCGTTCTTGGCGGTGAGGCCGATCACCGTGATCAGCCCGACCTTGAAGTAGACGTCGTTCGGCATGTCCCGGGCCAGCATGGCGAAGACCGCCCCGGCCACGCCGGTCGGCACCACGAGCAGGACGGCGAGCGGGATCGACCAGCTCTCGTAGAGCGCCGCCAGGCACAGGAAGACGTAGAACAGCGCCAGCGCCAGGAGGTAGACGGCCTGCGAGCCCGACAGCTTCTCCTGCAGCGACTGCCCGGTCCAGGCGTAGTCGAAGCCGGGGGGCAGCTGGGCGGCCAGCCGCTCCATCTCCACCATCGCGTCGCCGCTGGCGAAGCCCGGCGCGGCGCTGCCGGAGATCTTGATGCTCGGATAGCCGTTGAAGCCGACGACCTGCGACGGCCCCATCGTCCAGGAGACCCGGGCGAAGGAGCGCAGCGGCACCATCTGGCCGGCGGCGTTGCGCACGAAGAGGTCGAGCAGATCCTCCGCCTTCATCCGGGCGGCGGCCTCGGCCTGCACGATCACCCGCTGCATCCGGGACTGGTTGGGGAAGTCGTTGACGTAGGCCGAGCCGAGGCTCGTCGAGAGCGCGTCGTTGACGTCCGCGAAGGTCACGCCGAGGGCGCTGGCTTTCTGCCGGTCGAGGACGAGCTCGATCTGCGGCGCCGTCGGCAGGCCCTCGACGTAGATACCGGCCAGGACCGGGCTCCGGCTCGCCGCGGCGAGGAGCTGGTCGCGGGCGGCGGCGAGCGCCGCGTAGCCCTGCTGCGCCTTGTCCTGGAGGCGGAACGAGAAGCCGCTCGAATTGCCCAGCGCCTCGATCGCCGGGGGCGAGAGCGACATGGCGATGGCGTCGGGCAGGCCGCCCAGCACGGCGTTCGCCCGCGCGCTCACCGCCTCGGCGCCGTCGCCCGGGCCGCGCTCGGCCCAGTCCTTGAGCGTGACGAAGGCGATGGCGGCGTTCTGGCCCTGGCCCGAGAAGCCGAAGCCGAGCAGCGTGGTGCGGCCCGCCACCGCCGGCTCGGCGGCGAAATGCGCCTCGATCCGCTCGACCACGTCGCGGGTGCGGGCAGTGGCCGCTTCCGGCGGTGTCTGGGCGTCGACGATGACGTAGCCCTGGTCCTCGACCGGCAGGAAGCTCGACGGCATCCGGGCGTAGCCCCAGCCCAGGGCCGCCACCAGGGCGGCGTAGACGAGAAGCGCGCGCACGGGCCGGCGCAGCATCCCGGCGACCCCGGCCCGGTAGGCGAGCGTGCCGGCCCGGAAGCGGCGGTTGAACCAGCCGAAGAAGCCGGTGCCCGCGTGGCCGTGGCCGTGGCCGGGGGCGACGGGCTTGAGGAGCGTGGCGCAGAGCGCCGGCGTCAGCGAGAGCGCCAGGAAGGCCGAGAACGCGATCGAGGTCGCCATGCTGACCGCGAATTGCCGGTAGATCACCCCGACCGACCCGGGGAAGAACGCGAGCGGCACGAACACCGCCACCAGCACCGAGGTGATGCCGACGATCGCCCCGGTGATCTGGCCCATCGCCTTGGCGGTGGCCTCCTTCGGGGGCAGGCCCTCCTCGGCCATGATCCGCTCGACGTTCTCCACCACCACGATCGCGTCGTCGACCAGGATGCCGATCGCCAGCACCATGCCGAACATCGTCAGCACGTTGATCGAGAAGCCGGCCACGAGCAGCGCGCCGCAGGTGCCGGCGAGCGCCACCGGCACCACGATCGTCGGGATGATCGTGTAGCGGATGTTCTGGAGGAACAGGAACATCACCGCGAAGACGAGCGCCATCGCCTCGGCGAGCGTCATCAGCACCTTCTTGATCGAGACCTCGACGAAGGGCGTGGTGTCGTAGGGCACGGTGACGCTGACGTTCGCCGGCAACGTCCGTTGCAGCTGGGCGATCTTCGCCTTGACGCCGGTGGCGGCGGCGAGCGCGTTGCCGCCGGGCGCGAGCTGGATGCCGATGCCGGCGGCCGGGCGGCCGTCCTGACGGGTCTGCATCGCGTAGGACTGGGCGCCGAGGCTCACCTCGGCGACGTCGCGCAGACGCACCAGCGAGCCGTCCGGGTTGGCCCGCAGCACGATCTCCTCGAACTCGGCGACGCCGGTGAGCTGGCCCTTCACCAGCACGCTCGCGGCGATGCGCTGGTCGTCCCGGGCCGGCTGGGCGCCGACGAGGCCGGAGGCGACCTGGGCGTTCTGCGCCCCCACCGCGGCCGTCACATCGCCGGGCGTCAGGTTGAAGCCGACGAGCTTTGCCGGATCGATCCAGATCCGCAGGGCCTTCTCGGACGAGAACAGGGTGGCGCGCCCGACCCCCGGCACACGGCGCAGCTCGCCCAGCAGGCGGCGCGCGGCGAGGTCGCCGAGATCGCTCTCGCTCAGGCCGCCGTCGCGGGAGGTCACCACGACGAATTGCAGGAAGCTGGTGCTCGCTTCCTCGACGATCACGCCCTGCTGGGTCACGGCGCGGGGCAGCCGCGCCTCGACCCGCTTGATCCGGTTCTGCACCGCCACGGTCGCCTTCGCCGGGTCCGAGCCCGGCGCGAAGGAGGCCATGATCTGGGCCTGGCCCGAGGTGTCGCTGGTCGATTCGAAGTACATCAGCCCCGGGATGCCGTTCAGCTCCTCCTCGATGATCCGGGTGACGCCGTCGTAGAGCCGCTCGGGCGGGGCGCCCGGATAGGTCGCCGTCACCTGGATCGTGACCGGGGCGACGTCCGGGTATTGCGACACCGGCAGGAAGGCGATCGCGATCGCGCCCACCAGCATGATGAAGATCGAGATCGCCCAGGCGAAGATCGGGCGCGTGATGAAGAAGCGGGTCATGGCCGGTCCTCGTCCCGTGGGATCGTGTCGTCAGGGCTTCGCGGCGGTGCGCACGCCCGGCCAGGGCAGCGGGTTCACCGCCAGGCCGGGCTGGATCTTCTGGAAGCCCTCGACCACGACGGTCTCGGCCGGCCGCAGGCCGTCCTCGACGATCCAGCCGGAATCGGTGAGCGCGCCCACCCGCACCGGCCGCAGGGCGGCCGTCCGGTCGGGGCCGACGACGTAGACCTGGGGCACGCCGGCGCTCGAGCGCTGGATCGCCTGGGGCGGCACCACGACGGCGCCGGCCGCCATCCCCTGCGCCAGGCGAACCCGGACATAGGTGCCCGGCAGGAGCGCGACGGCCGGGTTCGGGAAGGTCGCCCGCAGGGAGACCTGCCCGGTGCCGGGATCGACGCTCACGTCGGTGAACAGCAGCCGCCCGGCATCGCCGTGGAGCGACCCGTCGGGCATCACCAGCCGCACCGCCGGGCTGTCCCGTCCGGCCGCACGCTCGGCGAGCAGGCCGGCCTCGGAGGCCGCGGCGTTGAAGTCGGCGAAGATCGGGTCGACCTGCTGGATCAGCGCCAGCTTCGTCGCCTCGCCCTGGCTGACGAGGGCGCCCTCGGTGACGAGGGCCCGGCCGATGCGGCCGTCGATCGGCGCGCGCACGGTGGCGAAGTCGAGATCGATCCGGGCGCGGGCTAGCAGGGCCCGGGCGCTCGCCACGTCGGCCTCGGCCTGGCGGAGGGTCGCGGTGGCGATGTCGGCCTGCGCGGTGCTGGCAGCCTGCCTCTCCACCAGCGTCTCGGTGCGCTCCGATTGCCGCAGCGCCTGAATCCGGGTCGCCTCGGCGCGGGCGAGGGCGGCGGCCTTCGCGTCGACCTCGGCGCGGTAGACCGAGGGGTCGATGCGAAACAGCACGTCGCCCTTGCGCACGAGGCTGCCCTCCGCGAAGGCCCGCTCCTGGATGATGCCGGCGACCTGGGCCCGGACCTCGGCGACGCGGGTCGGGACGAGGCGCCCCGGCAGATCGACGAGGCGCGGCACGGTCGCCGCCTCGGCCCGCGCCACCGCGACGTCCGGCGCCGGCGCCGCGGCCGCCGACCGATCCTCGGAGGCGGGCTTGCAGGCGGCCGCGCAAAGGCAGACCAGGGCGGCGAGCGGCAGATGCCGGGAGTTTCGGCGCGGGGACGGCATCTGACCTCCGGTCGGTTGCACGAAGCGAGGTCCGCGTTTAAATCCATACGTACGGATTGAAAAGGGGGTTCGGGATGGGGCGACCGCGCACGATCGACCGGGACAAGGTGCTGGAGGCCGCCGAGGCGATCGTGCTGCGCGACGGCGCGGCGGCCCTGACCTTCGAGGCGGTCGCCAAGGCCTCGGGCATCACCAAGGGCGGCCTGCAATACTGCTTCGGCACCAAGGACGACCTGATCGCGGCGATCGTCGAGCGCTGGATGACGGCGCTCGATGCCGAGCTCGCCCAGAGCCTGCCGTCGGGGGCCGACACGCTGGAGCAGACCCGCCACTACATCGCCGCGGCCGGCCGGATCGACGAGGTCGCCCAGACCCGGATGGTCGGCATGCTGGTGACGCTGCTGCAATCGCCCGAGCACCTGCGGCGCGTCCGCGACTGGTACGCCGGCTGGATCGCCAAGTTCGATCCCGCCTGCGACGCCGAGCGCCGCGCCCGCACCGCGTTCTTCGCCGCAGAGGGCGCGTTCTTCCTGCGCAGCCTCGGCCTCGTGGCGATGGACGGGGCGGCCTGGGACGCGGTGTTCGCCGACATCCTGACGCTGCGCTGAAGTCCCTTTCGTCCAGCGGAGCGCGAAAACGCCCGTTGCGGGCGAGCGCGCTTGCGCTGGATCAAGGCCCCCTCCCCGGGCGCGGCCATCATGGCGGCGATCCACGAGGAGGAACCGCGATGACGACGGCCGTGACCAGCGCAAGCGTGACCGGACACCCCGCCCTGAACCCGGTGAGGCGCGAGGCTTCCCCGCTCACCGCCCCCCGGGCCGCGGCGCTCGTCGAGGACATCTCGCGCTACCGCACCATCGACAGCCCGCTCGCCCTCGGCCTCGCCGTGGCGGCGTCGGTGGCGGTCACGGTCCTGATGCGGCTCGTTCTCTGACGGCGCTCACCCGGGCGGAATGCTCGTCTGGCCGGAAGATCCGTGACCGCCGCTTCCAGGGGGAGCGATCCCGGGAGGCTGAACCGCTCCCGCGTTTCCCAGACGCGTTTGTCTCTCGGGCAACCGAGGCCCGATCGCGAACACCGTGGCGATCGCGTGCGTCGGCCTCGGCGGAAGGAAGGTTGCCGATCGGTCCGAGCCGGCGGCAACGGGTTCGACCGGTCGACCCTCCGGGGTGGCGGAACCGGTGGGGGAAGCGACGATGCCCGTCACAGCCGCTTCTCGAAGAAGAAGTCCGGGTAGGGATCGTCGTTGAAGCGGTCGATCTCGACCCAGCCGGTGCGGCGGTAGAGCGCCAACGCTTCGGTGAGCGCGCTGTTGGAATCGAGCCGCAGGGTGGTGATCCCGAGGGTCCGCGCCGCGCTCTCGGCGGCCTCCATCAGCCGGCGGGCGAGGCCGAGGCCGCGGGCGGAGGGGCAGACCCAGAGCCGCTTGATCTCCGCCATCTCGCCGCCCTTGCCCTTGAGCCCGACGCAGCCGATCGGCAGCCCGTCCGAGACCGCGACCAGGAAGACGCCGCGCGGGCGCATCATGTCGGCGGCCTCCGGGTCGCGGGAGAGCGAGACGTCGAAGCCGGTCGAGAGGCGGCGTCCGAGCTCGGCGTAGTAGGCGGTCAGGCAATGCAGGGCCGTCTCCCCGCGCGGATCGGTCTCCTCGATCGCGATCCGGTCGCGGCCGAGTGCCGTCGCGACGAGGTCCATGGCACGCAAGAGCTCCTCGCCCTTCGGGAAGCGGGCGAGCAGCTCCGCCGCCCGGTCGTTCGACAGGGCCTCGTAGGCGGAAAACTCCCGCCGTCCGGCCTCGGTCAGGGCCGCGACCCGGCGCCGCGCATCGCCCGGGTGGGGCAGCGTGACGACCAGACCCTCCTCCTCCAGGCCGCGCAGGAACCGGCTCAGCAGGCCGGAATCCAGCCCGAGATAGTCCCGCAGGAGCCCGACCTCGCCGCGTCCGTGCCCGATGGCGTTCAGCACCCGGGCGGCGCCGAGCGGCCGGCCGCGACCGAGGAACGAGGTGTCGAGAGCCCCGACCTCGGCGGTCACGGCCCGGTTGAAGCGGCGGATACGGCTGGTGGGATCGATCGGCATTTCTCTGACGTAAGTCAGAGGTTTTTCGGCGTCAATGGATGTGCGGGTGTCCCACGAAAAAAGCCCCGGCCGCTTTGCGGGCCGGGGCTTCTCGTCGGGTCCGTCCGGGGGCGTCGGCGCCCCCGGGAATCGCGGCTCAGTTGTTCCGGTTGCCCATCAGCGAGAGCAGGAACTGGAACATGTTGATGAAGTCCAGGTACAGGGTCAGGGCACCAAACACCGACACCTTGGCGGCGGCCTCGCCGTCGAAGTTGCCGTAGAGGTACATCTCCTTGAGCTTCTGCGTGTCGTACGCGGTCAGGCCGGCGAAGATCAGGACGCCGATGACCGAGATCGCGAACTGCAGCGCGCTCGAGGCCAGGAAGATGTTGACCAGGCTGGCGATCACCAGGCCGATCAGGCCCATCACCAGGAACGAACCGATGCCCGAGAGGCTGCGGGTCGTCGTGTAGCCGTAGAGGCTCAGGCCGCCGAAGGCCGCCGCGGTGATGAAGAAGACCTGGACGACGCTCGCCCCGGTGTAGCGGATGAGCAGCGTGGAGAGCGACGCACCCATCACCGCCGCGAAGGCGAAGAAGGTGGTGCGGGCTGTCGCCGCCGACATCCGCTCCATGCGGAACGAGAACAGGAAGATGAAGGCGAGCGGCGCGAGCGCGATCACCCACATCAGCGGGGTGGCGTAGAGCGTGCGGCCGAAGCTGGTCAGCGGGATCGAGCCGATCCGCGCCACCGCGTCCGCCGACGAGGTCGCCACCGCGAGCTTGTTGATGCCGACCGCCACCAGCCCGGAGATGCCCAGGCCGATGATCATGTTGTTGTAGACGCCGAGCATGAACGCGCGCAGGCCCTGATCGACCTGCACCTGGCCCTGGGCGTAGCCGGTCGGGCCGCCGTAGCCAGTCGCGTTGCCCTGCCGGAACGGGCTGTTCTCGAATGCCATGGGAGTTTCCTTCGGAAGCTCTCTAGCGTGGATGAATGCGGTGCGAGGCTCTCACGCGACCCTCGGACGCTGGTTGCGTCGTGCCGGCATCCGGTCCCTCGCGGGGCCGAGCGCCTTGACCGGAATATGTGGCGCGCCCGCGGGGTGCACAAGGGCGTGAGCCGACCTTGACCGGGCGAGGCCCGCCAAAACGCAACGTCCATCCGCCGCAGGGCGGCGGATGGATTAAAAACCCTAAAGATTTCGTAGGTACTGGGCCGGCTTCTGCCCGAGGATGCGCCAGGTGCCGGCAAGCCCGAGCACGATGGCGGCGGCGACCGCGAGGCCGGCCGCCACGACCGCACCCGACAGGTCGAGGGCGAAGTCGAGCCGCATCACCTTAGTCAGGATCACCCAGCCGGCGAGCGTGCCGGCGGCGAGCCCGAACAGTGCGGTGGCGAGGCCGAGCGCACCGTACTCCATCGCGTAGGCGGCGAGCAGCCGCCCCCGCGTGGCGCCCAGCGTCTTCAGCACCACCGCGTCGTAGAGCCGGGCCCGATGGCCGGCGGCGAGGGCGCCGGCGAGCACGAACAGGCTGGTGGCCACCGCCACCGCGCTGGCGCCGCGGATCGCGAAGACGAGCTTGCCGACGAGGTCGTTGACCGCATCGAGGGCGTCCTTCACCCGCACGCTGCTCACCGAGGGAAATTCCTTGGCGGCGTCGCGCAGGATCCGGGCCTCCAGGGCGGCGTCGGGCCCCTCCGGCAGGGTCAGCGTCGCGAGGTCGCTGTGCGGCGCCCCCCGGAATGTACCGGGCGAGAACACCATCACGAAGTTGATGCCGAGGTTGCGCCACTCGACGTGGCGCAGGTTGGCGATCGGGACGGTGAGGCTGCGCCCGAGCACGTTGACCGTGACGGTGTCGCCGACCTTGAGGTTCAGGCTGCGGGCGAGCTGCTCGTCGAAGGAGACGAGGGGCTTGCCGGCCGCCTCGCCCTTCCACCACGTCCCGGAGGTGATCGCCGAGCCGTCCGGCAGGTCCTCCGCGTAGGTGATGCCGCGATCGCCGTCGAGCACCCAGGCGGCATCCTCGCCGGCCTTGATCCGGCCCGCCGGCACGCCGTTCAGCGCCGTGATCCGCCCGCGCATCATCGGCACCCGCTCGATCTTGGCCCGCGGCGCCGCACGGCCGAGGAACTGGTCGAAGGCTTCCGCCTCGCGGCCCGGGATGTCGAGGAAGAACAGGCTCGGCGCCTTGGCGGGCAGCGAGCGGGTCAGCGTCCGGGTGATGTTGGCGTCGATCAGGCTGAGCGCGACGAGGAGCGTGATGCCGAGGCCGAGGGAGAGCACGATCGAGGGGGTGAGCGCACCGGGCCGGTGGAGGTTGGCGAGCGCCAGACGCGGCGCGGCCCGGCGCGGGCGCGGCAGGCGGCGGGCGAGCGCCATCAGCCCGACGGCGACGAGGCGGAGCAGCCCGAAGGCGAGCCCGGCCGCCGCGATGAAGATCAGCGCCACCCACCGGTCGTAGGCGGTGGCGAGCGCCAGCGCGACGAGGCCGGCCAGCGCCAGCGCCAGGATCGCGAGGTAGCGCGGCCGCGGCCGGCGCCGGTCGGGATCGACGGTATCGCGAAACAACCCGGACACCGCGACGTCGTGGGCGCGCCCGAGCGGCCCGATCGCGAAGGCGAGCGCCGTCAGCACCCCGTAGAGGGCCGCGACCACGAGTTCCCCCGGGACCAGCGTCGGGTTGAGCGGCAGCGGCAGCAGCGACCCGAAGGCGGCGTCGAGGGCGAAGGGCAGCACGGCGCCGACGACGAGGCCGCCCAGGATGCCGATTCCGGCAATCAGCATCACCTGCGTCAGGTAGATGCCGACCACCCGGCTTCCCGGAGCGCCGAGGCTCTTCAGTGTCGCGATCGAGGCGCGCTTGCGCTCGACGAAGGCCCGCACCGCGTTGGCGACGCCGACACCGCCGACGAGGAGCGCGGTGAGGCCGACCAGCGTCAGGAACTGGGTGAAGCGCTCGATGCTGCGGGCGAACCGCGGGTCGGCGTTGAGCCGC
Organism: Methylobacterium ajmalii; assembly: GCF_036448855.1. Classification (NCBI taxonomy): domain Bacteria; kingdom Pseudomonadati; phylum Pseudomonadota; class Alphaproteobacteria; order Hyphomicrobiales; family Methylobacteriaceae; genus Methylobacterium; species Methylobacterium ajmalii. The sequence goes on from NZ_JAZFXT010000021.1 coordinate 125,697, forward strand.
GAGCGGACCTCCCAGCCGGCCTCCGGCAGGGCTTGGCGCGCCTCGGCCATCAGCCGCTCGACCGCCGCGTCGTCGCCCTGCGGCAGCATCACCCGGTAGACGAAGCGGTTGAGGCTGCCGGGCTGGACGAGGCCCGAGGCCTTGAGCGCGTCGAGCGAGACCATCAGACGCGGCCCGAAGCCGATGCCGCCCGCGATCTTGTCGGGCTCGCTCGTCAGCACCGTGCGCAGCACGATCTCGGCCCCGCCGACGGTGAGGCGGTCGCCGAGCTTGAGGTCGAGGCGGGCGAGGAGCGCCGGATCGGCGGCGGCGCCGTAGGCGCCGTCCGCCTGAGCGAAGATCGCGGAGGCCGGCAGCGGCGGCTCGGTGACGAGATCGCCCACCGCCGGATAATCGGGCCCGACCGCCTTCAGCTCGACCAGCGCCGCGCCCTTGTCCCCGGCCGAGGCCATCGCGCGCGTGAAGCCCACCACCGAGACGCGGCCGTGCGCGTCGAGGAAGGCTTTTTCCTGCGGGCTCGCCTCCCGGTGGATCAGCCCGAAGGTCACGTCGCCGCCGAGGATCTTCCGGCCCTCGCGGGCGAGCCCGTCGGAAAGCGAGCGCGACAGCGAGGCGACGCCCGCGATGGTGGCGACCCCGATGGCGATGCAGGCGAGCAGCACCGTGAAGCCGCGCAGCCCCCCGCGCAGCTCGCGCAAGGCGAGGCGCAGGGTCAGGGGCAGGGGCGACGAATGACCGGCCCCGGCAGGAGGGCCGGAAGGACGACCGCCGGGGAGCGTGGGAAGGCTGCCGTGCATGGGGGTCCCTACGCGCTCACCGCGGTGTCGATCAGGCCCGAGCGCAGCCGCACCGTGCGGTCGCAGAGCCGGGCGAGGCCGGGATCGTGGGTGACCAGCACCAGGGTCGCGCCGCGGTCGCGCTTGAGAGCGAAGAGCAGGTCGACGATCTGCGCGCCGGTCGCCTCGTCGAGGTTGCCGGTGGGCTCGTCCGCGACCAGGATCGCGGGCTCCGGCGCGATCGCGCGGGCGATGGCGACGCGCTGCTGCTCGCCGCCGGAGAGCTGGGCCGGGTAATGGTGCAGCCGGTGCCCGAGGCCGACCGCCTCCAGCTCCCGCGCCGCCCGGGCATGGGCGTCGGGCGCGTCGGCGAGCTCGAGCGGCAGCGCGACGTTCTCGAGCGCGGTCATGGTCGGCACGAGGTGGAAGGACTGGAAGACGATGCCGATGCGCCGGCCGCGAAAGCGTGCCAGCGCGTCCTCGTCGAGCCCGGCAAGGTCGGTGCCCTCCACCACCACCCGTCCCGAATCCGGCCGCTCCAGCCCGGCCATGGTCATCAGCAAGGTCGACTTGCCCGAGCCAGACGGCCCGACGAGGCCGACCGCCTCGCCCGGGGCGACGTCGAGCGAGATCCCCTTGAGGATGTGGACCCGGGCGGCGCCGCGGCCGAGGCTGAGATCGACGCCGTGGAGCGCGATCGCCGGTCCGGTGGCCTTGTCGGTCATGCGCGAAGAGCCGATCTGTACGCGGCGACCGGATCGGTCGCGGCCGGAGGTGACGAGTGGGACGGACCAACGCAAGACAGGCGGCCCGCCGGCCCGATATGGGCCGTGCAACCCTGGTCCGCCATGATGGCCGCCGCGCGGCACTCGCATTTCTGATCGTGTCGCTGCTGATGACCCTGACCATGCCGCTCGGCGCCGCCGAGCGCCCGCTCACCCTCGTCGCGCTCGGCGACAGCCTGACCGCGGGCTACGGCCTGCCGGCCGACGCCGCCTTCCCGGCACAGCTCGAAGCCGCCCTGAAGGCGCGCGGCCATGCCGTGACGATCGCCAATGCGGGCGTCTCGGGCGACACCGCGACCGGCGGGCTCGACCGGGCGGCGTGGTCGGTGCCGGACGGAACCGACGGGGTGATCCTGGAACTCGGCGCCAACGACATGCTGCGCGGCACCGACCCGGCGGTGACCGAGAAGGCCCTCGACGCGATCGTCGCCGGGCTCAAGGCCCGGGGTATCCCGGTCCTGCTCGCCGGGATGCGGGCGGCGCCGAATCTCGGGCCCGATTACGGCAAGCGCTTCGACGCGATCTACCCGAGGCTCGCCGCGCGCTACGGCCTGCTCCTCTACCCGTTCTTCCTCGACGGCATCGCGGGCGACCGCAGCCTCAACTTGCCCGACGGCCTGCACCCGACCAAGGCCGGGGTGGCGCGGATCGTCTCCGGCATCCTGCCGAGCGTGGAAGAGTTTCTGACGCGCCTGCGCAAGGGAGCGTAGCCGCCATGCCGCGCCTGTTCACCGGAATCGAGGTCCCGCCCGAGACCGGCCTGATGCTCGGGGCCTTCCGGGGCGGCCTGCCCGGCGCCCGCTGGGTCGAGCCGTCGGACTACCACGTCACCCTGCGGTTCATCGGCGACGTCGACGGCGGCATGGCCGAGGAGATCGCCGCGGCCCTGGCCGAGGCCAGGCCCCGCCCTCCCCTGACGCTCGCCCTCGACGGGCTCGCGAGCTTCGGCGGCGAGCGGCCGCACGCGCTCTTCGCCCGGGTGGTGCCCGATCCCGATCTCTCGGAGCTGCAAGCCGAGCACGAGCGCATCCTGCGCCAGCTCGGCGCCGCACCGGACACCCGGCGCTTCACGCCGCACGTGACGCTGGCGCGGCTCAAGCGCGGCGCCGGCCCGGACGGGGTGGCGCAATACCTCGCGATGCAGCCGGTGTTTCCGCGGCTGACCTTCACGGCCCGGCGGGTGGCGCTCTACTCGGCGCGGGATTCGGTCGGCGGCGGGCCCTACGTGGTCGAGGCGGCCTATCCGCTGGACGACGACGTGGACCAGCGAGACTTGGACCAACGAGACTTGGACCAACGAGACTTGGACCAGTAGGCCTGGATCGGGCCTCCCCCCAAACGGGTGATGGCGGCGCCACCCCGATCCCATAAAGTGGGCGGACTGCCTCGCTCATCGGCATGCGCCCACGCCATCGACCTCCAAGTCTCGAACTCGGCGTGGGCGCTTCCTTGACCGGACGACGCAAGCGGCATCCCTACAGCCGGCGCAACGCCACGCTCTCGATCCGATGGCTCGCGCCCTTGGCGAGGATCAGGCTGGCGCGCTGGCGCGTCGGCACGATGTTGTCGCGCAGGTTCAGGAGGTTGATGCGGTTCCACAGCCCGTCGGCGGTGTTGAGGGCCTCCTCCTCGCTGATCTCCGCGTATTTCCGGAAGTAGGAGAGCGGATCGCGGAAGGCGGTGTGGCGCAGGCGCAGGAAGCGGTTGACGTACCAGCGGTGCAGGTCGTCCTCGTGCGCGTCGAGATAGACCGAGAAGTCGAAAAAGTCCGACACGAAGGGAATCGCGGTGCCGTCCCGCGGCAGGCGCGCCGGCTGGAGCACGTTCAGCCCCTCGACGATCAGGATGTCGGGCCGGTCGACGACCGTCGTTTCCCCCGGCACCACGTCGTAGACGAGGTGGGAGTAGAGCGGCGCCGCGACGTGGCGCTTGCCGGCCTTGATGTCGGCGAGGAAGCGCAGCAGCGTCGGGGTGTCGTAGCTCTCGGGAAAGCCTTTTCGCTCCATCAGGCCGAGGCGGTTCAGCTCGGCATTCGGAAACAGGAAACCGTCGGTGGTGACCAGGTCGACCTTCGGGGTGTTGGGCCAGCGGGCGAGCAGCGCCTTGAGCACCCGGGCCGTGGTCGACTTGCCGACCGCGACCGAGCCAGCGACCCCGATGATGTAGGGCACCTTCACCTCGCGCTCGGCGAGGAGAAAGCGCTGGGTCGCCTTGAACAGCCCCTGCGTCGCCGCGACGTAGAGCGAGAGCAGCCGCGACAGCGGCAGGTAGATGGCGATGACCTCTTCGAGCGAGATCGGGTCGTTGAGCGATTGCAGCCGCATCACATCCTCGGCCGTGAGGGTGAGCGGCGTGTCGGCGCGCAGATGCGCCCATTCCTCGCGCGAGAAGACCCGGTAGGGCGAGAGGTGGTCGGTCGCCTCGTCGAGGCTCGCGGCGAGCTGCGCCGCGCCCAGCGTCGGGGCCGGGCCGGGCCCGAGCCGATCGTTGATGCCCGCCTCGCTCATGCGGGCCTCCTCGCGGCCTTCTCGGCGATGCCGCTCTGGGCGGTGCGCCGCTCCAGCTCGGCCATCACGGCCTCCAGCGGCACCTCGGCGGCGCGCAGCACCACCAGCAGGTGATAGAGCACGTCCGCCGCCTCCGCCGTCAGCCCGTCGCGGTCGCCCTGCACCGCGGCGATCGCGGCCTCCACCGCCTCCTCGCCGAGCTTCTTAGCCGGCCGCGCCGGCCCGCCGGCCACGAGCTTGGCGGTATAGGACTCCTCCGGTGAGGCGGCGGCCCGCTCGCGGACGATGCGGTCGAGGTCGGCGAGGGAGAAGGCGGTCATCAGGCTGCCATTGGAGTTGTACGCGAACCCTGGGGCCGGCGGAGCCGGGTGGTCAAGCGGCTTCCCGCGCCCGTCCCGGCCGCCATGGTCGGACGGTCAGGGCGTCGGGTCGAGCCGCATGGCGAGGCCGGCCGCCGCCATATGGGCCTTGGCCTCCCCGACGGTGTGCTGGCCGAAATGGAAGATCGAGGCGGCGAGCACCGCGCTCGCGCCCCCGTCGCGCACGCCCGCCACGAGGTCGTCGAGGCCGCCGACGCCGCCCGACGCGATCACCGGCACGGTGACCGCATCGGTGATCGCCCGGGTGAGCCCGATGTCGTAGCCCGAGCGCATTCCGTCGCGGTCCATCGAGGTGACGAGCAGCTCGCCCGCGCCCTTCGCCGCCACGAGGCGGGCGAATTCGACGGCGTCGATCCCGGTGGGCTTGCGGCCGCCATGGGTGAAGATCTCCCAGCGCGGTGCCTCGCCCTCGCCCGAGACCCGCTTGGCGTCGATCGCCACGACGATGCACTGCGCGCCGAATTTTTCCGCCGCCCGCGCCACCAGGTCCGGGTCGTTCACCGCCGCGGTGTTGATCGACACCTTGTCGGCCCCGGCGAGCAGCAGCGTGCGGATATCCTCGACCTTGCGCACGCCGCCCCCGACGGTGAGCGGCATGAAGCAGGCCTCCGCCGTGCGGCTCACCGCGTCGAGCAGGATGCCTCTCGCCTCGTGGCTCGCCGTGATGTCGAGGAAGCAGAGCTCGTCGGCCCCGGCCCGGTCGTAGGCCTTGGCGGCCTCGACCGGATCGCCGGCGTCGCGCAGCTCGAGGAACTGGACGCCCTTGACGACGCGGCCGTCCTTCACGTCGAGGCAGGGGATGATGCGGGTCTTGAGCACGGGCGCCGTTTCAGGTTCGGGGATCGATCGGGAAGTCGCGCGTGAGCATCTCGTCGCGCGTGTAGGGACATTCCTCGGGAAATACGTGCAGCGGAAGGCCGGTCTCCCGCGCAGCGTCGAGGCGCGCCCCGCGATAGGCCCGCACCACCGCCTCGTCGAGCCGCCGTTTCAGGCCCGGACTGTCGGCGAGAACGTCGGCCGCCTGATCGCTCTGATCGCGGATCGAGAGCGCCCAGCTTCGCGAGCGACGGTCGGGCTGATGATCGAACTTCAGCATATGCAGCAGCACGACCCGCCAGGCACTGACGAGGCTGCTCAATTGCGAGCGTCCCAGAGTCTCGATCTCCTCGGCCAGATTCTCACGGTCGATCGCCGAGAATGCGCCGGCGCGCAAAGCCGCGGCCTGCTCCATCGCCCAGCCGTAGAGATCGTCGTCGTAGGAGGTCGCCAACGGGCCCGGGCCCACCGGCTTGGATCTGCGAGTCGCGGTCGTCACGCCGTCACATGCCTCCGGAAGCCTGCCGCGATCCTATCACGGGGCGGGCCCGTCCGCCTCAGCCGGCGGGCCGTGCCTTCTCCTGCTGGGCCTGGGCCCGCGCGATGGCGGCGAGCGCCTCCTTCGGGTCGATGCGGCCGTCGTAGAGCGCCCGTCCCGTGATGGCGCCGGCAAGGCTCGCGCAATCGGGCTCGAGGATGCGGTGGACGTCCTCGATCGAGGCCAATCCCCCGGAGGCGATGACGGGGATCTTCACCGCCTGGGCGAGGCCCAGCGTCATCGGGATGTTGAGGCCCTTGAGGATGCCATCGCGGGCGATGTCGGTGTAGATGATCGCGGCGACGCCGGCATCCTCGAAGCGCCGGCCGAGCTCTTCCGCCGTCACCGTCGAGGTCTTGGCCCAGCCCTCCACCGCGACGCGCCCGTCCTTGGCGTCGATGCCGACGGCGATCTGGCCCGGGAAGCGGCGGGCGGCCTCGCGCACGAAGGTCGGGTCCTTGACCGCGGCGGTGCCGATGATGACCCGGCTGACGCCCTTGGCGAGCCAGCCCTCGACGGTGCGCATCTCGCGGATGCCGCCGCCGAGCTGGACCGGAATCGTCACCGCCGCCAGGATCGCATCGACCGCCGAGGCGTTCATCGGCGCGCCCGCGAAGGCGCCGTCGAGATCCACCACGTGGAGCCAGGGGAAGCCCTGCTCCTGGAAGGTGGTCGCTTGCGCGGCCGGATCGTCGCTGAAAACGATGGCCTGGGCCATGTCGCCCTGCACGAGGCGGACGCAGCGCCCTTCCTTGAGATCGATGGCCGGAAACAGGATCACGCGTCGTCACCGCAAGGCTGGAGTGGGTCGGGGGGCCGGCGCCCGGTCAGGGGCGCCAGCGCAGGAAGTTGCCGATCAGGCGAAGGCCGAGGGTCTGGCTCTTCTCGGGGTGGAACTGGGTGCCGGCGATGGTGCCGCGCGCCACCATGGCGGTGACCGCCCCGCCGTAATCGGCGCTCGCCACCACGTCGTCGGGCTCGGCCGGGCTGAGCGCGTAGCTGTGCACGAAATAGGCGTGCAGGCCGTCCGGGCCGGTCGGGATGCCATCGAGGAGCGGATGGGGCCGGCGCTCCTGCAGCGTGTTCCAGCCCATATGCGGCACCTTGAGGCCGGGATCGGCCGGCGTGATCGGGGCGACGTCGCCCGGGATCCAGCCGAGGCCCGGCGTCACCTCGTATTCGAGGCCGCGGCTCGCCAGCAGCTGCATGCCGACGCAGATGCCGAGGAACGGCCGGCCGCGCCCGTGCGCCGCCTCGGTCATCGCCTCGACCATGCCCGACACGGCGTCGAGCCCGCGCCGGCAATCCGCGTAGGCGCCGACGCCCGGCAGCACGACCCGGTCGGCCGCCGCCACGGTCGCGGGGTCGGAGGTGACGACGATGCGGGCCTCGGTGCCGGCCTCGCGGGCGGCGCGCTCGAAGGCCTTGGCGGCCGAGTGCAGGTTGCCCGAGCCGTAATCGATGATGGCGACGGTGTCGGCGCTCAACGGAGCTTCTCCCGGATCGCGCCGCCGGCCCGGGGCGGCGCGCATGGTGGCGTGGTTGCGGGGCTCACCGTTGGCCCTGCGCTTCCGGAAACAGGCCGAGCGCCGGGCTCTCGGACCGGGCATGGGCCGGAGCGGCGGGCCGCGACGGGGCAGTGCCCATCCGCGCGCCCTCCTCCCGCAGCCAGCGGGCGACGAACTTGACCTCGGCCTCCTTGGCGTCCGAGGCCGTCACCGCGTCGCGGATCGGGCGGCCGGTGCGGGCATAGGTCCAGCGCCGCAGGGACGAGGCCTCGAGCCCGACGAGCCAGGACAGGAGGAGCGCGATGGCGAAGCCCGCCGCCGTGCTCAACCCCAGCGCGAGCCCGGCGAGCCAGACCACGATCTCGGCCGCCAGCACCATCAGGCCGGCGAGCCAGAGCCGGTGCCAGAAGAACCACAGCGCGGAGAACCAGAAGGCCGGCCAGACGAAGGCGTCGGGCACGAGCTTCGCGCGGTCCAGGGCTTCCGGCTCGGCGGGATCGACCTCGTCGGGCACGTGCAGGGTGTAGGTGGTCATCCGTTCCCCCCGGGATCCGTCGTTGCGGCCTTAGAGCGAGCCCTTCGTCGACGGCACGCGGCCGCCCTCGCGGGGATCGACCTCGACCGCGTGCCGCAAGGCACGTGCCAGGCCCTTGTAGCAGCTCTCGGCGATATGGTGCTGGTTGTCGCCGTACAACGTCTCGACGTGCAGCGTGATGCCGGCATTCATCGCGAAGGCCTGGAACCACTCGCGCACCAGCTCGGTGTCGAAGGCGCCGATCTTCTCGCGGGCGAAGGTGGTGCGGAAGACCAGGAACGGCCGGCCGGAGATGTCCACGGCGACCCGGGTCAGTGCCTCATCCATGGGCAGGTGCAGGTCGGCGTAGCGCCGGATGCCGCGCTTGTCGCCGAGCGCCTGGGCGAAGGCCTGGCCGAGCGCGATGCCGCAATCCTCGGTGGTGTGGTGCTGATCGACGTGGAGATCGCCCGTCACCTTGATGTCGAGGTCGAACAGGGCGTGCCGGGCGAGCAGCTCCAGCATGTGGTCGAGGAAGCCGACCCCGGTCGCGATGCTGGCCTTGCCGGTGCCGTCGAGGGTGAGGGCGACGCTGACGTCGGTCTCGGCGGTGCGCCGGTCGACGCGGCCGGCGCGGAGGGGGGTGTCGGTCATCGGGGAAGTGCTGTCGCCAACGGAAAACGGGCTGCCTTGTTAGAAGGCAGCCCGCGGAAACGCCAGGGGTGATCCGGGCTTTATACCCTCGCGCGCATCAGGGCGCCTCGGCAACCGGGGATCAGCCCGCCGCCAGCACCCGCGCGCAGACCGCGTCGAGCTTGGCCATGAGGGCCGGGTCGCGGTGGGTCGGCGCGGTCATGATCGCACCGTCCAGCGCCCGGTCGGAGCCCGCCGGGCACGGCACCCGCTCGGCCGGAAGGTCGCGGGCGAGGCGGCTCACCAGGCGGGCGGCCTTCGCGGCGTTGGCGCGGGCCACCGCCACCACGGCGGCGACGTCGACCGCGCCGTGCTCCGGGTGCCAGCAATCGAAGTCGGTCACCATGGCGATCGTCGCGTAGGTGATCTCGGCCTCGCGGGCGAGCTTGGCCTCCGGCATGTTGGTCATGCCGATCACGTCGTAGCCCTGCGCCTTGTAGGTGAGCGACTCGGCGTAGGAGGAGAATTGCGGCCCCTCCATGCAGACGTAGGTGCCGCCCTTCCTGACCGCGATCTCCTCGGCCTCCGCCGCCTCCAGGATGCGGGCCTGGAGCGCCGGTCCGACCGGATGGGCCATCGAGACGTGGGCGACGCAGCCGTTGCCGAAGAACGACGAGGTCCGGCCGACCGTGCGGTCGACGAACTGGTCGACGAGCACGAACAGGCCCGGATAGAGCTCCTGCCGGAACGAGCCGCAGGCCGAGAGCGCGACGATGTCGGTGACGCCGACGCGCTTCATCGCGTCGATGTTGGCCCGGTAGTCGATGCCCGACGGCGAGAGTCGGTGGCCGCGGCCGTGGCGCGCCAGGAAGACCACCGTCGTGTCGCCGATGCGGCCGATCCGCAGGGCGTCCGAGGGCTCGCCCCAGGGCGAGGCGACCGCCTCCTCGCGCACGTCCTCCAGCCCGGGCAGGTCGTAGACGCCCGACCCGCCGATCACTCCGAGCACGGCCTTGACCATGGGGTTCTCCTTCGTGTGGCCGAAACGATGTGTGGTCGAAACGAAAGAGGCCCCTCGCGGGGCCTCTGGTATCGCTCTCGGGTGCCGGTCAGCTCGTCTTGTGCAGCTCGGGCTGCAGCCCGTGCGTCTCGCCGCCGACGTCCGACCAGATCTTCTTCTTCACGTAGTAGAGCAGGCCCGCCAGGACCAGCAGGAACAGGATCGCCCGCAGGCCCAGCGACTTGCGCGCCAGGAGATGGGGCTCGGCCGTCCACATCAGGAAGGCGGTGACGTCGCGCGAGTACTGATCGACCGTCTCCGGCGCGACCGGCTGGCCGTTGGCGCCCTTGGCGTAGGTCACCTGACCGTCGCTGAGGGGCTTGGGCATCGCGATGACGTGGCCCGGGTAGTACTCGTTGTAGTGGCCGCCCGGCGGCACGGTCACGTCCTTCGGCGGCTCTTCCTTGTAGCCGTTGAGGAGGGCGTGGATGTAGTCCGGGCCCTGCTCGGTGTAGCCGACGAAGGGCAGCCAATCAATGATGAACCACAGGCCGCCGCGGGCGAAGGTGCGGGCCTTGGCCATCAGCGACAGGTCCGGCGGCGCCTTGCCGCCGTTGGCGGCGGCCGCGGCCTGCTCGTTGGGGAACGGCGCCGGGATCTTGTCGGCCGGGCGGCCGGGCCGCTCGAACATGTCGCCGGAATCGTTCGGCCCGTCCTTGACCTTGTACTCGGCCGCCAGCGCCTTGACCTGGGCGGCGGAGAAGTCGGGTCCGCCTTCCTGCTCGAGGTTGCGGAAGCGGATGTAGCTCAGGCTGTGGCAGTTCGAGCAGACCTCGCGGTAGACCTGGAAGCCCCGCTGCAGCTGCGCCTGGTCGAAGGTGCCGAACACCCCCGAGAAGGTCCACTTCTCGCGGTGCGGCACCGGCCCGTGGTCCTCCGCCGAGGCGGCGCCGGCCGACAGGATCGCGGCGAGAGCGGCCGCCACGAGAGCACGTGTTCTGATCATTCCCCTCGATGCCCCTTGCGGCGTCGTCATTCTGATGGGCGGTCGTGAGGCGGGAGCCCGCGGCCCCCGCCTCGCGGCGTCGCTTATCCCTTGGTCGAGGGAGCAGCGGCGGCGCCGGCGGGAAGGCCGGAGGAGCCGACCTGCTTGCCCGGGCCGGTGACGCTCTCGAGGATCGAGCCCGGCAGGGGCTTCGGCGTCTCGAACAGGCCCACCAGCGGCATCACGATCAGGAAGTGGGCGAAGTAGTAGACGGTGGCGATGCGCGAGGCGAGGACGTAGCCGCCCTCCGGGGGCTTCGAGCCGAGCCAGCCGAGCAGGAAGCAGCAGAAGATGAACAGCCAGAAGAACTGGCGGTAGATCGGCCGGTAGTTGGCCGAGCGGACCCGCGAGGTGTCGAGCCAGGGCGCGAGCGCCAGGATGATCACCGCGCCGAACATCAGCACCACGCCGCCGAGCTTGTCCGGCACCGCGCGCAGGATGGCGTAGAAGGGCAGGAAGTACCACTCGGGCACGATGTGCGCCGGCGTCACCGCGGGGTTCGCCGGGATGTAGTTGTCGGCATGGCCGAGGTAGTTCGGCTGCAGGAAGATCCAGTAGGCGAAGAAGGCGAAGAACACCACCACCGCGAACACGTCCTTGATGGTCGCGTAGGGAGTGAAGGGCACCGCGTCCTTGCCGGTCTTGATCGGGATGCCGGTCGGGTTGTTCTGGCCGGTGACGTGCAGCGCCCAGACGTGCAGGACGACGACGCCGGCGATCATGAACGGCAGCAGGTAGTGCAGCGAGAAGAAGCGGTTGATGGTCGGGTTGCCGACCGAGTAGCCGCCCCAGAGCAGGCTCTGGATGGTGTCGCCGACGATCGGGATCGCCGCCAGGATGTTGGTGATGACGGTAGCGCCCCAGAACGACATCTGGCCCCACGGCAGGGTGTAGCCGAGGAACGCGGTCGCCATCATCAGCAGGTAGATGATCACGCCCAGGATGTAGAGCACCTCGCGCGGGGCCTTGTACGACCCGTAGTAGAGGTTGCGGAACATGTGGACGTAGACCGCGATGAAGAACATCGAGGCGCCGTTGGCGTGCATGTAGCGCAGCAGCCAGCCGTAGTTCACGTCGCGCATGATGTGCTCGACGGAGTTGAACGCCTCGGTGGCCGAGGGCTGGTAGTGCATCGCCAGCCAGACGCCGGTGATGATCTGGGAGCCCAGCATCACGATCAGGATCGCGCCGAACGTCCAGAAGTAGTTCAGGTTACGGGGAACCGGGAACGCGATGAACGAGGAATGGACCAGGCCGACGATCGGCAGCCGGGCCTCGAACCACTTCGCGATGCGGCTCTTGGGGACGTAGGTTGTGGCGTGTGCGCTCATGGGGCAGCCCGCGTCTGGCGTTGCTTCACGATCGGCGAAAGATCAGGCGGTGGCGCCTTCGCCGATGCGGACCTTGGTGTCGCCCTGGAAGGCGTAGGGCGGGATCGGCAGGTTGATCGGCGCCGGGCCCCGGGTCACCCGGCCCACCGCGTCGAACTGCGAGCCGTGGCAGGGGCAGCCCCAGCCCTCGTGGCCGTTGGCGTTGGCGATCGGCACGCAGCCGAGATGGGTGCAGTTGCCGTAGGCGACGAGCCAGCGCTCGTGGCCGTCCTTGACGCGGCCCAGGAACGGCGCCGGGTCGATCATGCCGGCGGGGGCGACCGCCTTCATGTCGGCGACTTCCTTCTCCGTGAGGTGGCGCACGAAGATCAGCTTGCCGCGCCAGAACACGTTGACGATCTGGCCGTCGGCGATGGGGGTGAGGTCGACGTCGATCGGGGCGCCGGCGGCGATCGTCTCGGCGTCGGGCGCCATCGAGGCGACGAAGGGCCAGGCCAGGGCGGCGGCCCCGACCACGGCGCCCGCACCGGTGGCGAGGAACAGGAAGTCCCGGCGGGTCGACCCGTGGGGATGCGCGGCGTCCGAGGGGGCGGCGGTGGTGGCCAAGTTCCGGCTCTCCCGAGAGATCGTTGACGCAAGAATCGTTGACGGCGGCGGGCCCACCGCCGGCGCGGCGCGCGGCGTGAGGCCCGCAGGAAGGGTCGGCGGGGTTCGTCGAACCCCGGTCCTGCCGGACCGAAGCACCTCCCCGCTCATCGCGGCAATGCGACCGGGCGTCGCCGCGCGGGTAGCTCTCTGGCACGGCCAAGCCCCGGAATCCAGGGCGAAAAGGCGCGTCGAACCAGAGGAATTCCAGATTTTCCGCGAGTGTGTTGCAGGGCGTACCGCACTGCACCGGGGCGGCCCGGAGGCCGCCCCGGCCGGGCGCGAGATGGCCTACTCGGCGGCGGCGCCGACGCGGCCTTGCACCGCGGGTGCGCCGGTATGGCTCAGGCGCAGCACGGTGATCATGCCGACGATGCCCGCGCAGGCGATCAGCAGCAGGCCGCCGGTGAAGCTGCCGGTCCAGTCCTTGATGGCGCCGACGGCGTAGGGAGCGACGAAGCCCGACAGGTTGCCGATCGAGTTCACCACCGCGATGGCGCCGGCGGCCGCGGCCCCCGACAGGGTCTCGGTCGGCAGCGTCCAGGTGATCGGGAGCGCGCCGAAGATGCCGAGCGCGGCGCCCGAGAACAGCACCACCTTGACGATCGGGTCGCCGACCAGCGCCGCCCCGACGGTGCACAGCGAGGCGCAGGCGAGCGCCGCCGCGAGGTGGTAGCGGCGCTCACGCTTGGCGTCCGAGCGCTTGCCCCACCACAGCATGCCGACGGTGCCGACGGCGTACGGGATGATCATCACGAAGCCGGTCTGGGCGTTGGTGAGACCGAAGCCCTTGAAGATCTGCGGCAAGAAGAAGCCGAAGGCGTAGAGCAGCGCCACGGCGCCGAAATACACCACCGCGATGGCGAGCACCCGCGGGTTGAGGATCTCCTGGGTCAGCGGCACGTGGCCCTGGCGCGGGGTGCGGGCGGCCTCGGCGGCGAGCGTCTGCTCCAGCCAGGCGCGCTCGTCGGCGGCAAGCCACTTGGCGTCGGCCGGGCGGTCGGTGAGGTAGAAGTAGGTCATCACCGAGAGCACCACCGCCGGCAGCGCCTCGATCACGTAGAGCCACTGCCAGCCCTTGAAGCCGAGCGCGCCGTCGAGCTCGAGCAGCAGGCCGGAGATCGGCGAGCCGATGACGCTGGAGAGCGGGATCGCCACCATGAACAGCGAGACGATGCGGGCGCGGTAGGCCGCCGGGAACCACAGCGTCAGGTAGAAGATGATGCCCGGGAAGAAGCCGGCCTCGGCCGCGCCGAGCAGGAGGCGCATGATGTAGAAGCTGGCCTCGCCGCCGACGAAGGCCATGCCGCCGGAGATCAGGCCCCAGCTCAGCATGATGCGGGCGATCCAGCGGCGCGCGCCGAACTTCTCGAGCGCCAGGTTCGAGGGGACCTCGAAGATGAAGTAGGTGATGAAGAACAGCCCGGCCCCGAGGCCGTAGGCGGTGGCCGAGATGCCGAGGTCCCGGTTCATCGTCAGCGAGGCGAACCCGACGTTCACCCGATCGAGATAGGCGACGAAGTAGCAGACGATCAGGAACGGGATCAGGCGCCAGCTGATGCGCCTGATGGTGCGGGCTTCGATGTCGGACGTCACGGCTGTCTCCTCCCCGGCGCGTCGTTGGCGCGGCCGAATTGCAAGCGGCGGCCGGGTTGCGACGCCCGGCTCTGGCGCCGGGATGACCGGATTGTCGTCGGTTGGCAAGCAGCGACGATCTGCGGAGGCCCGCGCACTTGTGGGAGGGGCCGCTTCTGGTCTAGTGCTCGCCCTCCCCCGCCGGTGACGCCCCGCAGCGAGGCCGCCCGGCCGCGCGCTCGCCCCGGCGCCGTTCGAGATCTTTGAAGAAGTTCGCCATGGTCACGCCACGCCGAGACAGCGGCGCCGTCAGGCCCCAGCTCACCGGAGCCCGGGTGCTCGTCGTCGAGGCCCGCTACTACGAGGACATCGCCGACGAGCTGCTCGCCGGCGCGACGGCCGCGATCGAGGCCGCCGGTGCAGAGTCCGTGGTCGTCACGGTGCCGGGGGCGCTGGAGATCCCCCAGGCGGTGGCGATCCTGCTCGAGGCCGCCGCCCGCGCCCACAAGCCCTACGACGCCGTGGTGGCGCTCGGCTGCGTCATCCGCGGCGAGACCGGCCACTACGACATCGTCGCGGGCGAGAGCGCCCGGGCGCTGATGGACCTGTCGGTCGTGCTGCGCATGCCGCTCGGCAACGGCATCCTCACCGTCGAGACCGAAGCCCAGGCCCAGGCCCGCGCCCGCGTCGCCGAGATGAACAAGGGCGGCGGCGCGGCGGAAGCGGCGCTGGCCGTGCTGGCGCTTCGCCGCGCCGAGGAGGCGGGCCGCCAGGACCGCACCATCGGCTTCACGCCCCGCCGCAACCCGGAGACCGAGTGAGATGAAGCCCGCAGAACGCAGCGGCGCCCGCCTCGCGGTGGTCCAGGCCCTCTACGAGATGGAGATCTCCGGCAAGGGCGTCATCGACGCGCTGGCCGAGTTCGAGGCCTTCTGGATCGGCCAGGTGATCGACGAGGTCGAGCATCCGCCGGCCGAGACCGCCTTCTTCCGCGACCTCCTGCGCGGCACCGTCGACGAGCAACGGGCGATCGACCAGCGCCTCGACGCGGCGCTCGCCGCCGGTTGGCCCCTCCGCCGCCTCGAGGCGGTGGTGCGGGCGATCCTGCGCGCCGGGGCCTACGAGGTGATGTTCCGCCGCGACGTGCCGGTGAAGGTCGCGATCTCCGAATACGTCGACGTCGCCCACAGCTTCTACGAGGGCGAGGAGCCCGGTCTCGTCAACGCGGTGCTCGACAAGGTCGGCCGCGCGGTACGGCCGGAGGATTTCAACAAGGGCTCGCGCGCCGGCTGAGCAAGAGTTCGCGCACCAGCGGGGCCGCGGTGTCGGACCGTCGATAAAAATCTTCAGGTTCTTGCGTTAGGCCATTGCGGTCCGGCCGGGCTGGGCCCTAGCTGTCGGCTGAGGTTCAGGCGGGTCGTGCTCCCTTGCACTCCGTCCCTCGCCGCGAGACCCCTCCCCCGCGATGGCCCGCTCCGCCCTGCCCCGCCCCACTGAAGACGAACTGATCGCCCGCTACTTCGCGCCGCTCGCGGGCGAAGGCGGGCTGTCGCTGAGGGACGACGCGGCCCTGCTGGTGCCGAGCCCGGGCCACGACCTCGTGCTGACCACCGATGCGGTCGTCGCGGGCGTCCATTACTTTCCCGATGATCCCGCCTCCTCGATCGCCTGCAAGGCGCTGGGCGTGAACCTGTCGGACCTCGCCGCCAAGGGTGCCGAGCCGCGGGGCTTCCTCCTCACCCTGGCGCTCTGCGACGAGTGGGACGAGGCCTGGCTCGCCGATTTCTGCACCGGCCTGAGCGAGGCGGCAGCGCTCGCGAGCTGCCCGCTCCTCGGCGGCGACACCGTGCGGGCGGCGGGCCCCACGCTTCTTGGCATCACCGCGCTCGGCGAGGTCCCGTCCGGCACGATGGTGCGGCGAGGCACCGCGCAGGCCGGCGATCGGATCCTCGTCTCCGGCAGCATCGGCGACGCGGCGCTCGGCCTGAGGCTGCGGCAGAAGCCCGTGGCGCCGTGGGGCGAGGCGCTGACCTATCCGGTCCGGGCCGCCCTGGTCGACCGCTACCTGCATCCCCGCGCCCGCCTCGCCCTCGCGCCGCACCTGCGGGCGCATGCCCGGGCCGCCATGGACGTCTCGGACGGCCTCGTCGGCGACCTCGCCAAGATGATGCGGGCGGCGGACCTGAGCGCCGAGATCGAGATCGACCGCATCCCCCTGTCGGAGGCCGCGCGGGCCGCCCTCGCGGTCAAGCCGGACCTCCTCGACGTCGCGCTCACCGGCGGCGACGACTACGAGATCCTGTGCACGGCCGATCCCGCCGCGGTGCCGGCCCTGCGGGCGGCATCCGAGCGGGCCGGGGTGCCGCTCGCCGAGATCGGCACCGTGACCGAGGGCGGCGCCCCGCCGGTGTTCCGCGACGCGCAAGGCGGAATCCGCCACTTCCGCGCGGGCTCCTTCAGCCACTTCTGAGGCGATCGCTGCGGCGCGGCACGATCAGCCGGAGCTCACGCGAGACGATCCCCCGGCCGAGGCGCGACGCCGAAAGTCTCAAGCGGACGAAGCTTGGGAGCATTTGCGCTCGGGTGGGAAGTTTGGCACGACTGTGAACGCGGATCCGTGCTGTCGCGCGGCCCCCGCTCACAAGGGAGGGAGGCCCGCGTCGCGAAAACGGCCGCTCGCCATCTCGGCCGTCCGACGTCGCGGGATAAGCCCGACAATCAAGGACGGTAGAATGACCGCACTCCTGCTCATCATCCTGGGCGGCCTCTGCGCCGTCGCCTACGGCATCGTCACCATCAACGACGTCATGCGGCGCGATGCCGGCACGCAGCGCATGCAGGAGATCGCCGGCGCGATCGCCGAGGGCGCCCAGGCCTACCTGCGCCGCCAATACGCCACCATCGGGATCGTCGGGGTCGTCCTGTTCGGGCTCCTCGCCTGGTTCCTCGGCCTCAAGGTCGGCATCGGCTTCCTGATCGGCGCCGTCCTGTCGGGCATGGCCGGCTTCATCGGCATGAACGTGTCGGTACGCGCCAACGTCCGCACGGCGCAGGCCGCGGCGCAGTCGCTCGGCGCCGGATTGTCGGTCGCGTTCAAGTCGGGCGCCGTCACCGGCATGCTGGTCGCCGGCCTCGCGCTCCTCGGCGTCGCGCTCTACTACACCTACCTCACCCGCATCGCGGGCTTGAGCCCGGCGAGCCGCGAGGTCATCGACGCCCTCGTGGCGCTCGGCTTCGGCGCCTCGCTGATCTCGATCTTCGCGCGGCTGGGCGGCGGCATCTTCACCAAGGGCGCCGATGTCGGCGGCGACCTCGTCGGCAAGGTCGAGGCCGGCATCCCCGAGGACGATCCGCGCAACCCCGCCACCATTGCCGACAACGTCGGCGACAACGTCGGCGACTGCGCCGGCATGGCGGCCGACCTGTTCGAGACCTACGCGGTCACCCTCGTCGCCACCATGGTGCTGGCGGCGATCTTCTTCTCGGGCCAGACCGATGTCGGCGGCCGCAACGTGCTCGAGACCATGCTGCTCTACCCGATGGCGATCGGGGCGGCCTGCATCGTCACCTCGATCATCGGCACGTTCTTCGTGCGGCTCGGTTCCAACCAGTCGATCATGGGGGCGCTCTACAAGGGCCTGATCGGCGCCGGCGCACTCTCGATCGTGGCGATCGCCGGCCTCAACCTCGTGATGTTCGGCGGCTTCTCGACCCGCTTCACCACGGCGGGCGGCGAGAGCTTCACCTCGCTCAGCCTGTTCCTGTGCGCGGTGGCGGGCCTCGTCATCACGGCGCTGATCGTCGTCATCACCGAGTACTACACCGGCACCGGCTACCGGCCGGTCAAGTCGATCGCCCACGCCTCGGTCACCGGCCACGGCACCAACGTGATCCAGGGCTTGGCGATCTCGCTCGAATCGACCGCGCTCCCGGCGATCGTCATCGTCGCCGGCATCATCGTCACCTACGGGCTCGCCGGCCTGTTCGGCATCGCCATCGCGGTCACCGCCATGCTGGCGCTCGCCGGCGTCGTCGTCGCCCTCGACGCCTTCGGCCCGGTCACCGACAATGCCGGTGGCATCGCCGAGATGGCGGGACTGCCCAAGGAGGTGCGCAAGTCCACCGACGCGCTCGATGCCGTCGGCAACACCACCAAGGCGGTCACCAAGGGCTACGCCATCGGCTCGGCGGGTCTCGGCGCGCTGGTGTTGTTCGCCGCCTATACCTCGGACCTGAACTACTTCATCAAGAACGCATCGCCGACCCAGTACCGCTTCTTCCAGGGGGTCACGGTCGATTTCTCGCTCTCCAACCCCTACGTCGTCGTCGGGCTGCTGCTCGGCGGGCTCATCCCCTACCTGTTCGGCGGCATCGCCATGACGGCGGTGGGCCGGGCCGCGGCGGCGGTGGTCGAGGAGGTCCGTCGCCAGTTCCGCGAGAAGCCGGGCATCATGCAGGGGACCGAGCGGCCCGATTACGGCCGCGCCGTCGACATGCTGACCAAGGCGGCGATCAAGGAGATGGTGGTGCCGTCGCTGCTGCCGGTCCTGTCGCCGGTGGTGCTGTTCTTCGTGATCCAGGCCATCGCCGGCAAGGGCCAGGCCTTCGCGGCGGTGGGCGCGATGCTTCTCGGCGTCATCCTCACCGGCCTCTACGTCGCCGTCTCGATGACGTCGGGCGGCGGCGCCTGGGACAACGCCAAGAAGTTCATCGAGGACGGCCACCACGGCGGCAAGGGCTCCGACGCCCACAAGGCCGCGGTGACCGGCGACACCGTCGGCGATCCCTACAAGGACACCGCCGGCCCCGCGGTGAACCCGGCGATCAAGATCACCAACATCATCGCCCTGCTGCTGCTGGCGATCCTGGCGCATCACTGAGGTGATAGCCGCCTCAAAGATCCGGTTTCGGACCTCAATGTTCCGTACCGGATCAACCTAGAGTAAGTGCGGAGTCGTTGGCCGATTGGCGGCTCCGCGCTTTCGTTCATCAGCGATTTTTGCCGCGACGACGGCGGCAGGCCCTCAGGTCGATGGGGGCGGTCGTCGACTACGGCTTGCCGCTCGGCGCCACGAACGGGTTCTTCTCGGTTGCCGAGCCGTTCTTGGCGTAGCACACCTCCAGCCGGTCCAGGCCTGCCGCGCTCTTGTCCAGGGCAACCTTGATGGTCGCGCCCTCGCCCTTCACGTCCAGTCCGTCCGCGAGCTTGAGCGAACGCAGGAACCTGTCGTCCTTGACCGGCAGCGACACCGCGTTGCCGGAGGCGGCGACGTCCGCCTGTAGGGTCGAGGAACCGGCAACCAATTCGACCGGGTAGCTCTTCCCGCGCCCGAGCTTCCACTTGGGCGAGCTCATCGTCAGGTCGAGCCCGTCCGCGTCACGGGTGAAGCGGACGTCGACCCCGTCATCGGTCGTCCGGCTCATCGTGCACCGCTCGAACTTCTGGCCCTTCGAGATGGCCTCGATCTTCCACGGCCCGATGGCGACGGCGTCCTCCTTCGGTTGCTCGGCCGCCGCGGCGGCCACCGTGGCGAAGGACAGGGCGAGCGCGGTGATGATGCGCATGGTTGTCTCCGGAATGATGGACCGGGTTAGCTCGCGAGCGGGCACATGGTTGCCTGGCTCCGGCGCGTGACGGCTGCAACCATCGCGTCGGGGACCGCATGACGCGGCCTCAAGCCATGTGTATGGCGTGTGCCGGGGTCCCGTGCCGGGCCCCACGGACGCCCCCATCTGAAGGAGCCCCTCGCGTGGAGCGAGCCGCGAACCTGACCACGGACGATTTCCGCGCCCTCGCGGACGCGCTGCCGCAGATGGCCTGGGTCGCCGAGCCGAATGGCGACATCATCTGGTACAACCGGCGCTGGTACGACTACACCGGAACCACCCTCGAACAGATGCGCGGGTGGGGCTGGCGCGACGTCCACCACCCCGACCACGTCGAGCGCGTCGTGGAGCGCATCGGCGAGGCGTTCCGGACCGGCGAGCCGTGGAAGGACACCTTCCCGCTCCGCGGCGCCGACGGCGAGTACCGCTGGTTCCTGTCGCTGGCACAACCGCATCGCGGGCCGGACGGTCGCATCCTGCGCTGGTTCGGGACGAACACCGACATCACCGAACGCAAGGGGATGGAGCGCAGGCTCGCCCGCCACGCCATCGACCTGCGCCGCTCCAACGAGGAACTGGAGCAGTTCGCCTACGTCGCCTCCCACGACCTGAAGGCGCCGCTGCGCGGCATCGAGAACCTCGTCGGGTGGATCGAGGAGGATCTGGAAGGCTCGCTGACCGGCGACGTGCAGACGAACATGGAGCTCCTCAAGAGCCGCGTGCGTCGGCTGGACAGCCTCCTCGACGACCTCCTGGCCTACTCCAGGGCCGGACGGGCGGACGCGACGATGGACATGGTCGACACACGGGCGCTCGTGGAGGAACTCGCGGTCCTGGTCAGCCCGCCCGAAGGGTTCACCATCACGGCGGATACCTCCCTCCCGACGCTCCACGCCGCCCGGGCGCCGCTCACCCAAGCCTTGCAGAACCTGATCGGCAACGCCATCAAGCACCACGACCGGCCGGCCGAAGGGCACATCCGGGTCGAGGCCAAGCCGGCGGGGGGCGCGGTCGAGTTCGTTGTGACCGACGACGGCCCCGGCATCCCCGAGCAGTTCCGCGAACGCGTGTTCGGCATGTTCCAGACGCTCAAACCCCGCGACGAAGTCGAGGGCAGCGGCATGGGGCTCGCCATCGTGCGCAAGCTGGTCGACCGGCAGGGCGGTAAGGTCTGGCTCGCGGACGGGCCGGACGGTCGCGGGCTGGCGGTGCATTTCACGTGGCCGCTCGACGGCCGGAAGGGACAGGCGGATGGGCTCGACGGTTAACATCCTGCTGGTCGACGACGACGAGGTCGACGTCCAGGGGCTCAAGCGCGCGTTCAAGAAGAGCAAGATCGGCAACCCGATCACGGTCGCCCGCGACGGCATCGAGGCGCTGGAGATCCTGCGCGGCGAGAACGGACGCGAGCGCTTGGCGAAGCCCCACCTGATCCTGCTCGACCTGAACATGCCGCGCATGAACGGCATCGAGTTCCTGGAGGCGGTGCGCGCCGACGAGGACCTGCGCTCGGCGGTGGTGTTCATGATCACCACGTCGAAGGCGGACGAGGACCGGATGCGTGCCTACGGGCACAACGTCGCCGGCTACATCGTCAAGCGCGACCCGGCCAACACCTTCATGGAGGCGGTGGCGCTGCTGGAACACTACTGGAAGGTCGTGGAGTTCCCGGCATAGCCACCCCGGTGACGCCCCCGACCCGCATCCTGCTGATCGACGACGACGCGGTCGACCGGGCCGCCGTGCGCCGTGCGCTGGTCAAGTCCGGGCTCGCGCACACGCTGACGGAGGCGTCCGGAGGCGACGAGGGCCTGCGCCTCGCCGCGGCGGAAACCTTCGACTGCGTGCTGCTCGACTACCGGCTGCCGGGCATAGACACGTTCGCGCTGCTCAGGACGCTGCTGGCCGCCGAGGGGCAGGCGCGGGCGGTGCTGATGCTGACCGGCGAGGCCGACCCGGATTTGGCGACGCGGCTGATGCGGGCCGGCGCGCTGGACTACCTCGACAAGGCAGAGGTCACGCCCTCCGGCCTGGCCCGTGCGATCCGCTACGCCGAGGCCCGGCAGGCCTTCCAGGCAGAACTCGCCGCCGCGCGGCGGGAGGCGGAGGCGAAGACGCTAGAACTCGACACGCTGAACCGGCAAAAGTCGCTGCTGTTCTCGATCATCGCCCACGACCTGCGCAACCCGTTCCAGGCGCTGCTCGGCCTTTCGGAGGTGCTGGGCAACGCCGTCGCGGCGCGCGACCCCACGGCCATCGAGCGCCGCGCGAAAGGCATTCACGAGGCGGCGACGCAGGCCTACGCGCTCCTGGAGAGCCTGTTCTCCTGGGCGAGCCTGCAGATGGACACGATGGCGGTGACCCTGACCGACGTCGACCTCGGCGCCGTCGCGACCGAGGTGATGCAAGGTGCGGCCGAGGCCGCCGCCGATAAGGGCATCGGACTGGTGGTAACGTGCGAGCGGGTCGTCGTTCGGGCACAGCGGGACATGCTCGCCACGGTGCTGCGCAACCTCGTGAGCAACGCGGTCAAGTTCACGCTGCCGGGCGGAACCGTCACGGTGGCCGGTCGGCGCGACGGCGGCGAGGTCGAGATCTCGGTGACCGACACCGGCATCGGCATGCCGCCTGGCAAGGTCGATGACCTGTTCCGGCTGGACAGGCGGACGACGACGAACGGAACGGCGGGTGAGCGTGGCAGTGGTCTGGGCCTGCTCTTGTGCCGGGACCTGGTCGAGCGACAGGGCGGGGTCTTGAACGCGAAAAGCGTCCTCGACCGCGGCACGACTTTCAGTTTCGTGCTCCCGGCCTCAGCGGCGACGACCGGCATGTCCATTACAACGGGAATCGAACCCGGCGGCGATGTCCATGACGAAACGCGGACACCCGCCGATGGGGACGCCCGCATCGTTCGTAGTGCTCGCAAACCTGGTCGCAACCGGGGGTCTGTCGGCGGGTTGTAAAGCCAGGTGCATCGCCTGATCCACGCCATCGCGGGTTCTGGAAGCGGCCGGTTCGGGCGAAGGGGCGTAGAGTTGTCAGGGCGAGTGGATGAAGGCCTCAACGGGGTAGACCTGCGTCTCCTCCTGGCCGCGGTCGAGGCCACCGGGGAGGCCGTGCTGATTACGACCGCTGTCCTCGACGAACCCGGACCCTCCATCCTCTACGCCAATCCTGCCTTCGTCCGCCTTACCGGGTATGCACCCGACGAGGTTGTCGGGCGCTCACCTCGCTTCCTCCAGGGACCGGAAACCGAACGGGCACCCCTCGACGCGGCACGAAAGTCCTTGCTCGCCGGCGAGGCTTTCCAAGGCGAGGCACTCAACTATCGCAAGGACGGCTCGACCTATCGAGTCGAATGGCTGATCACCCCGGTCCGCGACGCGGAAGGGCGCATCACCAACTGGGTCTCGGCCCAGCGAGACGTCACCCAGCGGCGCGCGTTCGAGGACCGCCAGGCCCTGATGGTGCGCGAACTCCACCACCGGGTGAAGAACACTTTGGCCACCGTCCAGGCCGTCCTGAACGCCACGATGCGCTCGTCGGTCACAATGGCAGAGTTCTCCAAGGCCTTCGGCGGTCGCATCGTGTCGCTCGCACGGACACACGCGCTGATCACCGAGGACGAGGCGCAGGTCGCCTCCTTCGAGGGCCTGCTCCGCGCCGAGCTCGATCCCTACGACGAGGGAGGCCGGGTTACCCTCGATGGGCCGCGGCTTAAGCTACCCTCGGAACTCGCGGTGCCGGTCAGCATGGCGCTGCACGAACTGACGACCAATGCCCTGCGTCATGGCGCGCTGGCGCATCCGGGCGGGCGGGTGGTGGTGTCGTGGAAGATCGAGGATGGCCCGGCCGGCCACTGGCTCGCCTGGACCTGGAGCGAGCATGACCGGCCGCCCCCGACCCTTCCCACGCGCGAGGGATTCGGGACGCGTCTCCTGAACAAGATCTTGACGGCACAGGTCGCGGCCGAGGTCGACATCGCCTTCGAGGGCGACGGGCTGCGGGTCGGCGTCCGCATCCCGCTCCCCGCGCCTGAAATGCAAGCCCCGAAGGCCGTGACGACCTAGCTCATTGTGTGAACAGGTCACACAGGCGATAGGACCGGCATGGCCGCTCGCCGATCAGTCACCATCTCGCTCAGTCCGGAGCTGCACGCCGTCGCCGAACGGTTGTTGGCCTCGGGACGCTACGGAAACTTCAGCGAGGTCGTCCGCGCGGCCCTGCGCCTGCTGGACGAGCGCGAGAACGACTATCGGGACCACCGGAACGTCAACTCGACCGTTCACGCGGCAAGCCGCTGAGATCATGCGTACCAAGGACTCCTCCCCGCGCGGCGGCGGGGCCATGCGTGCGGCGGTCACGCGGCGGGTCGGGACCGCTCACCCGCGCGTCACGGACTTCGGCCTCCCCGGCGACCCGGAAAGCGCAGCGCCCGACCGCGGCCACCTCGGACCGGCGATTGGGGGGGCGACGAAGCCGTTCCCCGTCGACGCCCTCGCGGCCCGCGTCCCCGGGATGACCGCGGAATGACGCTCACCACGCGCATCGTCCTGCTGGTCCTGCTCGCCCTCGCGCCGGCGCTCGTCATCCAGGGCTACAACGAGTACGCGCTGCGCGCCTCCCGCGACGAGGCCGTGCGAGCCGACACCGTCGCCACGGCGCGCGCGGTCGCCGACGACCTCGCCCAGGTCGCCGATACGGTGCGGCAGTCGCTTGACCTGGTCGCCCGCGACCCGCGGGTACGCGCCCTCGATCCCGCCGCGTGCACCGACTACCTCCGCGGCGCCGCCACCGACCTGCCCCACCTCAACCTCCTTGCGCTGACGCGCCCGGACGGGACGGTCGTTTGCAACAGCATCGGCTCGCCGCCGGGCTCCTACTCGAACGCGGGCCGGGCCTACCATCGCGCCGCAATGGCCAAGGGTGGCTTCGCCATGGGCGGCTATGCCCGCGGGGTCGCCACGGGCAAGGACAGCGTCCACTTCGCCAAGCCGCTGCCCGGGCCCGACGGCGCGGTCGGCTCCGTCCTCGTCGCGGCCGTCGACCTCGACTGGTTGTCTCTGCACCTGCAGAAGGACCTGCGGCTCCCGTCGACCACCCTGACCGTCGCCGACCCGGACAAGGTCATCATGATCCGCCGACCCGACGGGCAGGAGTGGGTCGGCAAGCCCATCCCCGGGGAGCGACAGAAGATCCTCGCGGACCGCGGCGAGGGCGTGCGGGTCGACCTCGGCATCGACGGACGCGAGCGCGTCCTCGCCAACGCCACCCCCAAGGGACCGGCCGCCGGCGCCTGGGTCACCGTCGGGCGCGACCGGGACGTCGCCTTCGCGGACGTCGACGCCGCGACCCGCCGCGGCTTGGTCCTCATCGGGCTCGGGGTCCTGCTCGCCCTCGGCGCCGCCCTCCTGGCCGCACGGTTCTTCATCCGCCGCCCGTTCGACCGGTTGCTGCGGGCTGCAGCCGCGTGGCGCGGGGGCGACCTGTCCGCCCGGATCGGCATGACCCGCGGCGACGAGTTCGGGCGTCTCGGGCGCAAGCTCGACGGCATGGCCGCGAGCCTGCAGCGCAACGAGGCCGACCTGAGGGACGAGATCACCCGGGGGCGCGAGATGCAGGAGCGGCAGGTCACGCTGCTGCACGAGCTGAACCACCGGGTGAAGAACACGCTGGCCACCGTCCAGGCCCTGGCCCGCCAAGCAAGCCGCGGCGGCGAGGCACCCGGGGAGCGGCTGGAGGCGCGCATCCTGGCGCTGTCGAAGACCCACGACCTGCTCACCCGGGAGGACTGGTCGGGCGCTTCCCTGCGCGAGATGCTTGAGGGCGAGATCGGCCCCTACCGCGACGGCCCCGACCGCTTCGTCGTCGACGGGCCGCATGTCGACCTCCCGGCCCGGCACGTGCTGTCGCTCGGCATGACGGTCCATGAGCTCGTCACGAACGCGGCCAAGCACGGCGCGCTGTCGGTCGAGGACGGGACGGTGCGCGTGACCTGGCGGACGATTGTGGACGACGTCGGCGCGCGCCGCCTGTGCCTGGACTGGGTCGAGGAGGGCGCACCGTCCGCCGGGACGCCGGGGCGGCCCGGTTTCGGCTCGCGCCTGATCCGCGCCAGCGTGGAACGCGAGCTCGACGGTCGCGTCGCCATCGACATGGGAGCCGCCGGGCTGCGCTGTACGCTCGACGTGCCGTTGGCCGCCAGCGCCGGCATGCTCGCGCCTCATCGGTCGTCCGCGGCTCACTGAGGACGGAGCGACGCCATGCCGGGTTCCGGGACCCGTTTCCCGTCATGGCGACCGCCCACGGTCCGTACGGGCCGGCGGCCACCCGACGCGTGCCGCTCGATTATGCCTCCGCGAAGCTTATCTGCACCGGTGCGGCGTCGGCGGGGCCATGCCCTGGCGTCCGGCGTCGCGGCTTTTCCCGGAGGTCGTCGCGCTTGGCCCAACGTGCCCCACCCCGTCGTCCGTGCGTGCTGCTCGTCGAGGACGAGCCGCTGCTGCGCTTCATGCTGGCCGATTTCATCGAGGATGCGGGCTGCGAGGCGGTCGAGGCCGTGAACGCCACCGAGGCCGTCGGCATCCTGGAGACGCGGGACGACATCCGGGTGGTAGTCGCCGACCTCGACGTGCGCGGCTCGCTCATGGGCCTGAGGCTCGCCGCGATGGTGCGCGAACGCTGGCCGCCCATCGAGTTGATCCTCACCGGGGCGGTGAGGCCGGACGTGGCGGCCATCCCGGCGCGCGGCGTCTTCCACGGCAAGCCGTTCGACGAGCGCCGCTTCATCGAGTCGATCCGGTCGTTCGCGATGTAGCGGCCATCAGCCGGCGCCCGTGCCGCGGTCTACGGTCCCGCCAGCGGCTTGTCGACGATGTGACCGGCCTTCCTTCAGGGATGGCCTCGTTAAGCCGGGCTTGGCCGCTGACAGCGTGCCCGCGCATGCGCTAGGATTCCGGCGAGATACTTCCCGTCGTACGAGCATGTCCGTAAGGCCCGATCCGAACTCCCCCGCCGCCCTCGCCCCGGACGCCCGGCGTCTCAGTGCGCTGGCATCGTACGACATCCTGGATACCCCGGCCGAACAGGGTTTCGACGGTCTGGTGCAACTGGCCCGGACGCTCTGCGACGCGCCGGTCGCCCTGGTCAGCCTCGTCGGCGACGACCGACAATGGTTCAAGGCGAACGCCGGCTTCCCCCGTTGCGAGACCGACCTCGACAGTTCGGTCTGCAAGTTCGTGCTGGCCGAGCCGGACGTGCTGGTGATCCCGGACCTCGCCGCCGATCCGCGGACCGCAGCCAATCCCCTCGTCACCGGCGAGCCTTTCGTGCGCTTCTATGCCGGAGCGCCGCTGCGCACCGACGAAGGGCGAGTGCTCGGCAGCCTGTGCGTGCTCGACCATCGGCCCCGCCCGGCCGGCTTGGGCCCGACGCAGGCGGATGGCCTGCGCCTGCTCGCCGCGCAGGCGATGCAGCACCTCGAAGCGCGGCGGGCGCTGGCCGAGCGCAACGACGTCCTCGCCCTGCAGGATGCCGCCCTGCGCCGCGAGCGTCGCCTGGAGACGCTCGCGCTCGCCTCCGAGGCCCTGTTCGGCAGCGACGATCCGGCCGGGGCGCTGGAGCCGATCCTGGCCGGGGCGGCGCACGCGCTTGGGTTCGACCAGAGCTACGTCTACGCCGTCGATGCGGGGGACCGCACCTTGACCCTCACCGGGGCCATCGGCGTCAACGAGGCGGTCCGTGCGTCCCTCCGACGGGTCTCGTTCGACGTTCCCCTTTGCGGCATCGTCGCCGAAACCGGCCGCCCGCTGATCCTCGAAGCGGTCCAGGCCGGCAGCGAACCCCGCCACCGGATCGCCCGGGACGGCGGCATCGATGCCTTCGCGAGCTATCCGGTCACCGGCGCGGGGCAAACGCTAGGGGTAATCTCGTTCGGCTCGACCTTGCAGTCGGCCTATGACGAGGAGGCGTTGCAGTTCTTCGGCACCGTCGCGCGCCTGCTGTCGCTGGCCGAGGAACGCCGGACGGCGGGACGGCGCGTCGCCGTCAGTGAGGCCCACTACAAGGCGATCTTCGAGAGCGCGACCGACCACGGCATCATCGTGCTCGACCGCGCCGGCGAAGTGACCGACTGGAACGCCGGCGCGGAAAGCATCCTCGGCTGGTCGGCCGGGGAGATGGTCGGCAAGCCGGCAGACGTGTTCTTCACCCCGGAGGACCGTGCCGCCGGCATTCCGGAGAAGGAGATGCACGGCGCCCTGAGCGAGGGGCGCGGCGTCGACGAGCGCTGGCACCTGCGGAAGTCCGGCGAGCGGTTCTGGGCCAACGGCGAGATGATGCCACTGCGCGCGCCGGACGGCTCGCATCTGGGTTTCGTCAAGATCCTGCGGGATCGCACCGAGCAGCGCCGCACCGGCGAGGCGCTGGCCGAGACGGCGGCCAACCTGCAGCGCGCCCAGGAGGCCGGCGGGATCGGCCTGTTCACCGTCCGCCTGTCCGACAACGTCCTGCTGGCGCCCCCCGAGTTCTGCCGGCTTTACGGGTTGCCGGAGCGTGACAGCTACCCGGCCACGGCGTTCGAGGCGTTGGTGATCCCGGAGGACGCGCATCTCGTGTCCACGACCGCCACGCGGGACAGCGGCGCGCCGCCTCGCGACGTGGAGTATCGCATCCGCCGCGCCGACGACGGCGCCCTGCGCTGGATCGCACGGAAGGCCGAGATCCTCGCCGACGGGCGGGGCCGGCCGGCGCGGTTCTCCGGGGTGTCGCGCGACGTCACCGAGCAGCGCGCCATCCGCGCCGCGCTGGCCGCCAGCGAGCAACGCTATCGAACCCTGTTCGAGACCATCGACGAGGGGTTCTGCGTGATCCGGTTCCTCGACGGCCCGCACGGTCCGTCGAGCGACTACGTGCACGTCGAGGCCAACCCGGGCTACGAACGCAACACCGGCATCGCCGGGATCGTCGGGCGGACCATCCGCGACCTGGCACCGGACGAGGCCGACGGCTGGGTCGAGACCTACCGCGAGGTGCTGGATACCGGGCGGGCGGTGCGCTTCGAGCGCGATTTCGTCGCGGCCGGGCGGCGTATCGAGGTCGCCGCGCACCGGGTCGAGCCGGCGGACCGGCGCGAGGTGGCGCTGCTGTTCCGCGACGTCACGGCCCGGCGTGATGCCGAACGGGCCCTGGTTGACAGCGAGCAGCGCCTGAGCCTCGCCTTCGAGGCGTCCGGCACGGTGGGTTGGTACGACTGGGACATCCCCCCCGACCGCATGCGCGGCAGCGATGCCTTCGCGCGGATGTTCGGGGTCAGCCCGGGGATGGCGGCCGCCGGCGCCCCCCTCGCGGACTTCATGCGGGCGATCCACCCGGGGGACCTGGCGGCGGTCGGGGTCGAGATCCAGACCGCCATGATGGGCCACCCGGGCTTCGACAGCCAATACCGTCTGGTCGGGGCCGACGGGACCGTCACGTGGGTCCACTCGCTCGGCCGGATCAGCTACGACCCGGCCGGGCACCCGGTGCGCTTCACCGGTGTCGTCACCGACGTCACCTCAAGCAAGCGAGCCGGCGAGCGCCAGGCCGCGCTGCTCGAACTCAGTGCGGGCCTGCGCGACGGCGGCACCCCCGAAGCCATCGCCCTGATGGGCGCGCGTGTGCTGGGTGAGACCCTGGGGGTCGGACGGGTCGGCTACGGCACCGTCGCGGCCGACGGCGAGACGTTCACGGTGACGCGGGACTGGACGGCGCCCGCGTTCCCGTCGCTCGCGGGCACCTACCGGATGGACGACTACGGCGGCTACGCCCGGGACCTGCGCGAGGGTCGCGACGTGGTCATCGCCGACACGCGCGCGGACCCGCGCACGGTCGACAGCGCCCCTGTCCTGGAGAGGGTGTCGGTGCGCGCCCTGGTCAACCTGCCGGTCATCGAGCGCGGGCGCATCGTCGCCGTGCTCTACCTTAACGCCGCGCGGCCCCGTGCCTGGGACCCGGACGAGGTCGCGTTCGCACGCCAGGTCGCCAGCCTCGTGCGCCAAGCGACGGAGCGCCGCCACGCGGAGGAGCGGCAAGCGCTGCTCAACCACGAGCTGTCCCACCGCCTGAAGAACATCCTCGCGATGGTGCAGGCCATCGCCACGCAGACACTCCGGAACGCGCCCGATGCCGCCTCGGCCCGGGAAACCCTCGCCTCGCGCCTGATCGCGCTCGGCAAGGCGCACGACATCCTGATGCACGGCACGGGCGAGAGCGCGGACCTCGCCGTCGTGGTCGAGGGCGCCCTGGCGGTCCATGACGACGACGGTTGGACGCGCTTCCGCATCGAGGGTCCACCGGTCACCTGCGCACCGCAGCCGGCGCTGTCCGTCGCGCTGATGATGCACGAACTCGCCACCAACGCCGCCAAGTACGGCGCGCTGAGCCGGCCGGAGGGGCGGGTCAGCGTGACCTGGGCGCTGGGCGGGGGCGCCGAAGGGCGGGACCTGACCCTGGTCTGGCGGGAATGCGGGGGGCCGACGGTGACGCCCCCGACGCGCCGGGGGTTCGGCTCGAAGCTCATCGAACGGGGCTTGGCGGGTTCGGTCGGGGGGATCACCGAGCTCGATTACCCGCCCGAGGGCGTCGTCTGCACGCTGACGGCACCGGTCGCCGGGTTCCGGGGCGAGGCCTGACGGCCACCCGCGTGGGCCTGCGAGCACCGGCGTGTCGAGCCGCCCCGCGCGGGGCGGCCCCAACTTTCGCCGGGGAATCGGCTACAGGGAACCATGCCCGCACGACGCCACCTCCAGCATGTCATCGAGAGCGCCATCGACTTCGGGGTCGTGGTGACCGATCTCGACGGCATCGTCACGGACTGGAACGCCGGGGCGGAGGCCATCTTCGGTTGGCGACGCGAGGAGATCCTCGGTACGCCGGCCGACCGCCTCTTCACCGAACGGGACCGGGCCGCCGGCATACCGGAGACGGAGATGCGGACCGCCCTCGCCGAGGGTCGGGCGAACGACGAGCGTTGGCATCGCCGCGCGGACGGGACCGAGTTCTGGGCCTCCGGCGAGTTGATGCCCCTGCGCGGCGACGACGGCGGCCACCATGGCTATGTCAAGATTCTGCGCGACCGCACCGGGCAGCACGAGGCGGGTCAGCGTCTCCGTCGGACTGAGGACCGCTTCAGGACGCTGCTTGAGACGGTCGAGACCGCCTTCGCCATCGTCGAGGTGAAGTTCGACGTCGACGACCGGCCGGTGGACTACCGCTTCCTTGAGGCCAATCCCGCCTTCGAGCGACAGGCCGGGGTCAACCTGCGCGGTAAGTGGGTCACCGAGTTCGCGCCCAACCTTGAGCGGTTCTGGTTCGAGACCTATGGGCGCGTCGCCTCGACCGGCGAGCCGGCGAACTTCGAGAGCTACGCGGAAGCGTTCGAACGCTGGTTCGACGTGCGCGCCATCCGGGTCGGCGACCCGGCCGAGCGGCAGATCGCCATCTTCTTCAACGACGTCACCGCCCGCAAGCGTGCGGAGGAGGAGCTTCGGACGCTGAACGACACGCTCGAACAGCAGGTCCAGGAACGCACCCTGGAGCTCAACACCCTCTGGAACACCTCGCCAGACCTCCTGCTGGTCATCGGGTTCGACGGCGTGTTCCGTCGCGTCAACCCGGCCTGGACGACGATGCTCGGCTACGCGCCCGAGGAACTCGTCGGCCATCACGTGAACGAGTTCATAGCCCCAGCCGACCAGGCCGGGACCGCGGACGCGAACGCCCTCGCCTCGGTGGGCGGCCAGCCCCGCATCGTCAATCGCTACCGTCACAGGGACGGCTCGATCCGCTGGATATCCTGGGTCGCGGCGCCGGCCGGCGACTATGCCTACGCGACGGGGCGGGACGTCACCGTCGAACGGGAGCAGGCGGAGGCGCTGACCCGGACCGAGGAGGCCCTGCGCCAGTCCCAGAAGATGGAGGCGGTCGGGCAGTTGACCGGCGGCCTGGCGCACGACTTCAACAACCTGCTCGCCGGCATCTCCGGCTCGCTGGAACTGATGCAGGCCCGCATAGGCCAGGGTCGGCTCGGCGATCTCGACCGCTACATGACGGTCGCGCAGGGGGCGACCAAGCGCGCGGCCGCGCTGACGCACCGGCTGCTGGCCTTCTCGCGCCGCCAGACGCTGACGCCCAAGCCGACGAACGTGAACGGCCTCATCGCCGGCATGGAGGAACTCATCCGCCGGACCATCGGTCCGCAGGTGGCCCTGGAGGTCGTGGGGGCCGCGAGCCTGTGGCCGGCGCTGATCGATCCGGGCCAGCTTGAGAATGCGCTGCTCAACCTGTGCATCAACGCCCGCGACGCCATGCCGGACGGCGGCCGCATCACCATCGAGACGGCCAACAAGTGGCTGGATCGACCGACCGCGGTCAAGCACGACGTCCCGGAGGGCCAGTACCTGTCGGTGTGCGTGACGGATACCGGCACCGGCATGCCCCCGGAGGTGGTCGCCCGGGTGTTCGAGCCTTTCTTCACGACCAAGCCCATCGGCCAGGGCACGGGCCTCGGGCTCTCGATGATCCACGGCTTCGCCAAGCAGTCGGGGGGACAGGTCCGGATCTACTCGGAGGTCGGTCAAGGCACGACCGTGTGCCTGTACATGCCGCGCCACTACGGTGACGCCGACGTCGACGACGCGATGCCGAGGCTGACCGAGGCCGCCCGCGCGGGACGGGACGAGGCGGTGCTGATCGTCGACGACGAGCCCTCGGTGCGCATGCTGGTCACCGAGGTGCTGGAGGATCTCGGCTATACGGCCATCGAGGCGGCCGACAGCGTCGCGGGCCTCAAGGTGCTTCAATCGGACGTACGCATTGACCTGCTGGTGACCGATGTCGGCCTACCGGGCGGAATGAACGGGCGTCAGATGGCCGACGCCGGGCGGGAACGGCGCCCGGACCTCAAGGTGCTGTTCATCACGGGTTACGCCGAGAACGCGGTGCTCGGCCACGGGCACCTGGAACCCGGCATGCAGGTGTTGACCAAGCCGTTCGCCATGGAGGCGCTCGCCTCGCGGATCAGGGAACTGATCGCGGAGCGTTAGCTCTGCGCCGGACCGGGTTTACGGCTGCCGTATCCGGTCAGATGCCCGCGTACCAAGCGTAGCCCTGGTCCTCCCAGTAGCCGCCCTTGCCCCCGCCGATGCCGGCGAAGCTGTCCACGACCTCGATGCGCATCACGTACTTGGCCTGCTTGTAGCCGAGGTTGCGCTCCACCCGCAGGCGCAAGGGCGCCCCGTTCGCCACCGGCAGCGGCTTACCGTTCATCTCGTAGGCCAGGATGGTCTGCGGGTGGAACGCGTCCACCAGGTCGATGCTCTCGTAGTATCGCACCGGCTCGGATGCCGGCTCGGCATCCGCGGCCTGCTGCCCGCCGGAGTCGCGCTTGTCCTCTCCACCACCGGACTGCTTCGTCATGGCCGGGTTGGCGTTGCCGCCAGCCTCCTGGCCGCCCGGGTCGCCATCGTCCGCCGCATCCGCGCCGTCGTCCTCGCCCTGATCCATCGTGTCGGCACAGTGGAACACGACGTAGCGCGCCTCACGCTTGAGCTTGGCCTGCCCCAGAAGGTCGGCCAAAGGGACACCCGTCCACTGGCCGATGGCGCTCCAGCCTTCGACGCAATCGTGGCGGGTGATCTGCGTCCGGGACGGGAGCCTGCGCAGTTCCGCCAGCGAGAGCTTCAGCGGCGTCTCGACCAGCCCGCCGACCTCCAGGCGGTAATCCGCGAACCTGCGCCGCGCGAGAGCCTTGTAGGCCTTGTCCGGCGGGTCCTCGGTGCCGTTCGGCTTGAACCACGGCGAGATGTCGGCCTCGGCGTACTCGGGGGCCAACGTCCGCTCCGTCAGCAGCAGCCGTTGGACGAACAGGTTGGCATCCTCGCCGGTCTTCAGCGTGCGCCGGAACCATTCGGCCTCGCCGAGACGGTCGCATCCGCCGAGCATCGCGGTGCCAACGGCCGCGGTGGCACCGAGCAGGAGGGACCGTCGGTTCGGCTGCCGGATCATGCGCGGTGCTCCCGGACATCATCCCCCGCCGCGGGTTCGATCCGGCGCTCGATCACGAACCATCCGGTGAGCATGCCGCGCATGTTGTTCCGGAACCCCGACAGCACCACGAGGGCGACGTGGACGACCACGAACAGGACCAGCAGCGCGGCCACGACGAAATGGACCGTCCGGGCCGACTGCCGGCCGTCGAATAGGGTCAGGAGGAACGGGAACGCCGCGTCCATCGCCGGCGACATCGCGAGCCCGGCCAGCACCTGCACCGGCAGCAACACGAACAGGACGGCGCCGTAGGTGAGCTTCTGGATGACGTTGTAGCGCTTGGCCTCGTCGCCTTGCGGGAAGCGCAGCGTCAGGTGCTCCCACACCGAGGCGCCGAAGTGTCGGACTTGGTCGCGCTGGGGGACGACGCGGAAGCGAAGCTGTCCGCTCAGCAGCCCGTACAGAAGGTACAGGGCGCCGTTCAGGACGAAGGCCCAGGCGAAGAAGAAGTGCCAGCTACGCCCGCCTGTGAGATCCTGGTCGCTCGGCAGCGTCAGCCACGACGGAAACCCTCTGTCGGCCGGTTCGCCGTCCGAGCCCGCCGAGGAACCGAGATACCCGGTGGTGTCGAACGTGCGGCCCAGGACCGTCGTGACGCCCTTGGGCGGATCGTCCTCGGTGGAGGACATCGCCATCAGCGGCGTGTCGAAGCTCGACACCTTGCCCCAGTACAGGGCCGGGTGGGCGTTGAAGATCTGCAGGCCGCTCGTCAGCAGGACGAACAGGCAGAGGGCGTTGATCCAGTGGGTGATCCGGATGACGGCGGGGTGCCGGAACATCCAGCGCCGATGCTCCACCTCGCCCGTGTCGGGGGCGGAGCGCGTCAGATAGGTGCGGGGCACGAGGCGTACATATCCTGGGAACCGCGGGGCGCGGCAGCCAACCCGAGGGTTGGACCGCCGCGTTCGTGATGGCCGCTTACATGCGGTTCATCATCATCTTCCGCTTCATCATCCGGCGCTTCATCATCTTCTTATGCATCATGCGCTTCTTCATCATCATGCGCTCGCCATGCGTCATGCGGACCTGCGTGATGCCGGCCGGGCCGGCCTGGAGGCCGTTCGGGCCCATCGGGGCGGCGGAGGCGGCACCGGTTCCGAGCGCGAGGCCCCCGAGGACCGAGGCGGCGAGCGCGAGGGTAGTGATCTTCATTCGATGTCTCCTGTACGGGGAAGGAATCCCCTTCGCACGAGGAGGCAAGGTAAGGAACGTGCCGCAAGCTCCTGATCTTACGAACAAATTGTCTCCAGCCGAGCGGCGTCGGACACACCACTTCGGGCGCCGGGGCCGGGCCCCGTGCCGTGCCCTGGCCGGGCGTATGCCGGCCTGTACGATGGCTCGTCCCGAAAGGTTTCAGACGGGCCTGCAAAAGGCGGGGGTTGCCTTTCTGCCCGTGACCGTTCGCGGGCTTACCGGACGATGCCGTCGCGTCGCGGCGCGGTGACCTTGCCCAGCATGCGCGAGAGTTGCTCGGCCGAGTACGGCTTATGCACGAGCTCGAACCCGTGCGAGGCGTCCTGGGCGAGGACGTGGCTGTAGCCGGAGGTCAGGACCACCGGCAGGTCCGGCAGGCGGCGGCGCAGCTCCTCCGCGAGGGCGACCCCGCCCATTCCGGGCATGACGACATCGGAGAACACCGCGTCGAACCGGTCCGGCGTCCGCTCGATCTCGGCGAGCGCCTCCTCGGCGTTCGTCGCCCACACCGTCTCGTTGCCGAGGTCCTCCAGGATCTGCGTGGCGAAGCGACCGACTTCCAGGTTGTCCTCGACGACGAGTAGGCAAAGCCCTGTGGCGGTCGGGACCTCGGCCGCCCGGGTGCCCTCGACGACGACCGGCGCCGGCACCTCGGGCAGGTAGAGGGTGAAGGTCGCTCCCCGGCCCGGCTCGCTCTCCACGGCGATGTCGCCGCCGGACTGCTTGGTGAAACCGAACACCTGGGACAGGCCGAGCCCAGTGCCCTGGCCAACGGGCTTCGTGGTGTAGAACGGCTCGAACACCCGCGGCAGCGCGTCCGTCGGGATGCCGCTGCCCGTATCCGTGAGCGACACGGCGACGAACGGGCTGGCCGATCCGGCATGGCCCCGGATCGACGGCAGGGCCGCCCCGCAGACGAGGCGCAGGGTGAGGGTTCCCTCGCCCTGCATCGCGTCCCGGGCGTTGACCGCCATGTTCACGAGCGCGGTCTCGAACTGGCTGACGTCGGCGCGGACGTGGCAGGGCGCCCCATCCATCTCCGTCACCACCCGGATGCGCGCGCCGGTGACGGTGTCGAGCATGTCCGCGACGGCGCGCAGGCGGGCCCCGACCTCGAACACCTCCGGGGTGAGCGCCTGACGCCGGGCGAAGGCGAGGAGCTGCCCCGTGAGCTTGGCGGCCCGCTCGACCGTGTCGGAGACGGCGTCGAGGTAGCGCTGCTTGCGCTCGGCCGCGAGGTCCGGCCGGCGGAGGAAGTCGACCGACGAGCGAATGATGGTCAGCAGGTTGTTGAAGTCGTGCGCGACGCCCCCGGTCAGTTGCCCGACAGCCTCCATCTTCTGTGACTGACGCAGCGCCTCCTCGGCCATCATCAGGGCCCGCGTGCGTTCGCCCACCTGCCGCTCCAGGTCCGTTTCGTTGGCCCGCAGGGCGGCTTCGTCGTCGAGCCTGCCGCGCGCCGTGGACAGGAACTGCGCGACCGTGGTGAAGAAGGCCAAGGTCTCGGCGTCGAAGTCGGGCTGGCGTGTCGAGGCGAAGGAGATCACCCCGGAGAGACGCCCGTGGCTGAGCACGGGGTAGCCGGCGAAGGCGGTCAGCCCGGCTCCGCGCGCCATGGCATGCCGTGGCTCGTCGCTCGCCTGGATGTGCGGGAGCACGAAAGGTCGTCTCGTGCGGGCCACGATCCCGCACAGGGGCAGGTCGCAGGACACGTCCCCGAGGACCGCCCTGAACTCCGGCCCGAGCCCGACGGACTGCGTCAGCGCCAGACGCTCGCCCTCCGCGGCCGAGACGTAGATGTAGGTCTGGTCGAAGCCGAGCGCCTCGGTGCCGGCCTCAAGGATCGGGACCAGCGCCGCGTCCGGATCGGCGGCCGACAGCAACTCGGCGGCGGCCCGGGCCAGGAGTTGCAGGCGCTCGCCCCGCCGGCGCTGCTCGGTGCGGTCCCGCAGGATCTTGAGGTAGCCGACGTGGCCCCCGTCCTCGGCGGTGAGCGGCATCATCTCGCCCAGGGCCCAGAAGCGCGAGCCGTCCTTGCGCAGGTGCCAGCGCTCGTCGTTCCCGCGCCCCTCCTCGCGCGCCGCCCGCATCTCGCTCTCGGGGATGTCGTCGGCCCGGTCCTCCGGCGTGAAGAAGAGGTCGGCGTGGCGGCCGCGAGCCTCGGCCTCGCTCCAGCCGAGGATCATCTCCGCCCCGGCGTTCCAGCCGGTGACCCGACCGTCGAGGTCCGTGGTGACGATGGCGTAGTCCACCGCGCTGGCCAGGACCTGCCTGTGGCGGGCCTCGTCCGCCCGCTGCCGGCGCAATGCCTCGTCGCGGTCGCGCACGGCTCGGCGGAGCTCGAACTGGGCCATGACCTGCCGGGCGAGCGCCAGAAGATCCTCGACCTGCGTCGCATCCAGGCCGCCGGGATGCGCGTCGCCGTCGACGACGCACAGGGTCCCGAGCACGAGGCCGTCGGCCGTGAGCAGGGGCACGCCGGCGTAGAACCGCACGCCGGCGTCGCGGGTCGCCGGGTTTTCCGCGTAGGCGGGGTCGGAGCTTGCATCGGGTATGACGAGCGGCGCACCGGCGTTCACGACGAGGGGGCAGAAGCCGGAATCGAGCGGCGCGTTCTCCGCGCCCGCGTAGCCCGACCGGGCCTTGAAGAATTGGCGAACGTCGTCGACGAGGGTGATCAGCGAGACCGGCGTGCCGCAGATCCGGGCGGCCAGGCGAACGATGTCGTCGAGTTCGGCTTCGGGCACCGTGTCGAGCATGGCGTACCCGGCGAGCGCCGCGAGCCGTCTCGCCTCCTGCCCGGTCGCATCGATGCCCGAATGGTCCTCATGGATGGCGGTCGGCGTGCAGGGCGGCAATGGCTATCCAATCGGGACATGGTGATGCCGGGGTTCGAGCGGCCCAACGTCGGGCCAGCTTGGCCGTTCCGGCGGCACGACGGCACGGTCCTGGAACACGGGCGCGGTCGAGGTCAGGCCTCGGCGAACACGGAGGGCGGCAAGCGCACGGTGAAGGTCGTCCCCGGGCCGCCGGCGGCGGTGGCCATGGTTCCGCCGAGCTGCCTGACGAACGCCTCGACGAAGCGCGAGCCCAGCCCGGAGCTCGGCTTGCCCGCGGCGGACCCCGACAGGCCGATGCCGTCGTCGCTGACGGTGAGCACGACCCCGTCGTCGATGCGGCGCAGGCCGATGTCGATGCGGCCCCTGCCGTCCGAGAAGGCGTACTTGACCGCGTTGGTCGCGAGCTCGTTGACGATTAGGCCGAGCGTCACCGCGTGTTCCGTCCGGATCGCGACCGGCTCGGCCGTCACGACGATGGACACCCCGGGTCCCTCGCCGAGCAGGCTCGACCGCAGGCTGCCGGCGATGCCGTTCAGGTAGGTCTCCGCCGGGACCGGCCCGAGCGTCGCCGAGCGCGAGATCACGTCGTAGAGCTCGGCCACGGCGTTGATGCGCGCCTGCATCGCCCGGTAGCCGTCGACGCAGGGCTCGGCGGCCCGCCGCATCTCGAACGAGACGAACGAGGTGATGATCTGCAGGCTGTTCTTGATGCGGTGGGCGAGTTCCGCCGCGAGCAGGTCGCGGTGGCGCTCCATCAGGCGCGTCTCGGTCACGTCTTCGAACACCAGCAGCAGCCGCGTCACGTGGTTGCCGGGGCGGAAGACCTTGCGGGCGTTGAGCTTGAAGATGCGCCGGCCGAGGCCCGGGAACTCGTCCTCGATCTCGAACCCGTCGAGGGTTGCGTCGTCGGGCACGATCCGGCCGAGGAGCTCCTGCAGCCTCGGGACGCGCCACTGGCCTTGGGCCAGGTCGTAGAGGGACAGCCCCGCCAGGTCGCCGGCCTCGACCTCGAACAGGCGCAGGAAGGCCCGGCTGGCAGTGACGACGGTCATGTCCTGCTCCAGGACGACGAGCGGGTCGCGCACGGTGTCGACGATGCTCTGCGCGAGGCTCCTCTGCCGTTCGGCTTCCTTACGGGCCTCGTGCTCCTCGGTGATGTCGTCGATGGCCAGGAGCACGAACGAGGCGCCGCCGCCCTCGCGATGGACCTTGCGCGCGTTGAGCCGCATGCACTTCACGCCGATGCCGGGGAAGTCGTGCCCGACCTCGTAGCCCTCGATAGCCTCGTCGCGCGGCACGATCTCCAGGAGCAGCCTGCGCAGCTCCGGGATGTCCCATTGCCCGTTCCCGAGCGCGAAGAGGGGGTGTCCGACGGTTTCGTCCGGGGCGGCCGCGAAGGTCCGGTAGAAGGCTCGGTTGGCGGACTGCACCCGCAGGTCGAGGTCGAGCACCAGCAGGCTCGACCGCACGGTGTCGACGATGTCCTGCGCGCTGACCGCATCCATGAGTCCGCTCCCGATGTCCCAGCCTTTGCCATGCCGGTTGCGTCGTCGACGTATCCGCACGACATCGAGGGATAAGCGGGCAACCGGGGGCCGCCCAGGCGCCGCACCGAGGTTGTCGCCGCGGCGCCCTCTATCCGGGCCGGGACCGTTACCTGACCCTCGGGGCGATCCGCCGTGGCGGCTGGTTGACGGCATCGCTCACGCGTGAACGATTAACGTCTGGACGGAGCGCCGGTCAATGGCGACATCGACGAAGCAACGCGGGCTTTGGCTGGACGATCAGCTCTGCTTCGCCCTCTACGCCGCGACGAACTCGGTGGTGCGCGCCTATAGGCCGCTGCTGGGCGAGCTCGGCCTGACCTACCCGCAATACCTCGTCATGCTGGCGCTCTGGCAAGACGGGGTGACGGCGGTGCACGACCTGGCCGCCCGCCTGCAACTCTCGTCCAGCGCGGTCACGCCCCTGGTCGACCGGCTGGAGGCGGCAGGCTTCGTCACCCGGGTCCGCGCCGCGGACCGGCGCGTCGTCCTCGTCGGCCTAACGGAGGCGGGCCGGCTGCTGGAGGACAGGGTCTCGCAGGCGCAGCAGGCCGTCGTCTGCCGCACCGGCCTCGGCGAGCGCGACCTCGCCGACCTGCGCCAGGAGTTGAAGGATCTCGCCGTGCGTGTCGCCGCGACGGGCATGCCCCGGGGTGACGAGCCGGGCTGAGGACGCTCCGGACGCCGGCGTCCACGCGGCAACTATCGATGAACTCGTAGCGGATGCGGGCGCTGTCTTCCCGGTCGATGTCCCGCGGCTCGCGTTCCATGGTTGCCGGGTCGTGGCGCCGGCCGCGGGCGTGATGCGCGAACTTTGCTGGACGCACATGGCGCAGCCTGACGGCACCGGGCCTACGCACGACGGATTTTCATCGACGCCGGAGGCCAGGGAGCCTTTCACGGCGGACGGGCTTTAATCCCCGCCATGACCGATCCCACCCCACAGTCCCGCCCCTGCGCCCTCGTCGTCGACGATGATGCCTTCATCCGCATGGACGCGCTGGACATCCTCGAAGACGCCGGGTTCGAGACCCTGGAAGCCACGGATGCCGACGCGGCGCTGGCCCTGCTGCGGGAACGGCACCCCGAGCTTTCCGTGCTGTTCACCGACGTCCAGATGCCCGGGGAGTTGGACGGGTTCGCCCTTGCCCGGCACGCCGCGGGCCACTGGCCGCACATCCGCATCGTCGTCGCGTCCGGGCAGGCCACGCCGGGCCCGGCCGACCTTCCGGACGGTGCGCATTTCATCGCCAAGCCGTTCAGCGCCCGGATCGTCCACGACCATCTGCGGGACATGCTCCCAGAGGGCCGCAAGCCGCCGCCGCTCCGCGGCTGATCCAAAGGTTTTCGCGAGCGGCTCGGGCCGAAGCAGGCGAGGCGGCACGGGCCTTCGCCGTCGCCCCCTTATCCGACCCTGCGTGAATAGCGCCCTTCATCCCGGTGCTCGAAGTAGCGTCCGAAGGAGACGCGGACGTCCATCTTCTTCCTGAGCACGGCGGCGGTGAGCGGCTCCCGGTGGAGCGCCGCCCCGCGGACGGTCCAGCTCCTGAGTTCGGGTAGGATTTCGCCCGGTGTCAGGGCGCCGCGCTCGGCCAGGACCTCGGCGACCTCGCGCATGACCCGGTCCCAGAACTCCTCGGCGCGGAAGCGGTCGAGTTGGTTCTCGACCTTGGCGAGGCGGGCGAGGACGCGGGCGGCCTCGCCTTCGGCCGCCTCTGCTCGGATGACTAGTGAGGCGTTGTCGGCCTGGAGGGTCTCGATCATCCCGAGCAGGTGCTCGCGGTCCTGGCGCTCGTCGGCGGCGTCGGCCTCGACCGTGGCGCGCTCGCGGGCGAAGGCCTGGGTGGCCTCGCGCTTGGCCTGTTTCCAGATCTCGGTGGCGAGCGCCTGCCCCTTGTCGCGCACGGCCTTCGGCATGTCGGTGGGTTCGAGCCTGGCGTCGTAGCCGCGCCGTTTGCGCCAGGCGCGCAGGTGCTTGCAGACGTCGCGGGGCGATCCGCCGGCCGGGATTCTCGCGCGCACGTTGCGCAGGCTGGGCCGTTCCCCGGCGGCCAGCAGGACGTCGGCCACGTGGAAGACGGTCGACTCCGACGGCATGGGTGCGCTCCCTGGGGCTGGGGAAACCATGACCCGGAGGGGGTTAAGCGCGCGCTACGGAGTCCCCCTCGGAGGCGCCAAAAGCGACTCCGAGGTCGGGTATCGGGTAGCGCTTCCCGATACCTGACCGCCCAACGACCAGGGTGGTCCGAGGCGGACCTCGCCGCTATTGACCTCAGCTAATCGCGCGATAAGCTAAGTAGCGTATTTTTGAGGATTCGGCATGGCTGTTGACACCCAGAAAGAAACCGGCGTGCACCAGTTTTTGCGCCGCTACGTTTCCAATCCGGAGCGGTTGGCCGCCGCGCTCGTGACCGAGTTCAACCTGGTCTCGTGCAAGGAGGACCAGGTCTTGTGCAGGGCCGGCGATGAGGCCGATTGCGTCTGGATCGTCGAGACGGGGGAGTTCTGCATCCGCTCGACGCACAAGCTCGCGGGCCGCGGGCCCGGAGACATCATCGGTGAGGCTGCTTTCTTCCGACCCCGTCAGGACGGCGGTCCGGCCCGGCGTGGAGCCGATGTCATCGCGTCGCGGCGGTCGTCGGCCTGGAGAATTGACCGGTCGGTTTTGGAGTTCTTGGACCCTGAGTGCAGGGCAATGTGGCTGGAAGCCGTCTGCGGCGCGCTCGTCGTCAAGCTCGACGAAGCCGTCGTGCACCGGGCTGCGCTGACCGGCGAGGTTGTGGACATCGAGAGCATGGTCTCACGGTTCGTCTGCCCGGACGGTGTTCAGGCAGCGCTCGGCGCCATGCGGATGGCCGCAACCAAGATCAAGCCGATCAACAAGGGCATGGTCGTTTGGTTCAGCGACATCTCGGGGTTCTCCGCTTATGCGGAAGGACTTGAGCCAGCGGCGGCCGCGGCGGCACTCGAACTGATGGTCGAGCCGCAGGTCCGCGCGATCAGCGCCGCCGGCGGGCAGGTCGACAAGTTCCTCGGCGACGGCCTGATGGCGTTCTGGCCATGCCCGGACGAGGCCCGCTTGGTCAAGGCAGCTAACGCCGCTGCGAACGCGGCCCTGGCGGCCGTGCGGGATGTCGGCGTGGCCGCGGCGGATAACGGCCTGCCGATGGGCCTGCGGATCGGCTTGCACCTTGGTGAGGCCATCGTCGGCGATTTCGGCGCTGGGGGACGGAGCGCCTACACCATCATCGGCGAGACCGTGAACACCGCGAGCCGGTTCGAGCAGTACAAGCCCAAGGACGGACAGCCGAACGGGCCCGTGCGCATCAGCGACCGGGTTTTCGACCGCCTCGACACCGACGCCCGGGCACGGTTTGGCCCCGAGCCCTTCGCCATGCCGGCCAAGCATGGCCGCACCTACCCTGCCCACTTCTCCATTGACTGAGGAAAGACCGACCATGGCCTGGGACGTCACGCGCAGCCGCGCGCGCATCTCCAACCTGATGGGCACCGTGCCGAAAGCGGCGGTGGTCGTCGAAAGCTTCGACCAAGGCTATCTCGACAGGCGTCGTATCGACCTGCGGGCGCGCGGTAAGTCCCTAGGTCGGGACGAGGCGCCCATCTTCAGTGTCCCGGATCGCAAGGCTGTCTTGGTCGACGGCGTCCACGTCTACGTGAACCTCATCGACTACCACGATGTCATGCTTGAGGAGGGGCGCGAGACCGAGGCCGCAAGCCGACGTCTCATGCAGTTTCTGCACCTGCACTACTCGGCAGCTGACCGGATCGTCGCCGATTACGAGGCGCAGCGGGTCGACTTCCACGGACCCCGGCTGCACGCGGTCGTCGTGACCCCTCCCGGCAGCGGCAACGAGCGGCAGCGCGTCCTTCGCGCCATCGCCATGGCAAACGCGCTGAAGGACACCATCGAGGCGGCCGCCCCACGCTTGGGCAAGACCAAGCTCAACACCCGCGTGCGCATCGGCATCGACACGGGCAAGGCGGTCGCCATCAGCAGCGGCAGGAAGCACGAGCCGGAGCCGCTGTTCCTTGGACAGCCGGCGAACCACGCGGCGAAGATTGCGGCCGGGGACACGCCGGGGATCTTCCTTAGCGACAACGCCCGCGCCGTGATCGGGCAGCTCCGCACGGGGTCGCTGCTCATGGAGCGCGCCATGGCGCTCTCCGACACCGAGCG
This sequence comes from Methylobacterium ajmalii, assembly GCF_036448855.1. Lineage (NCBI taxonomy): Bacteria > Pseudomonadati > Pseudomonadota > Alphaproteobacteria > Hyphomicrobiales > Methylobacteriaceae > Methylobacterium > Methylobacterium ajmalii. Next base: position 169,218 of record NZ_JAZFXT010000021.1, read on the forward strand.
CCTCAAGTATTTCAACGAGGGCCTCGGGCGCCCCGTTTGGACGCAGGATGCCCAGCCGATCCGCAACCAAGTCGATGCCGCGATCTGGTCTTTGCAGACGGACACCGTGCTGATGGAGAGCCTAGCAAGCGAGGCGGTCTTCCACTTCCACCACCATGAGCCTCCGCTCAGCAGCATCGATTTCGGCGTCCTCAAGCCCAGCAACTCGGTGCGCATGTCGCTGATGTCGGTCTTTGCCGACCTGGACGGCTTCACGGCCTACGTCGACCGCTGCATCGCCACGAACCAGATCGCGCCGATGGTGGCGAACATCCATGTCATCAGAGGCGAACTGGCCGCGGTCGTGAAGGAAGACTTCAACGGCAGGAAGGTCCGCTTCATCGGCGATTGCGTACACGGCATCGTCGCGGACGGGTCGCGTGTCGAGACCGACAGGGCCGCTTCCGTCGAGACGGCGGTCAGGATGGCCGGCGGCATCCGCTCATCGTTTAACCTGTGCCAGGCGATGCTGCACGACATCGACGACCTCGGTATCGCCATCGGCCTGGAGCTCGGCCAGACGCCCGTGACGCGGCTTGGAATTCGGGGCGACCGGAGCGTTCGATGCGCGTCGAGCCGGGCGGTCTCGGGCTCGGAGGGGCTTCAGCAGGATTGCTCCGGAACGGAGACGAGCCTGGGGCCGACCGCTCGTGAAGCCGCTCACTCTCGGGTGAAGCAGATCTTCCGTTTCGGCAAGGCCAACAACCTCGACTACGAGGCGGTCGAGGCTCTGCTGGGCACGCCGGCGGCCCCGGCCGTGGCGAGGACCGTGGCAGTTGCTCCTACCATCCGGCGGCCCGAGCCGGAGCATCGCTTCCATGCCAACGGCTGACAACCTGTTAGAATTAGCTCTCGCCGAGGCGCCGGCCTGGTTCCAGGTAGGCGCCTCGTTCCCGAACCGCGCAAGGGGTCTGGCCGCGGTGACACTCAATGCCGCGGTGGCGTCGTTCGTCGTCGAGCTTGAGGTAGCTGAGCTCGACGGGGCGGTGCGAGCACGTGAACACGTCCCAGGCACGGTATTCCCGGTTCGCTGCTTCGAGCGGCACATAGAGGCGGATGGCTGGTTCTGCCTTGGCCTGCCTGAGCAGGCCGCAGTTTCCGACCGGCCGTCGGCTGCGGGATGGTGGAACCGGCTTGAGGATTACCTGCGCATGCAGCGTACCGCAGCCCGGACAGGTCTCTGGCCCGAGCAGCACGCTTTGTCGCATGGCGCGGCAGGCCTCCATCACCAGCGTGCCCTCGATCATGCCGGAAGGGCGGGGCTCGCCGATGCTTACGAAGCCTTCATGCTGGGCGACCCCTCTCTGCTCGCCTCGCTCGAACCGCTCCTGCGGAGGACGGGGGACCGACTTCGGAACGGCCGTTGTCCGTGTCCATGTGGCCGCAGGCGACGGGATGGCCATGCCGTCCTAAGACGGAACTGCCCGCACCGCGAGGACGTGGTGGGCGTGTTGCGCGAGGAGCGACTTCGTAAGGAGAAGCTGGTGCAGTTCGTCGCTGCCGCGAAGCTGTCCGGCATGACCTGCTGCGGTACGATGCAGGCCTGCCCGCTCCGGTGAGCGCCCGAGGCCGATCCCGTCGGGATGACGCTGCCGGCCGCGAACGACGTTGAGCGGACGGTCCCGTTCACCATACCCTTTCCGATGGCTACCCGGACGAATCCGTCAGTGGTACGCTGATCCGCGAATTGGCTGACAATGGCAGATCGCACATGTCCTCGACTTTTGGCTCCTACATCGCGGCACGGAGAAAGCAGCTCGGCATCAGCCAAAAGGAGCTGGCGAGCATGATCATGAAGGAGGATGACGAGAGGCCAATCACGCCTCAATACCTAAATGATATTGAGAGAGACAGAAGACAGCCAACATCTGATCATATAATTAGCCAATTTTCAGAGGCTCTAAGAATTGAATCAGACTATTTGTTTTATCTATCTGGTATATTACCTTCAGATGTGAGGGATGCGAATATACCGCGCGAGGACGTCGTGCAAATGTTTAGCGCCTTCCGTCGAACTGCCAAATAGGCTCTGAAGATGGTCTCCTGGGTCGTCGATAGGACAGGTCGCTTTGGCAAGCGCCCATACTACCGAGAGAAAGACCTCGACCGTGCATGCGAGGTCATCGTACGTCGTCTCCTCCAGGACAAAGTAGGACGCATCCGCTTTCCTTTGACCACCGACGAGCTCTGTGTCCTCGTCGAGCAGCATGTCTCAGATCTCGACGTTTACGCCGACCTCACCGATGACGGCTTCGACGTTGAGGGCGTCACCAACTTTTCCGTTGGAGTTCGACCAGAGATCAAGGTCTCTCAGACACTTTCCGCGAGCGATACCAGGGAGAACCGTTATAGAACAACACTCGCACATGAACTGGGCCATGCCGTCTTCCATGACGAAGTTTTCCAGTTGAGATTTGCCGCCGGAGACCTGTTCGTCGAACGAGGTGGGGCACGCGTCGTCTGCAAGCGTGAAACGATGCTGGATGCCCCTCAGGTCGATTGGATGGAGTGGCAGGCGTCCTACGCGAGCGGTGCTTTTTTGATGCCTCGGGAGGCGCTCACTGACCTGCTTCGGCCCCTCGTTCTAGCAAGCGGGAAGCTCACCCCCTTTCGCATCGGAACCGAACTTTCCGATCAATTGATTGCTGCAATTACCGACGCCTTCGCAGTTTCCAGGGAGGCGGCGAAGATCCGCCTCATCAAGCTGAATTACCTTTCGGACAAGCCTGTAACAGCGACACTTTTCGACTGAAGTTCAACTCGGTTCGTATCCCCGAAAGAGGGCTTTTATTCGCGCGTGGGGTATCAGGTAGCGCTACCCGATATCCCGCTACTGAGTCGCGTTTTCGGGCACCGGCCCGGCGAATCGGAACCGCCTTCGGCACCGCTACGGCGTCGCTGTGCTGTGGATCCCGGCGCCCCAGGCTTGCACAGGCACCCCGCACCGATACACGGTCGACCACCCTCAGGAGACACCGCCATGAAACCCGACCGCGAGCGCCCGACTGACTGACCGCCGGAGTGCCGCCGCGTGCCGAGCCTCCGCATCCCGCGAGGCTCCGATGCCATCCAGAACCCTATTTTCGAGCGACCACCATTTCGGCCACCGGGCCCTTCTGGGCGAGCAGATGACCACCCGCCGTCCGTTTACCTCCATCGAGGAACACGACGAGGCGCTGATCGCGAACTGGAACGCCGCGGTCGGCCCCGAGGACACGGTCTGGCACCTCGGCGACTTCTGCTACCGTTGCGGCGAGGACTACGCCCGTTCCGTCTTCGGCCGCCTCCGCGGACGTCGTCGTTTCCTCGTCCGGGGCAACCACGACAAGATCGGTTCGCGGTTACCCTGGGACGGCATCGTCGACGTGGCCCGGGTGGTCGTCCCCGGACCGGACGGTGCGCCGCAGGGCGTCTGGCTGAGCCACTACGCCCATCGCATCTGGCCGCGCATGCACCGCGGCGACCTACACCTCTACGGGCATTCCCACGGTACGCTGCCGGGTACCGCGGCCAGCACCGACGTCGGTGTCGATTGCTTCGGCTTCCGACCCGTCACCCTCGACGAAATTCGGGCGCGGTTGGCCGAGAACGCGTCAGTGGCGACGGGACCGCCATGACCTGCACCCTTGCAGGATCCATCCACACCTATCCACCGGCCGAACGCTGCAGACTGCCGAGGATCGCCTGACGCCTTGACGTCCTGCCCGCCTGTTGCCAGTTTGTTCCGAACCTGGGCGGTCACCCGTCCCCTCGCGAGATCACCGTGCCCCGTTCCCTGCACCTCATACGGAGAGCCCCGGCCATCGGCCGAACCCCGCTTTCCCCCGACGCCCTACAGGGGGCCTGACCGACGCTTGGCGTCCGGCGGCCCTACGGAGGCCGCCTTGACCGACGCCATCACCGAGCCCGCCGACGCCCCCGTCGCGTCCGGCCATGTACCTACCCATTCCTTCGCCGCACCCCCGCCCGAGACCGAGGACCCCGCCCGCCAAGTCGGCGAGATCTTCAGGCGGCTCAGCGGCTGCCACGCCACCTACGGCGAGGCGGCGTTCGCCCGCATCGCCGCCGCCGTGCTCGTCGCCCTCGGCAGGTCCGCCCTTGAGGAGGCCGAAGCCCTAGCCCTGCGACTGAGGGAGCGGTCGGCCCCGGCCCGCCCCGGCATCAGGGTATCCGCGACGGCACGCCGGGTCGACTTCGACGCCTGGGACCCCGGCGACCCGGACTGACCCTCACGCGCACGATCCTCCAGGAGAAACCCATGACCCGCCTTGAGCGCATACCGCGCGCCGCCGACGCCCAGCCGGCCCGCCACCTCCCCACCCGATCCGACAAACCCGCAGGGGTCTGACCGGCGCGCATCGACGCGCGGCGGCCCCATGCCGGAGGCCGCCATGGACACCAGGAAGACTCCCGCCAGCGCGCTGCTGGACCACGCCCGCCGCACAGCCCACCAAGCCGAGCGTGACGACCTCCTCGACGACCGGGACGCCGACGCCGTCCATGCATCTCCCGAGGAAGCGCACGCCGCCTTCCTCGACAAGAATTCCGTCCCCCGGATGCTCGCGACCGCGATGTTGGTGGAGGCCTTGTCCGAGCGCGATCAAGCCGCCATCAGGAGGCGCAGCGGCCTCGCCGTCGTCGTCGAGGTAGCACACCCCGAGATGGTCCAGCCGGTCGGCGATGCACTCCGTACCGCGGGAGCGTTCGCGGAAATCTTCCGGCGCTCCGGAACCAAGAGGACACAGGATCTCCCCGACCAGGGATGCGATACGGTGGCCGCCCTGCTCGGGGGCGGCTCCAACGTCGCGGGCGTCTCGCAGGCGCCCGAACGCTACCTGCCGTCCACCCTGACAGTGGCCGCCGACATCCGGCTGAGGCTGGGCGCCCCGACGCCGAAGGCGGTCCGGACGGTGATCACGCTGGTCACCGGTCGCCGGCCCCGCAAGCTTCCGCCGCTTGCCGGGCTGACGTTCCTCGACGCCTGCTCCGCCATCCGCCGCAACTCCACCGCGGCCACCTGCAAGAAGCGGCTCGCCGCCGTGGTCGCCGCAAGGCAGGCCGTGGTCGCGACCAACGACGCCCCACCCCTGGAACACGTTTTCGGGCTCGGCGAGGCGAAGGAATGGGGCCTGGCGCTCGTGGCCGCCGTCGACGCGTGGCGCACCGAAGGCATCCCCTGGGCGGAAGCCGTCCAAGGTGACCGCGCGGTCATCGTCGCGGGACCGCCCGGCAACGGCAAGACGAGCTTTGCCGTCAGTTTGGCCAGGAGCTTGAAGCTCAGGCTTCACGTGGCCAGCGCGTCCGCGTGGTTCACGAACAACTCCGGACACCTCGGCGACGTAATCCGCGCCATTTCCAACACATTCCAGGAAGCATCCGCCAACGGTCCGGCGGTATTACTCATCGATGAGCTGGACGGAGTTCCGTCACGTGAAAGTTTAGATAATCGCCACAGAGATTTTTGGACGCCAGTGATCACAGCCCTGTTGCAGGAGATCGATTCGGCTGCTTCATCGAGCGCCAATTTGATCATCGTCGCGGCAACAAATTACCCGGATAGACTTGACCCGGCACTCGTCAGGCCGGGTCGCCTCAACAGGGTCTTGAGGATCGGGCTCCCGGACGCCGAGGCCATCGTCGGCATCCTCTGCCAGCACCTCGGCGACCACGTCCCGGCCGGGGCGGACCTGACGCCGCTCGGCATCCTCGGGCTCGGCGCCACCGGGGCCGACGTCGCCGGCTGGGCCAGGGGCGCCCGCGCCGCCGCCCGGGCCGCTGGCCGGCCCGTGGCGATGGCCGACCTCGTGCGCCAGGTCTGCCCGCCCGAGACCCGTGCCCCCGAGACCGTCCGGGCCATCGCGCGCCACGAGGCCAGCCATGCCGTGATCGGCGAGGTGACCGCGACGACGGCGCTCGACGTCGTGACCATCGTCGAGCGCGGGGCCTGGGCCGGCAGCACGAACGCGCGCCTGCGAAATCCCGTCATGATGACCTCCGCGCAGGTCGAGGCGCTTGCCTGCACCCAACTCGCCGGCAGGGCGGCCGACGAGGTCTTCGGCGAGCCGACCTCGGGTGCCGGCGGCGAGCGCTTCAGCGACCTCGCCACCGCCACGGCCCTGCTCGCCTCGAAGGCCGCGTCCTGGGGCCTCTCGGGGTCGCTCCTTTACAGGGGTGATCATTCTGAAATGCACGCGCTCGTCCGCGCGGACGCCGCGCTCAGGGACAGCACGGCGCGCGAACTCGACCGTCTCTACGTCCGGACCCTCGGCCTGGTCCGCGCGAACCTCGACCGCATCGAGCGCGTCGCCTCCCGACTGGTCGAGCGGCGCGTCCTCGGCGGTGACGAGGTCCGCACGATCATCGCGGAAACCCCGGCGACGCCGGCCGGCGAGGCGGGCGCCGTCGAAGGAGGGCCCCATGCACGGTGACGTCGATGCCCGCATCGCGGAGATCATCCTGGGCCTGCTGCGTCTCTCGCGCCTCCTGCCGCCCGACGACATGGACAGCCTGCTGGGGTCCGTGGCCGTCGAGGTCGAGACCGGGATGGAGCTCGTCGAGGAACGCCGCTTGACCCGCCGGGCGGACGGCAACGTCGTGGCCTTCCCCGGGGCGGGACACCAGTGAACGGGCGTCGACGGTCGTCACGCGTTGTCCACAGCCGTCTCACCGAAAATCCACCGGCCAGGGAATTGTTAACCGGCCGTCAGCCTGGGCGATGGCACGTTAACTCCACCGCCCGAACATCCATCCACCGGCCAGCGCCTGGCCCCACCGAAGGAGAGCAAGCATGCCCTGCATGACCCTACGTCTCCCCCGGACCGGCGCTTCCCGAATAGCGGCGACATCCCCCCACCGGAACTGACCTCGGAGCGCCCACGGGCGCCCGAACCTTCGCGTGACCACGAAGGCCCGCCCCGTCACGGGGTGCGGTGTCCAGCTTTCTTCCCGGGAGATGCCACGATGTTCAATCGCCACACGACTCTTGCCGACATGTGCGCCGGCCGCCAGACCCTGTTCTCGGCCCCGGCCCTCGTCGCCCCCAAAGGGTGACAGGCTAGTCCCGGCCAAAGGGGGACACGGGAACGGTCGCGCGAGCGGCTCCCGATCTCGTCGGCATCGACTACGCGCGGACCGATCCGGACCGCGTACCCCGGTCGCGCAAGCACGGGCCCTCGGTCGGAGACCTGCCCGATCCGGTCAGGCGCCGGACGCACGGCTTCGACAGCGAGTCCGAGCGGACCGTCATCACGGTCCTCGCCTCGTTCTCGACCGTCCGTGCGATCCACGAGCAGGTGAAGGTCAACTTCCGCCGCAACGGCGTCCTGCACGTCTACTTCATCGACGTCGTCGTCGAGCATCGCTGCGGCCATCGCAAGGCCTACGCGGTCAAGGACACGGCCGAGTCGGCGAAGGAAGACGACACCTGGGCGAAGCTGGAGCTCATCTGCGAGCAGGACACCGCAGGGGTCGCCGATGACTTCAGGCTGGTGACCTTCGAGGGGCTCGACCCCGCGGCGGTCGAGAACGCCAGCCTGATCGCCCGCTGCGGCGCCGAGCAGGACAGCGAGGCTTGGGAGGCCGTCCGAGCGACGCTCCCGAACCTTCCCGGGACCGTCACCGCCGCCGCCATCGGGCAGGCGTCCGGATACGGCGTGAGGGGGATGAGGGCGGCCTTCGCCCTCATCCCGGCGGGTCTCCTGAGGAACCCGCCGGGCGAGCGCCTCCACATGGACACCCCCTTAACCAACGGGTCGAGCCTGATCGGCGCTAACCACGCCGCTTAACAGACCCTGCAGCTCGCACCGGGAGGATGCCCTTCAAAGACACCCTCCCGGCACCCTCAAAGGAATGACGAATACATGCCAAACACCCGACTTTATCTCTCCCTCAACGACCGCGTCCGGCGGAACGGCGAGTGCTACCGCCCCGCGGAACGTCTCGCGCAGGCCTGGGTGCTGATACACGTTGTGGACGGCGAGATGCTCGTCGACGACGACGATGCATGGCACCTCACCGACAAGCGCCAGCAGGAGCTTCGGGACGCCAAGCTCATCGCCGTCGACGAGAACTACTTCTCTGCGGCCGCGAGGGACCTTGCCCTCCGCGACGACGACCTCCTGCTGCACGACCTGAACGACGAGGAGTTGCGGACCATCGCCTGGAAGGTCGAATGGTGCACGCGCGTCCAGCGTGCCCGCGCCGGCCTGGATGGCCACGGGAAGAAGCCCGCCCTCTCGCAGGAGGGTCTCGCGGCCTTCATCGAGCGCGAGCGCGACGCCGTGCATCGCTGGTACCTCGACCGGTATCGGATGGCGCGGCCTCCCGGACGGCGGATCGCCGGGCAGGAGGCCAAGACCTACGACTACCCGGGGCCGACGACCCTCAGGGAATGGCTGGCCGATTACGAGGACGCCGAGTTCCGGTCCAGCGCCTTCAAGCCCGGCTACCGCCGGTGCGGGAACCGCAGGCAACTCGACGCCCGGGTCCTGGAGATCATCGAGCAGCAGATCGACCAGTACGCCAGCCGCGGGATGCCCGCGAAGGACGATGTCTTCATGGACGTCGACGCGGCGGTCCGTAAGCGCAACAAGGAGCTGCCCAAGGACGCCCAACTGTCGGTGAACGAGCGGGCAGTCCGACGCCGCGTCAACAGGATGGCGCCGATGGTCGTCGACGCCGGACGGCTCGGCCCGGAGGTGGCGGGCCGCAAGTACGCACCGGTCGGCCAGGGCCTGCGGACCTACGACGGGCTTGAGGTCATCGAGCGGATGGGCCGCGTCGAGATGGACGATTGGGAGATGGATCTCTTCGCCATCCTCAACGACGCCGAGGTCTACGACACGTTGACCCCGAAGGTCCGCGAGGCCGCGCAGAAGGTCGACCGCAGGGTCCGCTGCACGGTCACCGCCGGCATCGACGTCGTCACCCGCTGCATCGTCGCCTTGAACGTCACGCCCGACAAGCCGTCCACCATGGGCTCCCGGCGCGCCCTCCACTCGATGTTCATCGACAAGTCGGGATGGGCCAAGCTCGCCAAGGCTACCTCGGAATGGAACATGGCGGCGAGGTCGCGCGAGGTCGCGACCGACGGCGGACCCGCCTTCGAGGGCGACTTCCGCGACACGGTCCGGCGCGTCGGCATCACCCACCGCTACCCCGGCGGCAATCCCACCTCGCGCGGCCACATCGAGTCGTTCTTCCGGACCTTCAAGCGCTTCTGCCGCACTTTCACCGGCCAGGCTTTCTCCAACGTGGTGAAGCGCGGCGACTACGAGGCGGAGGCGCTCGCCAGCGTCATGGCCCACGAGATCGAGCTCCTGCTCGTCCGCTTCATCGTCGACGACTACCACCTCCGCCCCCATTCCGGCCTCTCCGGAATGAGCCCGCTCTCGGCCTGGGAGCGGTCCTCCAACGACCTGCTCCCCCCGCCGGACGAGGTGCAGAGGCACGTGGCGTTCGGCATCCGGAAGCGGGGCCTGCGCATCCGCCCGCCGGGCATCACCTTCATGCACGTGCAGTACAAGCACCCGAAGATGGGCGTCCTCCTCGGCCTGGTGGGCAAGCGCGAGCTGACCGGGGTCATCAACCCCAACGACCTGGGCACCATGCTCGTGCTCGTTCCGGAGGAAGCCCGGCGCGCCATCGGCGCCGCGGGCGACTTCATGGAGTTCAAGGCGGACGAGTTCCGCGGGGTGCCGCTGACGAGGCTTGAGCACTTCAACGACGAGATCAAGCGCTTCGCCGCCGACGAGGACGCCGCCGGCCGCAGCGTCAGGTACGAGGCGCGCCAGTTCATCAAGCGGGCGGCGGAAGAGGCGCGCATCCGGGCCGGCGTCCCGTCCGACATCATGACGAACGACCAGCACCTCGCCTTCTTCGAGCGCCTTGAGCGCGGCGGCGACCGGGCGTCGGCGCCCAGGCCGAAGCCCGTGGGCGCGCCGATGTCCACCGCGGACGAACCGGACACGCTGGGCGTTTCGGTCGCGAGGAAGCCGGGCTCCGGCCGGGTGGCCGACCCTGCCAAGCCGACCAAGCGTCGGTCCGTGAACCGCTACCGTGACGAGGAACGCTCATGACCGCCCAACTCGAAGCCGCCACCCGCCTCTCCTTGGACGAAGACGACTACTTCCGGGGCGTCAGCGCCGGCATGCCCGAGGGCAGCCGGCGCGTGATCGACGGCCTGGAGAAGGTCAAGTCGGTCTACGTCGAGTGCGACCGCGACGACGCCCTCCTCACGGGCTTCAACCGCTACCTGGAGCGGTACGTCGCGACGCGCCGCCTCCCCCGGCAGGAGGCGGACTGCTTCTTCCTCGTCGGGGCGAGCGGCGCCGGCAAGACGGCCGCCATCGGGCGCCTGCTGAGCGGTCACGCGGCGCTGCGGCCCGTCCCGACGCCCTACGGGCTCAAGCCGCGCTACGTCTCGATCAAGCTCAAGGGCTACGCGCCCCCTCGCCTCGTCGGCCTGCAGATCGTCCGGGAAGCTGGATACGGGCTGGCCATGAAGACCGGACGCGGCGAGGTCTGGGACGGGATGGCCGGACATCTCCAGTCGCAGGGCGTGTTCCTGGTCCACATCGACGAGGCCCAGCACCTCCTGAAGCGGAACGCCTCCCAATCCGACCGCGAGGAACTCGCGAACGCCATCAAGGGCGTGGCCATCGACACGAAGTGGCCCGTCGCGTTCGTGTTCTCCGGCCTGCCCGAGGTTCTCGGGCTGCCCATCGGCGACGATCAGGTCGAGCGGCGCGGGAACTTCGTCCGGTTCGCCGACGTGGCGATGCCCGAGGAGAAGGATCTCGTCCTGAACATCCTCTCCCGGATGGGCGAGGCGGTCGGCATCGCGTCGAGCCACCTGGCGGATACCGACCTGCCCGAGCGCCTAGCCTTCGCGGCCCGGCACCGGTACGCCCGGATCTGCCAGCTCGTGGAGGGAGCCCTCCAGGAGGCGATGCACTGGAAGAGGGAGGCGCTGACCTACGGTCACTTCGCCGTCGCCTTCGAGCGCCGCTCCCTGGCCTACGGGCAGGACGACAAGAACCCGTTCTTGGCGGAACACTGGAGGGGGCTGCGCCAGGGCTCGTTCCTGACCATCGACGACGCACCGGCGCGATCGTCGTGAACGGGGACGCAACCACCCTTCCGGCCCGGGATACGTTCCTGAACCTCGGGCATCCTTTGCAGCCGAAGGAACCGGCGATGGGCTACGCAGCCCGCCTCGCCGCCTTGAACGGCGTCGACCTGCAGACCCTCCTGAGGGACATGCGGATCGACGTCGAGGCCCTGGGGCGCGGCGACGGGCGCGCCCTGGACGCCCTTGCCGCCTTGAACCGGCAGAACCCGGCCAGCCGGTCGGACCTTGGTCGGTACACGCCCTCGCACGACGTCGGCGACAAGAATGTCGTGGTCGGCGGCCACCGCTTTCCACCCGGATCGGCACTGGCGTCGGCGACGCGGGTGTGCCCGCACTGCGTCGCGGAGGATCTCGCCCGGTTCGAGGGACCGACGGAGGCCCGGCCGTGGTCGAGGCTCGAATGGCTGCTGGAGCCGGTGAGGGTCTGCGGCCGGCACGGGACGGTCCTGGTGCACGTCGAGGCCGACGCGACGCTCCGGGCCGGCCACGATTTCTCGGCGACGCTGGCCGACCGCGTCCTCCCCGTTCTGGACCGGCTACGCACGGAGGCGGCACCCGCCCCCGGAACCGCCTTCGTGGACTGGTTCGCCGCCCGTCTCGACGGCACGTGCGATCCGGGCAACTGGCTGGACGACGTGCCGCTGCACGCCGCCTCGGCCTTCTGCGAGGCGCTCGGCGTCTCGGTCATCCACGGTCCCGGAACGCATCCCTCGGACATGGGCGACCTCGCGCGGGCGGCGGAGGAAGGGTACCGCATCGCCGCGCGGGGGGCGGACGCGGTCGAGGATGCGCTCGACGGCATCGTCGGACGCCTGAGCTTCGGGAAGCGCGGCTCCATCGGCCACGGCAAGGTCTACGGACGCGTCCACGCGGTCCTGCGTTCGAATCGCCAAGACCCAGCGTTCGAGAAATTCCGCCACGTCCTGCGGGAGCACGCATTTTCCAAGCTACCCATAAGCCCGGGGACGGCCTTCCTCGGCGTGCGGCTGGACGAGCGGCGCATGCACACGCAACGGAGCGCCGCCTTTTCGAGCTCGCGGTCCGACGTCGGCCTGCTCCGGCTGATCGGGGCCGAGGCCGTCGCGGAGGGGCGCCGGCTCTGGATCACCGTCGAGGAATTCGGGAAGGTCGTCGCGAACGTCGAGGACCACCTCACGGCCAAGGACGTCGCCGCCCGGACCGGGTTCTCGGTGAAGCAGGTCGGGCACCTTGAGGAGGCGGGATGGCTGCCCGTCCTGCCCGAAGCCGACCGGAACGCGGGCTCGAAGCGCCGCTTCCTGCGCCCAGAGGTCGATGCCTTCATGTCGAGGCTGTTCCAAAACGCCGTGCCCGTGGCCAACCCCGCCGAGCCGCGGATGACGATTGATCGGGCCGCGCCCGGCCTGCGGGTCGGCACCGTCGAGATCCTGAACCTGATCCTCGATGGACGGCTCGCATGGGTGGGACGCCATACGACGGGCAGGCGCTACGGCGACCTCCTGATCGACCGCGACGAGCTCTTCAGGGTCATCCAGGGCGAAGGCTCCGCCGACGACGTCACCGAGACCGAGGCGGCCGCGATGTTGGCCGGCGTCGACCCGAAGAACCTGTGGTGCCTCGTCAGGGAAGGCATGCTGGAGTGGTCGCCCGGATACCGCCCGCGCGATCCGCGGTCGGTCAGGGCGCTGACCAGGGCGAGCGTCGAGGCATTCGCCTCCGAGTACGTCACACTCATGGAGGCGACCGCCTACCTCGGCCTCTCGCCGCAGCAGGCGATGCGCCGGCTCGCGGAAGGCGGTGTCCGAGAGGCGGCGCCATACGACCGGGTCCGGACGAAGCTCTATCGACGCCGCGACCTGAAGGCGTGTCGACCGGGAGCCGACGCCGCCTGAACTCGGCGCTCAGTGCATCCCGGGAGCCGACGCCGAGACCGGTTCGAGGTCCGCCTGCGGATCGTACGAGACCTGCATGATCCCGAAGGCCATGGCGGCGCAGCACATGCGGCAGGCGTCGTACCGAAGCTGGAAGTCCGCGGCCGCCCAGGCCTCGGCCGTGACGGGGGCGTCGCCCGCGATGTCGGCACGAAGGAGATCGAGCTCCTTCCGGATGTGCGCCGCGTCGAACGCGACCACGGAGACGCGGGAGGCGAAGTGTTCCAGCATCTCCGGGTCGACCGGGACCTCGTGATCGTCGAACCGGAACCAGCGCAGCCCCGTCTTCGGGTCCGGAGGAGTGATGCCGTCGCGCTGGGCGCACATCGACATCATCTCGACGACGCTCTCGACGGCCTCCGCTCGCGTGGGGACGGGTTCCGGGGTGCCGACGATCCGGGGAACGCCCGGCGGCAACCCCTTGAACTCAAGGTCGGCATGCCAGCCGCCGCCCTCCTGGTAGAGGTGCACGCCGGCCGCCTTGGATAGCTGCCAGTACGCCTCGGAGGCGGCGAAGAGGTTGCTGCGGGCTTCGACCTGCGCGCCCGTCACGTCTACGAGTTGGACCTTCAACTGCCGCAGCATCGAGGTCGCCTTCGCCCGGTTCTGCGGATTGTTGTGATTGTAGCCCATGGCGACGCCTCGTCCCGCCTTCGGCGAACTTGCCGGCCGGTCGAGGGATTCTCGGATCCGAGGCTGCAAGCGACAAACCTCGCGAGGGGCATCTCACGTGAGGTTGCACGGCCTCCAAATTATGTGCGGAACTTTGGTGTTTCAGGCAGGCAACTATGGTGTTGCCTGCCCGCCCTGCCCTTCGGGCTCAATGCGGAATATTGGGTCGGCTATTATGAGGCGCCAGCTCGATTAAGGCCCCATGTCGAGGTTCGGCCCTCGGCATCGGATCACGGACGATACGTCCCGGGCCGCCTTCTTCCGACGGCGGCCCGGAATCATTCCAGCGGTCTTCACCCTCCGATCCGGAGCCCTGCCCCGGACATGGGAATACCCGCTACTCCTAAGCCGCCTTCCCGCCCCGGGTCGCCACCAGGGCGCCGGCGACGATGAGCCCGCAGGCGAGCGCCAGCGCCCAGGTCGCCGGGGCGTAGCCGGCGGCGACGAGGATCAGGGTGGAGAGGACCGGGGCGGCGTAGGAGCCGACGCCGAGGAGGCGGATGTCGCCGCGCTTCACACCGATGTCCCAGAGGTAGAACGCCGCCCCGACCGGCCCGAGGCCCAGCGCCGCGACCGCGGCCCATTGCGCCGGTCCGTCCGGCCACACCGTGCGCTCGACGGCAAGGTGGCAGGCGAAGCTCAAGGCCGCGGTGGCGAGGCAGAAGCCCGCCACTGCGTCGGTCGGCACCGCGCCGACCCGGCGCGACAGCACCGAGTAGCCCGACCACAGGAAGGCGCAGGCGAGCGCCGCGGCGTAGCCCGGCAGGGCGGCGGCCTCGAAGGTGAGCGAGCCGCGGCCGAGAAACAGTGCCACGACGCCGGCGAGCCCGAGGAGCGCGCCGGCGAGGTGGGCCGCGCGCAGGCCGCCCTCCCCCGGCAGGAGTGCGGAGAACAGCACGATCAGGAGCGGCCAGAGATAGCTGATCAGCCCGGCCTCCGCCGGCGGCGCGAGGCGGAGCGCCGCGAAGTAGAGCGCGTGGTACCCGAACAGCCCGGCGATCCCGAGCGCCCAGACCGCGGGCGGCTGGCGCAGGGACGCGAGCCCGGACGGCCGCACGATCCAGCTGGCGCAGCCGAGGAGGCCGCCGACCAGGAAGGTCATCGCGGCGAGCTGGAACGGCGGCACCGCGCCGGAGGCCGCGGTGAAGAGCGCGAGCAGCGACCAGAGCAGGATGGCGCCGGAGCCGACCAGGGTGGCGGAGCGGATCGTCATGGGAGTCGTCGTGGGGATCGTCATGCCGTAGGGGAAGACCCGAGAGAGGTCTATCACGCCGGGCCCGCCGGTCGACCGGAAAATACCGGGCCCGCCGGTCCGTCGAGAGATTCCAGGCCTGCCCGCTTGTCGGGAAATCGGGTAGGACGGCCCTCCCCGCGGAGGGACCGTGCCCTGATCGAACTCGCCCCCGGCCTGATCCACGTGCCGGGCTACCTCGACGCCGAGGCGCAGGCCGCGCTCGCCGCGGATCTGGCGGAGATCCTGCGCGAGGCGCCGGCCTTCACGCCGACGATGCCGCGCACGGGAAAACCGTTCTCGGTCCGGATGACGAATTGCGGCCCCCTGGGATGGGTCTCCGACCGGGCGGGCTACCGCTACCAGGCGAGCCACCCGGAGACCGGCCGGCCCTGGCCGGCGATGCCTGCGAAGGTGCTGCGGGCCTGGGCGGCGCTCGCCGGCTGCCCGGCCGAGCCCGAGGCCTGCCTCGTCAACCTCTACGCCCCCGGGACCCGGATGGGGCTGCACCAGGACCGGGACGAGGCGGAGTTCTCGGCCCCCGTCCTGTCCCTGTCCCTCGGCGCGACCGCCCTGTTCCGCTACGGCGGCACCGCGCGCACCGACCCGACCCGCTCGGTGCGCCTCGTCTCCGGTGACGCGATGGTGATCGGCGGGCCCTCGCGCCTGATCTTCCACGGCGTCGACCGCATCCTGGCCCGGAGCGCGGACCTCCTCTCCCCGGCGCCCGGGCCGGTCCTGCCCGCTTCGGTGCCGGCGGGTGGGCGGCTCAACCTGACCTTGCGGCGCGTCTCGGCGATCCGCCGCGCTTGACAGACCGGCGCGCTCGGCAGAGGCATCCACGTCCCGCGCGCGGCCCGCTCCCCGGGCCGCGACGCGCCCTTCTTCCGAGCACCGCCCGCTCCCGGACGGTCTCCCCGCGAACCCAGAGACGAGTCTGATGTCGACGAGTCCCCTGTCGCTGCGCAGCCTGGCGCTCCTCACCGGCCTGATCGGCCTGCCGGCCGGGGCCCTGGCGGCCGATCCAGTCTACCCGCCGGGCTCGCGCTTCGGCTTCGAGCCGGCCAAGGAGATGGTGGTGTCGCGCCGCTTCACCGGCTTCGAGCGGCAGAACGGCGGCGCCACGGTCTCGGTCGTCGAGCTGCCGGCCCAGGCCTACAAGGATCTCGCCACCAACTTCACCGACGAGAACCTGAAGACCCAGGGCCTCGTGGTGAAGACCCGCGAGACGCTCAAGCTCGCCGACGGGCGCGAGGGCATGCTGTTCACCGGCGAGCAGCCGGTCGAGCAGCCCGCCGGCGCGCCGGCCCTGCACAAGTGGGTCTTCCTCGTCTCCGACCCGAGCGTGACCGGCATCGTCATCGGCCAGACCCTGCCGGGCGCCGAGAGCGACGAGGCGATGCGGGCGATGCTGACGAGCGTGCGGGTGCGCCCGGCCCTCACCATCGACCAGCAGGTCGCGGCCCTGCCGTTCCGGGTCACCCAGAACGCGGGCTTCCGGCCCGTGCGGGTGCTCGGCGGCAACTCGGTGCTCTACACCGACGGGCCGAAGGACCAGATGACGAACCTCGAACAGCCGATCCTGGTGCTGGCCGAGGCGGTGCAGCCGGCCCCGTCCGCCGACCAGCGCGACGCCTTCGCCAAGGCGGCGCTGTACTCGAACCAGACGATGAAGGACTTCGCGATCGAGCGGTCGCAGAGCTTCCGGCAGAACGGCGCCGACTGGCACGAGATCGTGGCCCGGGCCGTCGACATCCCGTCCGGCACGCCGGTGGTGGTCTCCCAGACGATCCGCTTCCAGCCCGACGGCTACTTCCGCGCCGTCGGCGTCGTGCGCGCCCAGGATCGCGAGGCGATGCTGCCGCGCTTCCGCAAGGTGGTGGACGCGATCGCGTTCTGAGCGAAGCCCGGGGGCATCGTACCCCCCGGGGGCGAGGCCGGGCGTTCCCGCCCCCGTCACGCCGCGCGGGCGGGGGCGCTGCGCACCGGCGCGTCGCCGGCGACGAAGTAGGGCGCGTCGCTGCGCGGCAGCGGCGCGCGGCCGCGGATGCGGTCGGCGATCTTCTCGGCCATCATGATCGTCGGCGCGTTGAGGTTGCCGGTGACGATCAGCGGCATGATCGAGGCGTCGACGACCCGCAGGCCCTCGAGGCCGTGGACCCGGCCCTCCCCGTCCACCACCGCCATCGCGTCCTCGCCCATCTTGCACGAGCAGGAGGGGTGATAGGCGGTCTCGGCGTGCTCGCGCACGAAGGCGTCGAGCTCGGCATCGGTCCGTCGCGCCGGGCCGGGGCTGATCTCGCGGCCGCGATAGGGATCGAGCGCCGGCTGGGCCACGATCTCCCGGGTGATGCGGATCGCGTCGCGGAACTCGCGCCAGTCCTGCTCCGTCGCCATGTAGTTGAACAGGATGCTCGGATGCTCCCGCGGGTCGCGGGAGGTCAGGCGGATCCGGCCGCGGCTCGGCGAGCGCATCGAGCCGACATGGGCCTGGAAGCCGTGCGCCTTGATCGGGTTGCTGCCGTTGTAGCTGATCGCCAGCGGCAGGAAGTGGTACTGCAGGTTGGGCCAGGCGAAGTCCGGGCTCGAGCGGATGAAGCCGCCGGCCTCGAACTGGTTGCTGGCGCCGATCCCGGTGCCGAGAAACAGCCACTGCGCGCCGATGGCCGGCTGGTTCCAGGGCCGCAGGGCCGGCGCCAGGGAGACCGGCTTCGTGCACTCGTACTGAACGTAGATCTCGAGGTGGTCCTGGAGGTTCTCGCCGACGCCCGGCAGGTCGAGCACCACCGGCACGTCGAGGCCGCGCAGGAGGTCCGCCGGGCCGACGCCGGAGCGCTGGAGGAGCTGGGGCGAAGCGATGGCGCCGGAGCAGACCAGCACCTCGCGGCGCGCCCGTGCCGCGGCGGCACGCCCGCCCTGAAGGTAGGCGACGCCGCTCGCGCGCCGGCCCTCGAACAGGACCCGGTCGGTGAGCGCCCCGGTGACGATGGTCAGGTTCGGGCGGGCGCGTGCCTGGTCGAGGTAGCCCCGGGCGGTGCTGGAGCGGCGGCCCTTCGGGGTCACGCTCCGGTCCATCGGCCCGAACCCCTCCTGCTGGTAGCCGTTGAGGTCGGGGGTGCGCGGGAAGCCGGCCTGGACCCCGGCCTCCACCATGGCGGCAAAGAGCGGGTTGGCGCCGGGCTTCGCCGTCGTCACGCTCAAGGGGCCGTCGCCGCCGTGATAGGGGTCGGGCCCGGCGTCGCGGCTCTCGGCCTTGCGGAAATACGGCAGGCACTGGTCGTAGGACCAGCCCGACAGGCCCGGCAGCTGGGCCCAGCCGTCGTAGTCGAGGGCGTTGCCGCGGATGTAGCACATGCCGTTGATGAGCGAGGAGCCGCCGAGCCCCTTGCCGCGGCCGCATTCCATCCGCCGCCCGTTCATGTGGGGCTCGGGATCGGTGAGGTAGGCCCAGTTGTAGCGCCGGCCCTGGAGCGGATAGGCCAGCGCCGCCGGCATCTGGGTGCGGAAGTCGAGGCGGTAATCCGGGCCGCCGGCCTCCAGCAGCAGCACCGTCGTGTCCCGATCCTCGGTGAGCCGCGTGGCGAGCACGTTGCCGGCGGAGCCGGCGCCGACGATGATGAAGTCGTACTCGGGTGCGTCTGTCTGCGGCATGATCTCGGATCCGGTCTCGGGGGACGGGCGGCGCGGGCCGGTCGCGGGGACCGGGACGCCGCCGCGGGTCGGTGGCGGTTCCTGCGTCAGAACACGGGGGCGAAGTCGCCGAGCTCGATCTGGATCGACTTCGTGCGGGTGAAGCGTTCGAGCGATTCGATTCCGTTCTCGCGGCCGAGGCCCGACTGCTTGTTGCCGCCCACCGGCATCTCGGGAGGCGATTCGCCCCAGGTGTTGATCCAGCAGATGCCGGCCTCGAGGCCGTGGACGATCCGGTGGGCGCGCGCGAGGTCGCGGGTGACGACACCGGCGGCGAGGCCGTACGAGGTGGCGTTGGCCCGGGCCAGCACCTCGGCCTCGGTCTCGTAGCCGAGCAGGCACATCACCGGCCCGAAGATCTCCTCGCGCACGATCTCCATGTCGTCGCGGCACTCTCCGAACACCGTCGGCGCCACGTAGGCGCCGGCCGCGAGAGCCCCCTCCGGCGCGTGGCCGCCGACGAGGAGGCGGGCGCCCTGCTCGACGCCCGAGCGGATGAAGCCCATCACCTTCTTGCGGTGGGCATGGCTCGCCAGCGGCCCGAAATTCGTCGCCTCGTCGAGGGGATCGCCCATGCGGATGCGCGCCACGCGCTCCAGCACCCGCGCGGTGAACGGCTCCATCAGGTGCCCGGGCACGAAGACCCGGGTGCCGTTCGTGCAGACCTGGCCCGAGCTGAAGAAGTTCGCCGCCACTGCGATGTCGGCGGCGCGGTCGAGGTCGGCATCGTCGAGGACGACGAGCGGCGACTTGCCGCCGAGCTCCAGCGTCACGTCCTTGAGGGTCGAGCGGGCGGTGCCCGCCATCACCTTGGCCCCGGTGGCGGTGCCGCCGGTGAACGACACCTTGGCGATCGCCGGATGCTCGGTGAGCCAGGTCCCGATCTCGGCGCCGAGCCCCGGCAGGACGCTGAACACGCCCGCCGGCAGGCCGGCCTCGGCGTAGATCCCGGCGAGCGCGAAGGCGGTGAGCGAGGTGACCTCGCTCGGCTTGAACAGCATCGCGTTGCCGGCGGCGAGCGCCGGGGCCGACTTCCACAGCGCGATCTGGATCGGGTAGTTCCAGGCGCCGATGCCGGCGACGAGGCCGAGCGGCTCGCGGCGCGTATAGGCGAAGGAGGTCTCCCGCAGGGGGATCTGCCGGCCCTCGATCGCCGCGGCGAGGCCGGCATAGTATTCGAGCACGTCGGCACCGGTTACGATGTCGACGCTGCGGGTCTCGGCGATCGGCTTGCCGGTGTCGAGGGTCTCGAGCCGGGCGAGTTCGTCGTTGCGGGCGCGCAGGAGGCCGACCGCCCGCATCAGCACCCGGCCGCGCTCGCGCGCCGGCGTGGCGGCCCAGGCCGCCTGCCCGGCCCGCGCGGCCTCGATCGCGTCTTCCAGGTCCTCGCGGGTCGTGTGCTCGACCTCGGCCAGCACGCGGCCGTCGGCCGGGTTGATCGCCGGGAAGCTGCGCCGGCCGGCCTCCGCGGCGGGGCGCCCGGCGATGAAGGGACGGTGGATCGGAACGGACGGCATCGGTGACGACCTCGGGGAACGACCTCGGTGGAGGGGGATGTCGGGCGGGGCGCGGGCGACGGCCGCGCTCACGGATTCTGGAGCAGCCCGCGATAGATCTCGCCGTGGTCGCACAGGCCGGCGAGACGCCCGAGATCGTCCACGAAGACGATCGGGTAGGGCGAGCGCAGGCGCAGGTCGATCGCGGCCCGCAGCGGCAGGTCCACCGGGGCGACCACGACCCCGGGGGTCTCGCCGCCGCCGGCCCCGCTGCCGTCGACGCGGCCGAGCGGCATCTCGCGCCCGCGGATTTCGGCCGAGACCGGGCGCTCGGCCCGGTCGAGGCGCAGGCGCACCTCGCCGCTGCCGTCGAGGATCACGGCATCGCCGTCCCGTCTCAGGGCGGAGGCGGGCGTCATCACGGCACCGCTGTCGAACACCTCGAGGGGGTTCATGTGCTTGACGAACTCGGCCACGTAGGCGTTGGCCGGCCGCAGCACGATGTCGGAGGGCGTGCCGTACTGGACGACGTGGCCGCCCTCCATGATCGCGATGCGGTTGCCGAGCTTCAGCGCCTCCGACAGGTCGTGGCTGACGAACACGATGGTCTTGTTGAGCCGGCGCTGCAGCTCCAGGAGGTCGTCCTGCAGCTTGTCGCGGATCAGCGGGTCGAGGGCCGAGAACGGCTCGTCCATCAGCAGGATGTCGGCGTCGGTGGCGAAGGCCCGGGCGAGGCCGACGCGCTGCTGCATGCCGCCCGAGAGCTCCTGCACCATCTTGTCGGCCCAGGATTCGAGGCCGACCATCGCGAGCTTCTCGTCGACGGTGCGGTTGCGCTCCGTGGCCGGCACGCCGCGCAACTCGAGCCCGAACCCGACATTGTCGCGCACGCTGCGCCAGGGCAGCAGGCCGAATTGCTGGAAGACCATCGAGACGGTGTTGAGCCGCACCTCGCGCAGGGTCGCGGCCCGACAGCGGGTGACGTCGACCGGCTCGCCGCGGTGGCGCACCAGCACCGCGCCGCGGGCGACCTTGTTCAGCCCGTTGATCGCCCGCAGCACGGTCGACTTGCCCGATCCCGACAGGCCCATCAGGACGCAGATCTCGCCCGGCCGCACGTCGAGGCTGACCTTGAACGTGCCCATCAGGACGTCGGTGCGCCGGCGGATCTCGTCGCGCGTCAGTCCCTCGTCGGACAGGGCGAGCGCCGCCTTGACGTTGCGGCCGAAGGCGATGTCGACGTCGCGCAGCGCGACGGCGCAGTCGGAAGCGGGAGTGGCGGGGGCCGGGTCCATCGGGACGGTCAGCGGGGTGGCGTCCGAGAGGGTGCGCCGGTCCATGTCGATCGCGGTCATCGGGCAGCCTTCCGTTTGCGTGGCGCCGGACGCTTGCACACGCGGTCGAGGATGACCGCGAGGATCACGATGGCGAGCCCGGCCTCGAAGCCCATCGCGATGTTGACAGTGTTGAGCGCGCGCACGACCGGCTTGCCGAGCCCGTCGGCGCCCACCAGCGCGGCGATGACCACCATCGACAGGCTCAGCATGATGCACTGGGTGATGCCGGCCAGGATGGTCGGCATCGCGCTCGGCAGCTCGACCTTGAACAGCATCTGCGTCCGCGTGGCGCCGTAGGCGAGCGCCGCCTCGCGCAGGCTCGGGGGCACCGAGGCGATGCCGAGCTGGGTTAGGCGGATCGGCGCGGGGAGCGCGAAGATCACCGTCGAGATGATGCCCGGCACCGTGCCGAGGCCGAACAGGACGAGGGTCGGGATCAGGTAGACGAAGGTCGGGATCGTCTGCATCAGGTCGAGCAGCGGCCGGATCGCCTCGTAGAACAGCGGCTTGTGCGCCCCCAGGATGCCGACCGGCACGCCGATCAGCACGCACACCGCCGTCGACCAGATCACCAGGGAGAGGGTCTCGATCGTCGCCTCCCAGTAGCCGAGGTTCACGACGAGGAGCAGCGAGGCGACGATGAACAGCGCGAGCCCGATCGAGCGGTGCAGCAGGTAGGCCCCGAGCGCGAACAGCCCGATCAGCATGAGCGGCGGCACGGCGATCAGCCCGTCGGTCAGCCCCTGCACCATCGCGCTGAGGACCGTCGAGACCAAGTCGAAGAACGACTGCGCATGGGTGTTCAGGAAATCGACGAAGACCTTGAGCCAGATGCCAAGCGAGATTTTGTGGCCGACGATCCAGTCGTACATGGGGGCACCCGCTTCATGGAATGACGGGGGACCGCCGGCCGCCGCCGACGGGGTCGGGGTGGCGGCGGGCGCGCCCCGCCGCGCGGCGTCAGTGGAGCCCGAGGCTCGCCCGGACCGCCGGCAGGGCGGGCTTGCCGTCGAGGGTCTCGACGCCGTCGAGCCAGCGCGACCAGGCGCCCGGATTGGCCTTCAGCCAGGTCTCGGCGGCCTTCTCGGCCGGGAGCCCGTCGAACAGGATCGAGCCCATCACTAGGTTCTCGGTCGGCAGGTCGAAGGTCAGGTTCTTGAAGAACCTGCCGAGGTTCGGGCACTGCTCGGCGAAGCCGGTGCGCAGGTTGGTGAAGATCTCGGCACCGCCGTAGTTCGGCCCGAAGGTGTCGTCGCCGCCCGACAGGTAGCGCATCTTGAACTTGGTGTTCATCGGGTGGGGCTCCCAGCCGAGGAACAGGATCGGCTCCTTGCGCTGCACGGCGCGCTCGACCTGGGCGAGCATGCCCTGCTCGCTCGACTCGACCAGATCGAAGCTGCCGAGGTCGTACTTGTTGTCCTTGATGATCCCGAGGATCGTCCGGTTGCCGTCGTTGCCCGGCTCGATCCCGTAGATCTTGCCCTTGAGCTGGCGCTTGAACTTATGGATGTCGTCGAAGCTCTTCAGGCCCTGGTCGTACAGGTACTCGGGCACCGCGAAGGTGTATTTGGCCCCCGTTAGGTTCGGCCCGATCACCTCGACTTCCTTCTTGTCGAGGTAGGGCTTCCGATCGGCCTCCATCGTCGGCATCCAGTTGCCCAGGAAGACGTCGATGTTCTTGGCACCGAGGGACGCGTAGGTCACGGGGACCGACAGGATCTGGGTCTTGGGCGCGTAGCCCATGCCGCTCAGCACGCGCGAGGCGAGGGCCGTCGTCGCCGTGATGTCGGTCCAGCCGACATCGGAAAACCGCACCGCCTTGCAGGAGGCCGGATCGGCCGCAGCCGCCGGCGTGGCCAGCAGGGACGCGCCCAGGAGCGCACGAGCCAGGATATTTCGCATGACACCTCCGACCACACCCTAGCCGGGCTTCCCGCCGGCCAGTCCCGTTGAACGATCATTCAATACACTGCTTTGCCCAAAGTCACGCAAAATTTTTCATCATTCCCTGCATCATCGCGTGGCTTTCGGGAGTTTTGTTGTGCGTCGCAGCATGTCGAGCGAAGTCCTCGGGGTGCATAGGCTTTCCCTCCTACCGCGGGCGGCCTTGCCGTCTGTAAGATTTTGAATGATCATTCAATCCGTCGTCGGCGGAGCGGCCACCCACGGGGCGAGGGGCGGATGAATCGGCAAGAGTCACGGCGAGAGACTCGCCAAGAGACCCTGCAGAGCTTCGAGGCGGCCCGGCGTCGGCACCTGATCGAGGCGACGATCGAGACCCTGGCGGAGGTCGGCTTCAAGGCCGCCTCGCTGAGCGAGATCGCCCGGCGGGCCAACGTCTCGACGGGCCTCTTCGCGCATTACTTCGGCGACAAGGACGGGCTGCTCGAAGCGACCCTGCGCTTCATGGCCGCCCGCCTCGCCCGCGCGACCGCGGCGCGGCTGGCGGCGGCCACGACCCGGCGCGACCGGCTCTTCGCCGTCGGCGACGCGGCGCTCGCCGACGAGGAGTTCGACCGGCGCACCAGCGCCGTCTGGCTCGCCTTCTGGGGCCAGATCACCCATTCGACGCGCTTCCAGCGGGTGCAGCACGTCTACCAGCGTCGGATGGTCACCAACCTGAGCCACGCCCTGCGCGGCCTGGTGCCGGAGGAGTGCGTGGCGACCTACGCGACGATGATCTCGGCGATGATCGACGGGCTCTGGCTGCGCTCCCACGTCGCGGCGGGCCGCGACGGGAGCGAGGGCGATGCCGCGCGGGCGCGCCGGACGGTCCACGCGCTGGTCGACGGGCTGCTGGCGGGCACCTCGCTCCGGCCGGGATCCGGGGAAGCGCCGGCGATCCGCGTCTCCCGCCCCGCCGACGCGACGCCCCTCGTCCGCCACGTCAGCCCGGCGACGGGCGAGGAGATGGCGCGCTTCTCCCCGGTGCGCGCGACCGAGATCGACCGCGCGGTCGAGGATGCGCATCGCGGCCTTTCCGCCTGGAAGGCCCTCGGCGCGCCCGGGCGGGGACGGGTCCTGCGGCTCTGCGCCGAACGGCTGCGGGCGGAAGGCGCGGACCTCGCTCGCCTGGAGAGCCGCGAGACCGGCCGTCCGCTGCGCCACACCGCCGGCCGCGACCTCGCGGAGGCGCTGCGCCTGCTGGACGCGGCCGCCGCCCTCGCCGAGGGAAGCGGCACGACCTGGACGGATCTCGGCGACGGCCGGGTGGCCCGCCTGCGACGCGCGCCCGCGGGGGTCGTCGGCACCGTACTGCATTGGAGCGCGCCCGTCTCCGGCCTGTGCGCGCGGGCCGAAGCGCTCGCCCGCGGCAACGCCCTCGTCGCCTGCGCCGATCCGCGCGCCACGCGGACGCTGTCCCGCCTCGCCGCGCTCCTCGTCGGCGCGGGCTTTCCCGAGGGCGTGCTGACCGTCCTGGCCGGCGACGCCGAGAGCGCGCGCCTCCTGCGCGGCCATCCCGGGCTCCTCGCCGAGCCGGACCCGTCGCGCGGGGCGGACGACCTCGATCTCGGCGCCGGGATCGGGGCGCCGAAGGCCGGGACGATCGTGCTGCCGGGCGCCGACCCGGCCCGCGTCGCGGCCGCGATCCTGGGCGGCGGCCGGAACTGGACCGGCTCCACCTTCGCGAGCCAGGCCCGCCTCCACGTCCACGCGCAGGCGCTGCCCGGCCTTCTCGACGCCCTCCGGGCCGGGGCGGCCGCGATGCGCGCCGGCGATCCGCTCGACGGGGCGACCGAGATCGGCCCCCTGGTGTCGCGCGAGCTCGGGACCGGCCTCGACGCGGCGCTGGCGGCCGACCTCGCGGCCGGCGCCAAGCTGGTCGCCGGCCGGCCCCCGGGCTCGGCCTGGCCGGGATTCCTGGTGCTCGACCGCTGCACGGAGGCGATGCGGCTCGTGCGCGGCCACGCCTTCGCGTGCGTCGTGGCGCCGATCCCGTTCGACGACGAGCGGGCGCTTGCCGCCCGCCTCGCGCTGGAGCGGGGACACGGCGGCGAGGCGCGATCGTTCGGTCTCTTCTCCGGCGATCCCGGACGGGCCTGGCATCTGGCGGACGCCCTCGAGGCGGATCTCTGCGTCATCGACGGCGATCGGCCGGGCCGGGACGCGAGGGACGGCTCCCTCGACCGGGCGGATGCCGGATCGGAACTGGATCGCGCATTGCGCGTTGTCGGCCCCGTCTTCGGCCCGGCCGGATGAGGCGCGCCGGGCGTTCGGCCGGGCGTTCGCGCGCGGAACGCGAACCGTCACCCCTCGAAACCGATGCGCCGACAGTACTCCGGGAGGACCGATCTCGTTGACGCTCTCTATTGGAGCAAGAGACGTTCCAGTAATATTCTATTACGTCGCCATCTCAACCCATGTAATAAACGTCGCGCAGCAGCATAGATCGATTTTTAACCTTGTCGTACCGGGCCGCAGGGCGGCGCGATGGGTGACAGCACGGCGTCGGACAGCAAGTGTTGCACGAATACATCGCCTTGCCGTACGTCACTTTTCATCCCGTTTGAACGCGTGACAGGATGCCGCTGCTGCGAAACAAATGAAGTGCTCAGGATGCGTTCTTCGCCGAAGGCGAAGATCCGCGGAGCCAAACACCACGCCAGTATCTACGCCTCGATCATGGCGACCGCTGTGCTGTTTTCCTCCAGCTTCCGGACATTCCGATGTCGCCTCGCCTCGCCTTGCTGGCCCTTCCCCTCGCCCTGGCCTTCCCGTCGGTGAGCCGCGCGGCCGACGCGCCGGTGCCGAAGCAGGCCCCGACCGTGGTGCCGACGCTGCCGGCGGTCGACCCGCAGATGGTCTCGGCGGCCTTCGGCTTCCGCTTCGTGTCGGATTACAACTCGCGCGGCATCTCGCAGACCAACCGTCATCCGGGCGCCCAGGGCTACCTCGAGTTCCAGATGCTCGACGGGCTGTTCTACGCCGGAATCGCCGGCGAGCAGGTCGACCTGCCGAACCGGCCCACGATGGAGATGGACTTCTCCGCCGGCATCCGGCCGACCTTCGGCGCCTGGTCGTTCGACCTCGGCTACCTGTTCTACAACTATCCCGGCGAGCGCGCCCTAATCGGGCCGGACGGCACGATCTACACCGCCAACAACGCCGATTACTACGAGTTCGTCGGCAAGGCCGCCTACGCGGTGAACGACGCCCTGACGCTCGGCCTCAACGTCTACCACTCGCCGAGCTACTTCGGCACCCACGCGCCGGGCACCTACGTCTCCGGCGTCGCCAAATACACCATCCCGGAGGGCACCTTCGGGGTGATGCCGAGCGGCTTCCTCGTCTCGGCCGAGGTCGGACAGTACTTCCTCGGCACGACGAAGGCCTCGTTCGGCGTATTCAAGCTTCCCGACTACACGTACGGCAACGTCGGCATCGCCTACACGGTGAAGAACTTCACCATCGACCTGCGCTACCACAACACCAGCATGACGAAGAGCGAGTGCGGGCTGATCACCGCCGATCCGCGCAGCATCCTGAACGGCACGTTCCGCTCCAACTGGTGCGGCGCCGCCGTGGTGGCGACGGTCTCGGTCGACGTGACCTCGAAGGATCCGGGCATCTTCGCCGGCCAGGAGACCCTGGCCCCGTCGGTCCCCGGCCGCACCAGCGACGCGGAAGGACCGGCGGTGCGCTGACCGCACCAGCCGGGTGCCGCCGTGCCGCAGCGGCGCGCCCGCCTGTCGCACGGCCGCCTCGCCGCTTGACGCAGGGGCGTCACCGATCTGTAATCCTTGCGGGTCCGTCAAGAAGACCCGCGAGGATCACGGCCCGATGCCCTTTCCGAGACGGCAGATCCTGGCGGCCCTGATCGGTGCCGCGCTCCTGTCGGGACCGGCGGCGGCGGGGGATGGCCGGCTCGCCGCGCTCTACCCGCAGGACGGGCGCCGGGCGATGGCCGGGCCGGACTTCGCCCGCTTCCCGGGGGCCGGCATCCTGTTCTGCCGCGACGCGGGCGGCGTGCCCAAGCGGGCCGCGGCGGCCTGGCTGATCGCCGGGCCGCGGGTGGTGATGCTGAACGCCCATAACTTCCGCAGCCGGCGCCTCGAGGTCACCCGCGCGGTGGCCGATTGCTTCTTCCAGATCGCCGGCCGCAACCACGATTTCGAGCCGGACAGCCTGCACCTCGGCGTTGCGCCCGGGGCGAGCGCCCTGCACATCACCGACGACTGGGCGCTCCTCTCCTTGCGCGAGCCGGTCACCGCGGTGGCCGCGCAGCCGGTGCCGGATGCCGCCGCCCGGCTGCCCACCGGCGGCGGGACGGTGCCGGTGACGATGGTCTCCCCGGCCGGCCACGAGAATTTCGGCAGCGCGACGAGCCTCGAGACCTGCGCCATCCGGCGGATCGACCGGCCCGGCGAGGACGGGATCCGCATGGCCCGGCACGATTGCAACAACGGCTACGGCGGCTCGGGCTCCGGCCTGTTCGATGCGGCCGGGAACCTCCTCGCCATGCACAGCGCCTCGCTGTCGATGAACTCGCGCCGCGCCTACGACGACGAGTTCCATTACGGCTCGGCCCTGCTGCTCGAAGGCCCGCTCCTCGACGCCCTGCGCGAGGCGGCGGGGCGGACCCGGTAGGTCCGGGTCAGCCCGGCCCGATCAGGCCGGGCACCACCGTGCCGTTCGGGCCGAAGCGCTCCTGCGCCTGGCGGCAGCTCGCCTCCGGGTCCTTCTGGTAGGCGTGGGTGTAGGTGGCTGAGCGGATCAGCGCCTCGCCGTGCGACAGGGCCGCGAGATCGGTGCCGAGCCGCTGCACGACCTCCCGGAACCGGGCGTAGTCGGGCTTCGTGCCGGGGCAGGATTCGGCCACGAACCGGACCAGGCCCGAGAGCTTGACCGCATCGTTGCTGACGGCGTTCGGCGTCTCGGCGGCGAGGACCGAGCTCGATGTCAGGGCGAGGAGGATGGCGGCGCGGCGCATCGGGTTTGTCTCCGGAAAGGGGCGGGTCATCGGGGCGACGGGGAGCGAGGGTCTTCGGGGCGAGAGTTTTCGAGGCGAGCGTCTTCGGCGCCGGCGGTGCTCCGCTCGCCGGGATCGGGCCCGTCCTGGGCCCCGTAGCTCTCGCGAAGCCGGTCGAGGGCGGTGCGGTGCTCGGCGCCGGCGGTGCGCAGGTTGACGTATTGCTGGCACAGGGCGCCGTAGAGTTGCCGGCGACCGGTCGGGGCCACCACCGCGGTGAGGCCCGAGACCAGGGTCTCCGGGTCCGGCACGCTCGCGACCATGCGGGCGACCTGCGCCGTGCGGTTGGCGATCATCCGCTCGTCCTCGACGAAGTGCGGGCGGGCGAGGGCCAGGGCCGCCCGGAGGGCAACCACCGTGGCGTCGGCGCCCGGCACCGGACGGCCCGCGGCACGGGCGGCGAGCCACAGCGCCGGATCGGTGCGGTCGTCGGCGCCGAGCCAGTCGGAGCGGGCGGCCGTGTCGCGGCGGGCGACGACCGGGGAAGCCTCCTCGCGGGCCGGCTCGTCGCCGCAGCCGGCGAGCACGAGGAGGATCGGGAGCGCCGCACGCGGAAGGGTCGCCACGGCCCACCTCACCGGAGCGAGGCCGCGAGGCCGCGGGGACCGTCGGCCAGGGGCAGCCGCGCGAGCTCCCGGCGCGCCTGCGGATCGACGAAGGACAGGTCGCCCGAGAACCAGTTGGCGACGGCGACGCGGCCGTCCTCCAGCGCCAGCACGCCCTCGGGATAGCGCCCGACCGGAACATCGCCGAGGGTCGAGAGTCCGTCCGCCGCGATCACCGCGACGGCGCCGGCATGCTGGCGGCTCACCACCACGAGGCGGCCGTCGGCCGTCGCGGCGACGCCGTAGGGCATCGCCCCGACCGGCACGGTGGCGAGCGCCGTCAGCGTCCCGGTCGCGATCACCGTGAGGTCGCCGCTGCGCACGTTGGCGACGTAGAGCCGCGCGCCGTCCGGGCTCAGCGCCAGGGCGAAGGGCCCCTCGCCCGCCGGCACCGTGCCGGCGATCCGCATGGCGGCGGTATCGATCGCGACGACCCGCCGGTGCTCGCGGTCGGCGACGTAGAGCCGTCCACCCGACCGGTCGAGGACGAGGCCGGCGGGATCGGCGACCGGCACCGCCGGCCCCGTGGCCGCGCCGGTGCGGGGGTCGCGCCGCACCACCTCGCCCCGGCGCCAGTCGCCGACATAGAGCGCCGACCCGTCCGGCGCCGCCGCGATGCCGAAGGGCGAGCCCGGGTGGTCGAGGCGGGCGACGACGCGGCCCGCGGGCCCGTCGATCACCGTGATCGCCCGGTGGTCCGGGTGGGTGACGTAGACCCGTCCCCCCGGCCCGGTCGCGAGCCCGGCGGGCCCGGGCCCGACCGGGATCGTGGCGACGACCCGGTTCGTCGCGGGATCGACCCGCGACACCACACCGGCCTCCTGGCCGGCGACGTAGATCTCGCCCGCCAGGGCGCCGTGTGCGCAGGCCAGATGGGCGAAGGCCAGGACGGCGAGGAGGCGGGCCCGCCTCACCGCCTGCTCTCCACCTTCGCCTTCAGGCCGGCGAGGCCGGTCTCGAGATACGCCTTCATCGCCGCCCGGCCGGCCGCGTCGCTCAGCTCCTCCGGCGGCTCGTTGCCGGTGTCGCCGCGGTAGAACCGGCCGAACCACGCCACCTTGCTGCCCGTCCCGTCCGGCGTCACCGTGAGGGTGGCGGAGTAGGACGACACCGGCAGGGCCTTCAGGTCTGGATCGTCGAGGCGGTAGGAGTAGCTGCGCTGGGCGGCGTCATACTCGTCGAGGCTCTCGTGCAGGGTCCCGCCGTTCTTCAGCGTCAGGGTCCGGGTGTCGCCGTTCTTCGTACCGTCGCCGGTGCTCCTGCCGCTCGCGACGAGCGGGTTCCAGTCGGCCTCGGCCCCGAACTTGCCGGCGATGGCCCAGACCGCGTCGGGCGGCGCCGCGATGGCGACGTCGGCCTCGATCTTCTGCGGGGTCGGCCCGTGGGCCAGCGCCGCGGACAGGCCGGCGCCGATCGTCAGCACGACGAGGGCGGCGCGGCGGGGCGGGCGAATGGGGAAACGACGCATGATCACGCTCCGTGACGAAGGCGGGAGACGGCCCCGGCCAGGCGCGTGCGCCACGGCAGGAAGCCGAACAGGACGGACAGGAGGGCGAGCGCCCCGGCGCCGAGCACCGGACGCGGGTCGAGCAGGACCGGCCGCGGCCGGGGCGTCGCCGCCGCGGTGAGCGCCGCGGCCAGCCCCGCCGGGTCGTCGAGGGGCGCGTAGGAGAGGCCGGTCTCGGCGGCGAGGCCGCGCAGGTAGGTCTCGCGCACGGTCGAGAGATGCTCGGTGCCGGGCGTCGCGACGCCGCCGAAGGGGGCGTTGCGCGGGTTGTAGCCCTCGCGCGTCTCGGCGCCCGGGGGCGGCGGGCCGAAGCGGTTCTCGTGCGGCACGTCCTCGGGCCCGTAGAACCCGATCTCCCGACCGCGGTCGTCGTAGCGGGGGATGGGCGACGGGACGTGGCCGCCCGCCCCGACGATCAGCCCGCGCACCGCGCCGGGCTTGCCCTCGAAGGCGGGCCCGCCCCGGGCCGGCAGGGGCGGCGCCTCGTGGCCGTCGGTGACGAAGACGAGATCGCTGCCGAGCTCGCCCGCGAGGGCGACGGCGCGAAACAGGCCGGCGGCGATCCGGCTGTCGCCCTCCCAGCCCATGCGCCAGTCGAGGCCGGCGATCGCCCCGTCGAGGGCGGCGAAGTCGGTGCAGGTGTCGATCGGCTCAAACAGCAGGAAGGTACGGCGCTCGGCGAACAGCCCGAGGCCGAGCCGCGAGCCGCAGGGCAGGTCCGCGGCGAGCGCCCGCAAGGCAGCCTTGGCCTTGTCGAGCCGGCTCGCCGGTTTGCCCGCGAGGGTTTCGTCGCGGGTGTTCATGCTGCCGGTGATGTCGACCACCACCACCGCCTCGACCCGCCGGCCGGTCACCGGCAGGCGCGGCGCCACCGCGGTGAGGAGGGTGAGGCCGAGGGCGCAGGCGAGCAGCCGTCCGCGGGGCTCGCCGAGGAGGCGCGCGACGGCACCCGGCAGAGGCTTCGGGACGGTCACGGCAGCCCCCGCGGCTGGCCCGGGATGTCGGTCCAGATTTTCTTCGGGTCGGCCGGCATCTCCTCGCCCCGCTCTCGGCCCCGCTCGGGGAGGTCGCGCACTAGGCGCGAGGCGACGTCGAGGTTGAACTTGGCGTCCCAGGCCTCCGGCCGCAGGGCGAGCGCCCGGCGATAGGCCTGGCGGGCGAGGCCGACCAGGGGGGCGGCGGGATCGAGCTGTCCCGCCTCCAGCTTGGCGAAGGCCTGCCGCAGCCGCGCATTGGCGAGCGAGACCTGGGCGCGTCCGCGCAGGTCCGCCGAGCCGGTGCGATCGAGGGCGGCAAGGAGCGGCTCGGCCTCCTCGAACCGCTCCCGGGCGGCGAGGAAGCGGATGCGGGCGAGGAGCAGCTCGGGCGGCGCCTCCGCGCCCACCGCCCGGTCGGTGCCGGCCTCGAGCGCCGCGATGGCCCGGTTGGCGCGCGCATCGCGCCAGGCGAGGCCCGCGCAGACGATCGCCCCGGCGGCGGCGATGAGCGGTAGCGTGACGAGGAGGCCCGAGCGGACGGGCCCGCGGGCCCGGCGCCAGAGGGCAGCGATGGAGTGAGCCGCGACGGGCGTGATCCTGGTCCTCATGCGGCGCGCCGGGTGGTCTGGGACGGGCCGGGCGCTGCCTCGCGGGAGGCGGGGCGCCAGCCGGCGAGGTCGGTCTCGGCGAGCTTGCCGGCGACGAGGAGCCCGAGCGCCAGGGCGGCGAGGCCGTAGGCGAGCCCCGAGAGGTCGCGCTGCGGGCGCCGCTCGACGAAGGCGATCGGCTTGCGCTCGAGCCGGTCGATCTCGCGGATCGCCTCGTCCACGGCCTGCGCGTTCTCGGCCTCGAAGGCGCGGTAGGGCACGCCGAGGCTCTTGAAGAACAGGTCGAGGTGGCGCTCGGGCGCGGCCTGC
This sequence comes from Methylobacterium ajmalii, assembly GCF_036448855.1. Lineage (NCBI taxonomy): Bacteria > Pseudomonadati > Pseudomonadota > Alphaproteobacteria > Hyphomicrobiales > Methylobacteriaceae > Methylobacterium > Methylobacterium ajmalii. The sequence goes on from NZ_JAZFXT010000021.1 coordinate 201,700, forward strand.
GGCGAGTCTTCCCCCGCCGGCCTGTCGCCGAGGCCGGGGGAGCCGGCGGTGCGCAGGAACAGCCAGTACAGGGTCGGGTGGATCTTCGTGAATTCCTCGCGCAGGAGCGGCTGCACCCGCCGGTCGATGACCGCGGCGCCGTCCGAGACGAGGAGCAGCACGCGGGAGGCCTGCGACGCGCCCGGACCGAACTGCGACAGCGCCAGGCCGAGGCCGCGGGCGACGTTAGTCGCCTCCAGGCCGGGCCGGTCGATCGCCCGGATCGCCGCCCGCACCGCCTCGTGCCGGTCGGTCATCGGCAGCACCGCCATCGGCGAGGTCGAGAAGGCCGAGACCGCGACGAGGTCGTGGGCGCGGCGCCCGACGAAGGCCTCGAGGATCCGCCGGGAGGCGGCGGCCTTCGATTCCTCGGCCCCCGAGGGCTGCCGCCCGGCGAAGGTCTCGTTCATGCTGCCGCTGCGGTCGATCAGCAGCGAGACCTGTGCCCCCTCCCCGGTCCGCGCGACGCTCTCGCCGGCGAGCCGCGGCCCGGCGAGCGCGAGGACCAGGAGACCGATCGCCGCCATTCCGGCGAGCGTCAGCACCGCGTCGACGAGGCGCGACAGCCCGTCCGCCGGCACCATGGCGAGCGAGGGCACCGGCACGCGCCGCTGCGCCGTGGCGACGAGCGGCAGCAGGGCGAGCGGCAGCAGCCAGAGCCAGCCCGGTGCCGTCACGCCGAATCGGGCGAGCAGGTTCACGATGCGGCCTCCGCCCTGCCCGGCGCCCCCGCCCGCTCCGCGGCGGCGAGCCGGCGCGCGGTGGCGACGAGGTCCGGGAACGGCCAGTGGCGCCGCGCCGCCGCGGGATCGCGGCCGAAGAAGGCGGCGCGGGAAGCCGCGAAGAACCGGTCGAGCGGCTGCGCCAGCGCACCGTAGGCCGGATGCCGGGCGAGGAAGGCGGGCAGATCCTCGCCCATCACCCGCCGCCCGTCGGTGCGGTCGAGGCCGCGATGGAGCGCCAGGAGCGCCTCGCGATAGGCCGCCTCGTCGGCGGACCGGGCGGAGAGGCGGCGCACCTGCCGGGCGGCGGCCGCGAAGGCCCGGGCCGGGCGGCGATGGAGCGGCCACCAGGCCCGGTCGCGGGCGAGGAGCGCGAGGCCGGCGAGGCCGAGGGCCGCGAAGGCCCAGGCGAGGGCCCGGGCCGGCCCGGGATCGCGCCGCGGCACCGGGCTCTCGGGCCGCATGTACTCGGTGGGATCGGCAACGGGCGGCGGCTGGACCTCGCGCAGGGGCGAGACCAGGATCGGCCAGCTCGGAACCTCCGCGACCGCGCTCGTCGTCGAGCGCGCGGCCTCGCTGGCGAAGGTCACGGTGAAGGCTGGGATGTCGAGGCGGCGCACGTCGAGGGCGGCGTAGAAGGTCTGGTAGGTGAGCGAGAGCCGCCACAGCCGGTTGCCGTCCCGCAGCGGCCCGGGGGCCACCGCGACCGACCCGAGATCGAGCCAGTAGGTCAGCGGCCCGGGCTTCGGCAGCGAGGCCGCCTGGGGGGCGAACCCGTCCGCGGCCTCGATCTCGACCGTGGCGTCGAAGCGGTCGCCGAGAAACAGCCCGAACGGCCGCGGGCTGCGCACCGTCACGGCGCCGATCTGGGCGGCGGCGGGCAAGGCCGGGAGCAACAGCACCGAGGCGGCCAGGATACCGGCCCTGGCGATCCGTGCCGGCGATGGCATCCGATCCGGCGGCATGGTCGCACGCGCCCTCATCGCACGAGCCGTCATGCGGCGGTCCCGAGGAGGTGGCGGGAAAAGTCGTCGCCGTCGAAGCGGCCGGCGAGGCGGTAGGGCGGCCGGCCGTGCCGCAGGGCGAGACGGCGCAAGGCCTCGCGGCGCTCCGCCTCGCGGGCGAGCCAGCGCGCACGCAGGGACGGGCGCATCAGCACCCGGCGACGCCCGCCGCCCTCCAGGTCCTCGAGCTCGATCAGCCCGAAGGCCGGCAGGCCCGCGTCGAGGGCGCCGTCCTCGATCGCCACCGGCACCACGTCGTGGCCCTGCAGCGCCTCGAACAGGCCTGCCAGCACGGATGCGGGCACGCGGAAATCCGAGATCGCCACCACGAGCTTGCGCCGCCCGGAGAGCCCGGCGGCGGCCTGCGCCAGCCCGGCGGCGCTCGCCCCGCCCGGCACCACGGCGGCGAGGGCATCGGCCACCGCCTCGGCGGTGCCGCGGCGGCGGGAGGCCGGGACGAGGGTCTCGGCCCGCGCGCCGCAGGCCACCAGCCCGAAGGCGTCGCCGATCCGGGTGGCGGAGCGGGCGAGCGCGGTGCACAGCTCGGTCACCAGCGCCCAGGCCTCGCCCTCGCCGCGGAACCGCATCGAGGCCGAGACGTCGACCAGGGCCCAGACCTCCAGGGCGCGGCTCTGCTCGAAGCGACGCACCACCGTGCCCTCGAACGGGTCGCGCAGGGTCGCCCGCAGGTCGATGCGGCGCGCATCCGGGTGGCGCCAGAACGGCACCTGGTCGCGGAAGGTTCCGAGCCCGCCGGTGTCGCGGGCGCGGTGCGCGCCCGGCCCCGGCCCGGCGGCGGGCCCGCGCAGGCGGTAGACGATGTCGGGGCTCACGGGGCCGGCACCGTGGCGAGCACCGCGCGGCAGAACTCGGGCAGGATCCGCTCCCGGCGCATCTCGTAGACCGGCTCGAGGAAGATCCGGTGCGCCATCGTCTCGTGGAACACCGCGCGCAGATCCTCGGGCAGCAGCACGTCGCGGCCCTCGAGCCAGGCCCGGACCCGGGCGGCGCGGATCAGGAAGGCGATGCCGCGCGGGCTGGCACCGCCCTGCACGAGGGAGTCCATGGCGACATCCGGCAGGACGATGCCGGACTTGGCCGGCTCGCGCACCGCCGACCACAGCCGGACGACGTACTCCTCAAGGGCCGGGCTCGCGTGGATGCCGTGCTGGAGCGCCGCCGCGATGCCGGAGACCGCCCCCTGGTCGATCACGTCCGGGGCGACCTCGGCCACCAGCGTGTCGGTGTCGTGGAACCGCGGGTCGAAGGCGAGGCGCCGGCGCAGATCCGGATCGGTCGGCGCCTCCATGCCGATCTCCATCAGGAACCGGTCGCGGGCCGCCGCCGGCAGCTCGAAGGTCTCCTCGCGCTCGACCCGGTTGCGGTCGGCGAAGACCTGGAGATGGGGGAACCGGTACTCGCGGTCGAAGGCCTGGACGCTGCGCTCGGCCATCAGGCGCAGGAGAAGGGAATGGACCTGCGGCCGCGCCCGGTTGATCTCGTTGAAGAAGAACACCGAGAGGTCCTGCGACCGGCGCAGCACCGGGCCGGGCTCGATCCGCGGGCGGCCGTCCTCGGCAAGGTAGGTGTGATAGATCAGGTCCGCGGGCATCATGTCGACGGTGCCCTCGACCCGCTCGTAGGCGCCGCCGAGTGCTCTTGCCACCGCCCGCAGCAGGGTGGTCTTGCCGACGCCGACATCGCCCTCCAGCAGGACGTGCCCGCGGGCGAAGATCGCGATGGTGACGAGGCGGATGGCCCGCTCCTGGCCGACCACCGCCTTGGCGATCTCCGCCTCGAAGCGCAGGGCGGCCTGGCGCCAGTCGGTCAGGGCCGCGTCGGCCGGCCTGATCTGGTTCATGCGGATCGCGGACTCCGGAATCGGTCGCAGAGGAAGCGGGGGCGCGGCGCGAACAGCGCCGCGCCGAGGGCATCGTCCGATCGCGCTGCAATCGGACGATGCCCGGATCTTCGATCTCGCCGCATTGTCCGCGGCGAACCGGCATCGACGTCGTCGGAAAATGCTTTCGGGACCTACTGGGCCGCGATCTTGTTGACGTCGTATTCGAACTTTCCGGTCTTCTTGAAGGCCTCGACGCGCTTCTTGTTGCGCTCTTCCATCGCCTTGATGGAATCGGCCTGCTTGTTCAGTTCCTTGGGATCGTGCTTGGGATCGTACTTCGTCCCCGCGACCTTCTCGGGGAAGCCGGGCTTGGGCTCCCAGCAATTGCCGGGGGCCTTGCACTTGGTGCCGTCATAGGCGAGCGCCGGCAGGGCCGAGCCGGCGACGAGGGCGATGACGGCGAGGGTCAGGCGCATGGTGTTCCTCCTGTCGGGTTATCGTTGGGGGTGTGCGGGTCGGGAGACGGAGCGAAGACCGGCTCCGGCCCCGTCGGCCCGGGTCGTGCGGCGACCCGGGATCGGTCGCCGTCAGGACTTGCCGGTCTTGGCGCACATCCCGGGCGGGTTGTCGGGGAAGGTCTCGCCGAGCTTGTAGGGCTTGTAGGCCTTCTTCTGCTCGTCGTTCAGCCACTCGGCATCGGCCACCGGGCCGCTGTAGAGATGGCGGACCCAGGCGGTGACCTGGAGCATGTCGTCGAGGGTCAGGCTCTCGTTGTGCGGGCCCATCTGGCCGTTGGCACCGCCGAACACCGTCGAGAACAGGCCGGCATCGGTCGTGTTCTGGGGGTAGGTCCAGTAATTGTCGGCGAGGCCGGGGCCGATCTTGCCCTCGCCGATATGGCCGTGGCAGCCCGAGCAGGCGGCCAGGAAGGTCTGCTCGCCCTTCTTCAGGCAGCTCGCATCGGTGATGTAGGGATTGTGGCCGGTGGCGAGGAACTGCTTCACCCCCGGCGTGTCCTTGCCCTCCGGCAGCACGTCGCTGAAGTCGAGCTTCTCGCCGGTGACGACGTTGCGCAGGTCGACGGCGCTGCTCTGGGCCGTGGTGGGCCGCGGCAGGGCGCCGAGGCCGGCGATGACGATGACGAGCCCGAAGCTGGCGCCGAGGGCGGTCCTACGCTGGATCATGAAGTGACGCTCTGTTGAGGGAAGGGGCCACCTCCGGCGGCCCGCAGGACGAGGGATGAAGCGGGGGATCAGGACCCGGTCGGCACCGTCGGCACGCCCTCGTCCTTCAGGATCGCGTCGATCGCCGGGCGGGCCTTGACGAGGGCCTGGTCGAGGGCGGCGAGCAGCGCCGCGTCGTCGCGGCGCACGCCCATCGACTGGTCGAACCGCATCGCGACCTTCTGGCCGTCGCCGCGGGCGGCGTCGTCGGCGACGAGCGTCATGCGCAGCGGCACGCTCGAGGCCTTGACGAAGCGGGCGACGTCGGGACCGAAGGGCACCGCGACGTCGGCCTTGCCGCTCGCGACCTCGCCGACGAGGCGGGCCGGATCGATCTGGGTGTACTGGTTGCGCGGCGAGCGGAAGTTCACCAGCGAGTAGAGGTAGGCCATGTCCTCCTCGTAGCGGCCGATGTTCTTCAGCATCACCTCGCTCGGCGAGCCGAACGGCACCGCGACGTGGCCGACCTGCTTGAGGCGCGGATCGGACCACGAGGTCACGTCGAGCCCGTCCTGGGCCCGGGTCACGAAGACGTAGCCGCTGCGGTAATAGGGCTTCGTCGTCAGCACCCGCGGGTCGCCGGTATCGAGCCCGGCGACGACGTCGCAGAGCTTCTTGTCGAGGAAGTCGCGCACCAGGTAGATCGCCGGCTTGTCGGACCAGACGAACTGGACCTTGCGCCCCATCGCCTCAGCGACCGCGCCGGCGATGCGGTTCTCGAGCCCGCTGCCGTCCTTGAGCGACAGCGGCGGCTGGGCGGCGGAGGCGCAGACCCGCAGCACGCCCTCGTCGGGGCGGCCCTGGGCGGCGGCCGCGGCCTCGCCGGGGGCCGTTTGCCGGATCTGGGCGGGCGGAGCGGGCTGGGTCTGGGCGAAGGCCGGGGCGGTCAGCGCGGCGGCGAGGGCCGTCAGGCCCGCCAGGCGCAGGCGGGATCGTCCGAACGATCTCAACATGATCGGATCCGTCGTCACGAGGTGAGGCAGCGGGACGCTCCTCCCCGTGGGCGGGGAGGAGCGCTGGATCGGCGGATCAGTTCGCCGAGTACTCGCCGACGTTCGGGTCGTCGTACGGGCCCTTGCCGTCGAGGGAGAACACCGTCACGCCGCCGCCCATCTGGGTGTAGTTGGCGAGCTTCTTGAAGGCGCCGACGGCACCGAGGCCGGCGGTCGGGTCCTGCAGGTCGAAGACCAGGCCGACGCCCGGCCAGCCGCCGACACCGTAGTAGATCGCGACGTATTGCGTGCCCTTGTGGGTGTAGGTGATCGGGTAGCCGATCGCGCCGGACGGCAGCTTCGACTTCCAGAGCAGCTCACCCGTGTCGGAGTTGCGCGCCTTGATGTAGCCGTCGAGGGTTCCGTAGAAGACCAGGTTGCCGGCCGTCGCCATGGTGCCGCCCCAGACCGCGAAGCGCTCCATCTTCTCCCACTTGAACTTGCCCGTGATGGCGTCGTAGGCCTTGATCTGGCCCAGCCCCTCGGCGTTCTGGCGGTCGCCCTTCGGGCCCGGATACATGTTCAGCGTCGCGCCGACGAAGAACTGGCCGGCCCGGTAGGGCAGCATGAAGGGCTCCCAATCCATGCAGATGTGGTTGATGCCCATGAAGAAGAGCTTGCGGTTCGGATCGTACGAATCGTGGCCCTGGTTGTGGTAGCCCATCGCCGAGGGACAGATGTCCTTGGCGAGGTGGTCCATCCGGGTGCCGTATTCGGGGTCGCGCACCGGCAGGCCGGACTTCAGGTCGACGGTCTTGAAGACGTTGACGGTGTCGTCGATCTTGTGCGCCGAGACGAGATCGCCGTTGGTCCGGTCGAGCGTGTAGACGATGCCGTTGCGGTCCGGGTGGGTCAGGAGCTTGCGCTCCTTGCCGGCGAGGTCCTTCTGGGTCGACAACATCATCACGTTGACGCCGGCATAGTCCCACTCGTCGTGCGGCGTCTTCTGGTAGCCGAACTTCGCCTCACCCGTGTCGGCGTCGCGGCCGAAGATCGTCATCGTCCACTTGTTGTCGCCCGGCCGCATCGTCTCGTTCCACGGCGCCGGGTTGCCGGTGCCGAAGTAGATCAGGTTGGTGCCGGGATCGTAGGCGTACCAGCCCCAGTTGGTGCCGCCGCCGATCTTCCAGGAATCGCCCTCCCAGGTCGAGGTGCCGAGGCCCTTCTGGCCGTAATGGGCGTTCTGGATGTTGAAGTCCTTGGCGAGCAGCAGGTCGGAATCCGGGCCGGTCGCGTAGGCGCGCCACTTCTGCTCGCCGGTCTTGACGTCGTAGGCGGTGAGGTAGCCGCGCACGCCGAGCTCGGCGCCCGACGAGCCGATGATCACCTTGTCCTTCACCACGTAGGGGGCAATGGTCAGCGTCGAGCCGACCTTGATGTCGGAATTCTCGATCTTCCACACCGTCTCGCCGGTCTCGGCGTTGAGCGCCGCGACGTGGCCGTCGAGCAGGGTCTTGAGGATCAGGGCCGGGGTCTTGCCGTCGCCCGGCCAGTAGGCGAGGCCGCGGTTGACGAGATCGCAGCAGGCCACCGAGCGCGCGGCCGGGTTCTGCTTCGGCTTGTCCTGCCACAGGATCTTGCCCGGATCGTCGAGGCCGAGCGCAAAGGTGTTGTTCGGGAACGAGGTGTGGACGTACATCTTGTTATCCACGACCAGCGGCGCACCCTCGTGGCCGTTGAGCAGACCGGTCGAGAACTGCCAGGACACCTTCAGGTTCTTGACGTTCTTGTCGTTGATCTGGGTCAGGCCACTGTAGTTGTCCGAGTCGTAGTTCTTGCCCGGCATCACCCAGTTGTCGTCGCTCTTCGACAAGTCGACGAGCTTGTCGTTGGCGAGCGCGGCATGCGGCAGCGCGAGCGGCGCCAGCGCCATCAGGGCTGCCACGGAAACGGAGTTCACAAACTTGCCCATGTTCAGCGTCTCCAATCGGCGTCTCACGTTCACGCGGCCGGCGGGCCGCACGTCGGAGCGTGTTCGCATGATGAGAAATGCCGGGCCCGAGAGAGAATGGCCGAGCCTGCGGCTCGATCATAGATTTCTCTCATCAAGATCCCTTATGAATAACTTATTACATTTGCTCACCGAAGTCACCCTAGCATCGAGTCATTCCGATGTCTTCCGCAGAGTCGATCTATAGATCGGGAACAAGCGGCAATGCATCTGGGCTATTATCTCGAACAATACCTCGCCGGCCCGAGGCCGGACGCGGGGAAGGGGCGTCTTAGCGGCTTCACAAGCGATTGGAATCGTGGCGGATCCCGGCGTGGGACCGATCGATCTTGCAATGCCGCGGAACCGATGCCGCGCCGCAGCAAGGTCGGAAACTCGATTCGTCCCGCCTCGGCAAACTTGTAGCCTATTGACAGCAATGGCCTTTCTTGGCACCGCCCGGCCCTTGCGCGCCCGCGCGTGCGGGACTCCTCAGAGGCGCCCCGCGCCGGACCGCGGCGCCACGGCCAAAGCAGCACGGTGACATCGGCATGGCGAAGATCGTGGCTCTCCACTACTTCGCCGTCGTCACCCGGTGCAGCTCGCTGCGCGACGCCGCCAGCCAGCTCGACATCCACCCCAACGTGCTGGCGCGGCACATCTCGCAGCTCGAGTATTACATGGACGCGCCGCTGCTCGAGCGCGGTCCGCTCGGCATCCGGCTCACCGCCGCCGGGGAGCTGCTCGCCGCCAAGCTCGACCGCACGATCAACGAGCTCGACCACGTCGTGCGCCTGATCGACGACCTGAAGGGCCTGCGCAGCGGCGTCGTCGGCGTCCACGCCGCCGAGGGCATCGCCTCGGCGATCCTGGTGCCGGTGCTCTCCGGTTTCGCGAGCCGCCACCCCCATGTCCGCGCCCGGTTGCGCACCGGCACCGCCAAGGACGCGATGCGGGCGATCGAGGACGCCTCCTGCGACCTCGCCCTCACCTTCTTCGCCCCGCCCTCCGACGCGGTCACGGTGGTGCAGCGCATCTGGCTGCCGCAATTCATCGTCGCGCCGCCCGACCATCCGGTGACCCGGACCGGCGGCGCGGCGCTCCCGGCACTCGCGGGATACCGCTGGGTCCTGCCGGGTCCGGATTTCGGCGCCCGCACCTTCTTCGACCGGGTCGCGGCCGAGGCCGGATGCCGGATCGTCCCGACCTTCGAGGCCTCCTCCCTCGACCTGCAGCGCACCCTGGTGGCGCAGGCCGGGGCCCTGGCGGTGCTGCCCCGCGCGGCGGTCGCCGAGGAGCTCGCCGCCGGCACCATGGCGGCGGTCCCCTTCCCCGAGGCGATGCCGGTCGAGACCTCCCTCGACCTTTGCGTCCCGGCCGACCGCCAGCCGAGCTTCGCCGCCGAGCGCCTGCGCCGCGACCTCGAGACCGCCCTCAAGCGCCTGCGCGCCTGACTGCACCGCGGTTCGTCACCCTGCGGCAGGCGTGCAACGAAAAACGGCGCACCGGTCGCACGCTTTCGTCGTAGTCAGCCCGCACGGGCTCCCGCATCCTGCCCCGATCCGCAGCGGCAAGGTCGCGTGACTATTTCGGTGGTCTCGACGCCGCTTTCCTAGACTTGTCGAGCGCACAGATTTGCGGCGCCGTCGATCAGCGTCGCAGGTCACACGCGAACTGGTCTGTCGATTGCATGGTCGGCGCCGCGACGGACGCGGTCCGACGCAATGGTTTCACCGCCGCACCGGCGGCTCGATTGTGAGGGAGACAACTTGATGGCGTTTCGTCGGTCCGTTCTCGGCCTGGTCGCGGCAAGTGCCGCCCTGCTCGCGCCCGTCGGCGCGCCGGCGCAGACGCTCAAGGCGGTGATGCATTCGGACGTCAAGATCGTCGATCCGATCTGGACCACCGCCTACATCGTCCGCAACCACGGCTACATGATCTACGACACGCTGTTCGCCCTCGACGCGAAGGGCGAGGTCAAGCCGCAGATGGTCGACACCTACACGGTCTCGCCCGACAACCTCACCTACACGTTCACCTTGCGCGACGGGCTGAAGTGGCACGACGGCAAGCCGGTGACGGCGGAGGACTGCGTCGCCTCGATCAAGCGCTGGAGCGCCCGCGACTCCCTCGGCCAGAAGCTGATGACCTTCGTCGAGGGCATGAGCGCCGACGACGCCAACCGCTTCACCGTCAAGCTGAAGTCGCCGACCGGGCTGCTGCTGTTCGGCCTCGCCAAGCCGTCCTCGAACGTGCCCTTCATGATGCCCAAGCGGGTCGCCGAGACCGACCCGAACCAGCAGATCTCGGACTTCACGGGCTCCGGCCCGTTCGTGATGAAGACCGACGAGTGGAAGCCCGGCGACAAGATCGTCTACACCAAGTTCAAGGACTACAAGCCGCGGCCCGAGCCGGCCTCCGGGCTCGCCGGCGGCAAGGTGGTCAAGCTCGACCGGGTCGAGTGGCTGGCGATCTCCGACCAGCAGCAGGCGGTCAACGCGCTGCTCGCCGGCGAGATCGACGTGATCGAGCAGCCGGCCTACGACCTGATCCCGCTGATCAAGGGCGATTCCAACGTCGCCCTCGTCGACTACAACCCGCTCGGCCTGCAATACTCGATGCGGCCGAACCACCTGATCAAGCCCTTCGACAACCCGAAGGTGCGCCAGGCGCTGACCTACGCCCTCAACCAGACCGACTTCCTCCAGGCGGCGGTGGGCGATCCCGACTACTACAAGGCCTGCAAGGCGCTGTTCGTCTGCGGCTCAGCCCTCGCCACCGAGAAGGGGATGGACGGGCTGCTCGAGTCGAACTTCGCGAAGTCGAAGCAGCTCCTGAAGGAGGCGGGCTACGACGGTACGCCGATCGTCCTCCTGCACTCGACCGACCTGCAGACCCTGACCAATCTCGGGCCGGTGGCCAAGCAGCTCCTCGAGAAGGGCGGCTTCAAGGTCGATATGCAGTCCTCGGACTGGCAGACCGTGGTGTCGCGCCGGGTACGCAAGGATCCGGCCGACAAGGGCGGCTGGAACCTGATGAACACCTCCTGGGTCTCGGCCGACATCCTGAACCCGGTGATGTCGAGCTTCGTGAACATGAGCTGCGACAAGGCCCCGTTCGGCTGGCCCTGCGATTCCGAGATGGAGAAGCTCCGCGACGACTTCGCCCGCGAGGTCGATCCGGGCAAGCAGAAGGCGATCGCCGAGTCGGTTCAGGCCCGCTGGCGCGAGGTTGTGCCCTATATCCCGCTCGGCCAGTTCTACATCCCGATCGCCGCGCGCAAGAACGTCACCGGCATCCTGACCGCCGCCGTGCCGGTGTTCTGGAACGTCGAGAAGAAGAAGTAGGGCGATGGCCGGCTACGTCCTGCGGCGATTGCTCGCCGCCATTCCGGTTCTGGCGATCGTCGCGGTGCTGGTGTTCCTGATGCTGCGGCTCACCCCCGGCGACCCGGCGGCGGTGATCGCCGGGGACAACGCCTCGAGCGAGCAGATCGCGCAGGTGCGCCAGAAGCTCGGGCTCGACCAGTCGCTGCCGGCGCAGTTCGCGATCTGGATCGGCAACCTCCTCCACGGCAATCTCGGCGAGTCGTTCTTCTTCAAGAAGAGCATCGGCGAGCTGATCCTCGGGCGGATCGAGCCGACCCTGTCGCTCGCCGCCGCCACGATGCTGATCGCGGTCTGCGTCGCGATCCCGCTCGGGGTCGTGGCCGCCTACCGGCACGGATCCTGGCTCGACCGGATCGTGATGGGCATGTCGGTGCTCGGGTTCTCGGTGCCGGTCTTCGTGATCGGCTACCTCCTGATCTACGTCTTCTCGATCACGCTCGGCTGGTTCCCGGTCCAGGGCTACCAGCCGCTCTCCGCGGGCCTCGGCGGCTACCTGCACCGGCTGGTCCTGCCGGCCGTGACCCTGTCGGTGGTCTACATCGCGCTCATCGCCCGCATGACCCGGGCGAGCGTGCTGGAGGTCCTGAACGAGGACTACATCCGCACCGCCCGTGCCAAGGGCCAGGTCGAGCGCAAGATCCTCTTTCGCCACGCGCTCAAGAACGCCGCGGTGCCGATCGTGACGGTGGTCGGCATCGGCATCGCGCTCCTCATCGGCGGCGTGGTGGTGACCGAGAGCGTCTTCGCCATTCCCGGCCTCGGCCGCCTCACGGTCGATGCGGTGCTGGCCCGGGACTATCCGACGATCCAGGCGCTGATCCTGATGTTCTCGGGCGTCTACGTCCTCATCAATCTCCTTATCGACCTCACCTACAGCCTGTTCGACCCGAGGATCCGCCATTGAGTGCCGAGCCCGTGAGTGCCGAGCCGACCCTCCTGGCGCCCGTCGCGGCCGCGCCCCTGCCGCCCGGCCGCACCCTCGCCGCGCGCCTGATGCGCAACCCGGTCGTCGCGATCGGCGCCGGCTTCCTCCTCCTGATGGCGCTGATCGGCGCCTTCGCGCCGCTCCTCGGCACCCTCGACCCGGGCGCGATCAACCCGGCGACCCGCAACCGCCCGCCGGGCTTCGAGCGCACGATCCGGGCCGAGGACGGCTCGACCTCGACCTTCCGTCACCGGATGGGCACCGACAGCCTGGGGCGCGACGTCTACAGCCGGGTGCTCTACGGCGCCCGGGTCTCCCTCGCCATCGCCGTCTCGGTGGCGGCCCTGTCGCTCGCCGTCGGCCTGCTGCTCGGGCTCGTCGCCGGCTACATCCGCCCCCTCGACGGGCCGATCATGCGGCTGATGGACGGGCTGATGGCGATCCCCGGCATCCTGCTCGCCATCGCGGTGGTGTCGCTCTTCCGGGCCGGCCTCCCGGCGGTCATCGCCGCGATCGTAGTGCCGGAGATCCCCCGGGTGGTGCGGCTGGTGCGCTCGATCGTGCTCTCGGTGCGCGAGGAACCCTACGTCGAGGCCGCGATCATGGCCGGAACCCGCCTGCCGCTGCTGATGGCGCGCCACATCCTGCCCAACACCGTCGCGCCCCTGATCGTGCAGGGCACCTTCATCGCCGCCTCGGCGATCCTGGTCGAGGCGGTGCTCTCCTTCCTGGGCATCGGCATCCCGCCGGAGACGCCGAGCTGGGGCAACATCATGGCGGAGGGCCGCAACCTGTTCCGGGTCTACCCCCACAACATCCTGTATCCGGGCATCGTCCTCGGTCTCACGGTGCTGGCCGTGAACATGCTGGGCGACGGCCTGCGCGACACCCTCGATCCGAAGATGACCGGCCGATGAGCGCTGCGCCCTCCCCCGTTCTCGAGATCGAGAACCTCGCCATCGCGCTGCCGGGCGGCGGCGACCGGTCGCGCGCCGTCGACGGGGTCTCGTTCACGGTGGCCCGCGGCGAGATCGTCTGCGTCGTCGGCGAATCCGGGTCCGGCAAGTCGGTCACCGCCTTCTCGGTGATGGGGCTCCTCGCCAAGGTGCTGAAGCCCGTCGCCGGCGCGATCCGGCTCAACGGTGAGGACGTGCTGACGGCGAGCCCCCAGCGCCTGCGGGCCCTGCGCGGCGACCGCATGGCGATGATCTTCCAGGAGCCGATGACGGCGCTGAACCCGGTGCTCACCGTCGGCGACCAGATCGAGGAGGTCCTGCGCATCCACACCGACCTCGGCGCGAAGGAGCGCCGGGCCAAGGTGCTGGCGATGCTGGACGCCATGCACCTGCCCGACCCCGAGCGGATGCACGCCTCCTACCCGCACCAGCTCTCCGGCGGCCAGCGCCAGCGGGTGATGATAGCCGCCGCCCTCATCCTCGACCCGGCGCTGCTCATCGCCGACGAGCCCACGACGGCGCTCGACGTCACCACCCAGGCCCAGATCCTCAAGCTGATCCGCGAGATGCAGGAGCGCCGCGGCACCGGCGTCCTGTTCATCACCCACGATTTCGGCGTGGTGGCGGAGATCGCCGACCGGGTGGTGGTGATGCAGCGCGGCCGCGTCGTCGAGCAGGGGCCGGCCGCCCAGGTGCTGGAGCGGCCCCAGCACCCCTACACCAAGATGCTGATCGGCGCGGTGCCGACGATGACGCCCGCCCGGCGCCCGCCGGTCACCGGCGCCCTGGCGCTGGAGACCGCGGGCCTCGAGAAGACCTATCGCAGCGGCGGCCTGTTCAAGACGGAGCGGGTCGTCCACGCCGCCGCCGACGTGGCGTTGCGCATCCGCCGCGGCGAGACGGTCGGCATCGTCGGCGAGTCGGGCTCGGGCAAGTCGACGGTCGCGCGCTGCATCGCCCGGCTGATCGCCCCGAGTCGGGGCCAGATCATGGTCGGCGACCGGGACATCGCCCGCCTGCCCGAGCGCCGGCTGCGGCCGATGCGCCGGAAGATCCAGGTGGTCTTCCAGGATCCGTTCCGCTCGCTCAACCCGCGCCGCACGGTCGGGGCCTCGATCATCGAGGGGCCGGTGAATTTCGGCACCAGCCCGGAGGCCGCGACCGCGAAGGCCCGGGAGCTGATGGGCCTCGTCGGGCTCGACCCGTCGGCGCTCGCCCGCTACCCGCACCAGTTCTCCGGCGGCCAGCGCCAGCGCATCGCGCTCGCCCGGGCGCTGGCCATAGAACCCGAGATCCTGATCGCCGACGAGGCGGTCTCGGCGCTCGACGTCTCGGTGCAGCGCCAGGTGCTCGCCCTCCTCGACGACGTGCAGCGCCGTTTCGACCTCGCGATCCTGTTCATCACCCACGACCTGCGGGTGGCGGCCCAGATCTGCGACCGGCTGATCGTGATGCAGCGCGGCCGCATCGTCGAGGAAGGCCCGACCGCCGAGGTCTTCGCCCGGCCCTCGGCTGCCTATACCCGTGCTCTGATCGAGGCGGCGCCGGGGCGGGAGTTCGGGCGGGGGGAGCATCTTCCGGAAGCGGCGTCCGCCTGACACCGGCAAGTAACGATGCGGCGCGGGATCCCCTCTTCCGTGTGGGAAAGGGGTCGGGGCGATCGAAGATCGCACGAGGGTGACAGGCTTCCGTACGAGACGCCGAGCGTCGTACCGGCAGCTCGACGGTGCCGTTTCGTCGCGGAAACCGGGCCACCCTCACGCGGGATCTTCGATCCCCTGACCCCTCTCCCATAAGGGAGAAGGAACGCGCCCGATCTTTCGATACCAGTGACAACAACAACGGGACGACACCAATGACCCTCGCCATGACCTGGGAGGAATGGGCGCAGCACGACGCCTGCGGGCTCGCCGCGCGGGTGCGCGCCGGCGAGGTGACGGCGGCGGAACTGGCCGCCCAGGCGGCGGCCGGCGTGGCGCTGACCAACCCGGCGACGAGCGCCGTGATCGAGCTGTTCGACGATTGCGTCGCCGACCCGGCGACGGACGGCACCAACCTCGACGGCGCCTTCGCGGGCGTGCCGTTCCTGATGAAGGACCTCGGGCCGACCCTGAAGGGCCGGCTGCAGGAGATGGGCTCGCTCCTGATGCGCGGCAACCGCGCGACGAGCGACAGCCACCTGACGGGCAAGATGCGGCAGGCCGGCCTCAACCTCGTCGGACGCACCACCACGCCGGAATTCGGCGTGTGCAGCTCGGCCGAGAACCCGGCGGTCTACGTCACCCGCAACCCCTGGAACCTCGACTACACCACCTGCGGCTCCTCGGCGGGATCCGCCGCCGCGGTGGCCTCGGGCGTGGTGCCGATGGCGCACGCCACCGACGGCGGCGGCTCGATCCGCATCCCGGCGGGCGTCAACGGCAATCTCGGGCTCAAGCCCTCCCGCGGCGTGTTCTCGATCGCGCCCTACGGCTCGGACCTGACCAGCGTGGTGTCGATCCAGGGCTGCCAGTCGCGGACCGTGCGCGACACCGCGGTCTTCGTCGACCAGTGCCGCGGCGGCGCTCCGGGCGAGTTCATGCCCTACTGGGCCGCGCCCGAGCCCTACGCCACGCTGATCGAGCGCGATCCCGGGCGCCTGCGCATCGCGCTGTCGCACGAATGGGGCGATTACCGCGCCGTACCCCGGCACGTCGCCGAGCTGGAGCGGATCGGCCGCTTCCTCGAAGGCCTCGGCCACCACGTCGAATGGGCGCTGCCGGCGGTCGACATCCGGGCCGCCTTCGCGGCCCAGACCACCTGCTACATCACCAACTTCGCCCAGACCATCAACGGGCTGCTGGCCCTGAAGGGCCTCGAGCGGCCGCCCGAGGACCTGATCGAGCCGATGAACATCCGGATCTGGGAAGCCGGACGCCATGCGAGCTACGCGGAGCGGACGGCGATGCAGGCGGCGTTCAACACCACGGCCCGGGGTTTCGGCGCCTTCTTCGAGGAATGGGACGTCATCCTCACCCCGATCACCGCCGTGCCGACGCCGCGCGTCGGCACCACCGAATACCTGACGATCAGCGACGAGCCGTCGGTCTACGCCTGGTTCGAGAACCTGTGGCGCAACTTCGCCTACACGCCGCTCGCCAACCTGTGCGGCCTGCCGGCCCTGTCGATGCCGCTCGCGTGGAACGAGCACGGCCTGCCGCTCGGCATCCAGGCGCAGGCGCGCCAGGGCGCCGACGGGCTGCTGCTGCAGCTCGCCGCCCAGGTCGAGCGCGCCATCGGCGGCCGGTGGAACGACGGCAAGCGGCCGGGCGTCCACGTGGCGGCGGCGGGGTGAGGGCCGGCCCCTCGACAGAAACGTGGAATCAGGGTCATCCCGGGGCCGAAGGCGTGCCCGGGACGACGGCGCGAGCATGAGGCGCGCCGCCCCGATCCGGCTCCGTCTCGAAGACCATCTCCCAGAGGAGACCCATCCGTGAAGCTCTTCATCGCCGCGCTCGGCACCGAGACCAACACCTTCTCGCCGATCCCGACCGGGCGCGCCGCCTTCCTCGAGGACCTCTACGTCGAGACCGGCGCCTCCCGCACCTCGGATCACTGGTTCGCCGGGCCGCTCAAGGTCTGGCGCACGATGGGCGAGGCCGCCGGCTACGCGGTGGTGGAGAGCCTGGCGGCCTTCGCCCCGCCGGGCGGGCCGACGCGCCAGGACGTGTGGGTGGACCTGCGCGACCGGGTGCTGGCCGACCTCAGGGCCGCCGGCCCGGTCGACATGGTGCTGTTCGACCTCCACGGCGCGATGGTCGCCGAGGAGCAGGACGATTGCGAGGGCGAGCTCGTCGCCGCGGCCCGGGAGATCGTCGGCAAGGGGGTGACGGTGGGGGTCGAGCTCGACCTGCACTGCCACCTGAGCGAGCGCATCGTCGCGGCCTCCGACGTGCTGCTCACCTACAAGGAATACCCCCACATCGACGTCGACGACCGGGCGCGCGACCTCTTCCGCCTCTGCGACGACGCGCGGGCCGGCCGGATCCGGCCGACGATCGCCGTCGCCGATTGCCGGATGCTGGCGGTGTGGCGCACGCCCAACCAGCCGACCCGCGGCTTCGTCGACCGGATGAGCGCAGCGGAGGGGCGGGACGGCATCCTGTCCCTGTCGCTCGCCCACGGCTTTCCCTGGGCCGACCTCCCGGATGTCGGCGCCAAGGTGGTGGCGGTGACCGACGGCGACCCGGACCTGGCCCGGGCCACCGCCGAGGCGCTCGCCCGCGAATTGTGGGAGATGCGCGAGGCGACCACCGACCGGCTGCTGACCCTCGACGAGGCGGTGCAGGTGGCGCTGAAGCCCCCGGAGGGCGTGACGGTGCTGGCCGACGTGTCGGACAATGCCGGGGCGGGCGCGGCGAGCGATTCGACGTTCCTGCTGCGCGCCCTCGTCGAGGCCGGCGCGACGCGCTGCGCCATCGGCAGCTTCTGGGATCCGGTCGCGGTTCGGCTCTGCCGGGAGGCAGGCCTCGGCGCGCGCCTGGCCTTGCGCATTGGCGGCAAGACCGGGCCGATGTCGGGCGATCCCGTGGATCTCGCCGTGCGGGTGATCGGCATCCAGGCGGACGCGGTCCAGACCTACGGCAACGGCAAGCAGCCGATGGGCGATTGCGTGATGGTCGAGGCCGGCGGCCTGCACATCGTGCTCAACGCCCTGCGCACCCAGGTCTTCCAGCCCTCGGCCTTCGAGCAGTTCGGCGTCTCGCTCACCGACTACGCCACCGTGTTCGTGAAGTCGGCCCAGCACTTCAATGCCGGCTTCGCGCCGCGGGCCGATCGTATCCTCCACGTCGCGGTGACGGGGAGCGCCAATCCCGACTTCGCGGCGCTCGTCCTGCCGCGGGCCGGCCGGCCGCTCTGGCCGATCGTCGCCGATCCGTTCGCCTGAGCGTAGCTGGCGGCGGTCAGCGCTCGACCGCCGCCAGCCGACCGGCCTCGTCCATCCGGCAGCGGACCCACTCGCCGTTGGCCAGGCTGCAGCCGGTGACCGCCATGATGAACACCCAGTGGCACACGACGAGGGTGTGGGACCAGTCGGGATCCCCGGCCATCGCGCTCCCGAAGGCCGCGACGCGGGCCTCGAACAGGTGGTCGGGCTCCTGTTCCGCCTCGTCGGCCCCGCGCCACCAGACCTCGTCCATATGACTGAGATCGAGATGCGGCCAGGCGCGGGCGAGGTCGGTCCGGCAGGTGCCGGTGTCGCAGCTCGCACCCCGGCGCTCGCGCACCATCGGGGTGACGAGGATCGGCAGGCCGAGACGCTCCGCCACCGGCGTCGCGGTCTGGAGCGCCCGGGTCAGGGGGGAGCACAGGATGCGCCGCACGCCCTCCCCGGCGAGCGACCGGGAGGCGGCCTCCGCCTGCCCGTGGCCGAGCGGCGTCAGAGGCGCATCCACGATGCCGGGATCGACCCCCGTCGCGTGGAAATGCAGGTTGAACTCACTCTGGCCGTGGCGAAGCAGGATCATCGGGCCAAGGTAGGGCGCGCCGTCGCGTCGGCGCCGCGACGCGCAGCCGCGAGGCACCGGCCGTCGCGCGGCCATCGCCGAGCGACCAGGCGGAAGCCGTACGATGAACGGCATGGGGGGCTCGGAATCGACCGCCGGCAAGGAACCGAGGTTTTTCCGGACGGTCGAACCCCCGTTCGCGTCCTCGATCGAAGACGTTGTTTCGAGGGTGCGAACTCGCAGGATCTGCTGAAATCGAGTAGAGTATTTGTTCCGCACCAGACCTCGTCATGAGGTTTCGAAGCCTGCGTGATTCACGACGACGTAATCGCGGGGGGTATTTCCCATCCAACCCTCCACCCCAGAGTGAGGCGGAGGGTTGGATGGTGTATGGCGCTCGGTCAGACGGACTTTCAGAGCCGCGCCCGCACCTCCTCGACGACCCGCTCCGGGGTGAGGCCGAAATGGCGGGCGAGGTCGGCCTCCGCGCCCGAGGCGCCGAAGCCGCTCATGCCGACGAAGCCGCCATCCTCGCCGAGGTAGCGGTCCCAGCCGAGGCGTACCGCCGCCTCGACGCCGACCCGGACGGTCCCGGGCCCCAGAACCTCGCGGCGATAGGCGGCGTCCTGGCGCTCGAACAGCTCCCAGGACGGCATCGACACCACCGCCGTCGGGATGCCCTCTTCCTCCAGCCGCCGGCGCGCCTCGACGGCGAGCGCCACCTCCGAGCCGGTGGCGAGGAGCGTGACGCGGCGGGGGCCGGTGGCCTCCTCCAGCACGTAGGCGCCGCGGGCCGAGCGGTTCTCGCCCGAGCCGTCGCGCCGAACGGCCGGCAGGGCCTGGCGGGCGAAGATCAGCGAGGATGGGCCGGTGCGGGTGTCGAGGGCGATCTCCCAGCTCTCGGCCGCCTCGACGGCGTCGGCCGGGCGCAGCACCAGCATGTTGGGAATGGCGCGGAGCGAGGCCAGGTACTCAACCGGCTGGTGGGTCGGGCCGTTGCGGCCGATGCCGACCGAATCGTGGCTGAATACGAACGGCACCGGCAGCCCCATCATGGCGGCGAGCCGCAACACCGGGCGCAGGTAATCCGAGAAGACCAGGTAGGTGACGCCGACCGGCACCACGCCGCCATGGGCGGCCATGCCGTTCATCATCGCCCCCATGGCGTGCTCGCGGATGCCGTAGTGGACGTAGCGTCCGCCCTGGTCTTCGGCCGTGAAGGCCTTGAGCTTGCGCTTGTGCTGGGTCGCGCCCTCGAGGTCCGGCGCGCCGGAGAGAAGTTCGGGAATGGCGTCGGCGAGGCGGTCGACCAGCTCGCCCGAGAGCGCGATGCCGGATTGCGCCCTGCCCGACCGGGCCGCCTCGTCGCGGAAGGCCCGCAACGGCGCCTCCCAGCCCTCCGGCAGCTTGCCCTCGCGCAGGCGGTCGAGCAGGCGGCGGCGCTCCGGAGGCAGGGCGGCGACGCGGCGGGTCCAGGAGTCGAATTCGGGGGCGTTGCGCTCGCCGGCCTCGCGCCAGGCGGCGCGGATCTCGTCCGGGATCTCGAAGGCGGGGTGCGGCCAGTTCAGGGCCTTGCGGGCGGCCTCGCTCAAGCTTGCCGGGATGCGGGCGGAGTGGGCGGCCCGCGTGCCCTCGACACCGGGCAGGCCGCGGCCGATCACCGTGGTGCAGCGGATCATCGAGGGGCGCGGGTCGGCCTTGGCGAGCAGCAGCGCCGCCGAGACCGCCTCGATGTCGTGGCCGTCGACCTCCTGGACGTGCCAGTGGCTGAGGCGGAAGCGCGCCGCCATGTCGTCGCTCAGCGCGAGCTCGATCGCGCCGTCGTCGGTCATCTGGTTGTCGTCCCAGAGGAAGGTGAGCTTCCCGAGCCGCAGGTGGCCGGCGAGCGAGATCACCTCCTGGCCGACGCCCTCCTGCAGGCAGCCGTCGCCGACGAGCGCATAGGTGCGGTGGTCGATGATGTCCGGCCCGAGCCAGCGGTTGAGATAGGCCTCGGCCAGCGCCATGCCGGCGGCGTTGGCGATGCCCTGGCCGAGCGGGCCGGTGGTGGTCTCGATGCCGTGGGCGGGGGCGTATTCCGGGTGGCCCTCGCAGGGCGAGCCGAGTTCGCGGAAGCGCTTGATGTCGTCAAGCCCGATCCCCGCATAGCCCGAGAGGTGGAGCAGCGAGTAGAGCAGCATCGACCCGTGACCGTTCGACTCGACGAAGCGGTCGCGGTCGAACCACAGGGGCTCGCGGGCGAGGAACTTGAGGTGGCGGGTGAAGAGCGCCGTTACCGTGTCGGCGGCGCCCAGCGGCGTGCCCGGATGCCCCTCGCCCACCCGCTCGATGGCGTCGATGGACAGGAAGCGGATCGCATCCGCGAGCGCGCGCGGCTCGGTGCCGGTCATCTTGGGGTCCCTCCCGGGGATTGTCGGGTGCTCTTGAGGCACGATCACCCAACAATCGCCCGGGGCGGAACTCAAACGAGTTTTATCCGCGCCGAGATGAGCGGGATTCATCTCCCGCTCGATCCCGCGTCAAGCGGCGATCAGCCCGCCCATCCGGGCGACCCGACCGAGATGGTGGTCGGCATCGCCGAAGAGCTGGTCGATCATCGTCACGCGCTTGAAGTAGTGGCCGACGCTGTACTCCATGGTGACGCCGACGCCGCCATGGAGCTGCACCGCGCCCTGACCGACGATGCGGCCGGAGCGGCCGATCTGCACCTTGGCGCCGGCGACGGCGCGGGCGCGCTCCTCCGCGTCGTCCTCGCCCGCCATCATGGTGGCGAGGAAGGCCATCGAGCGGGCCTGTTCGAGCGCGATGAACATCTCGGCGGCCCGATGCTGGAGCACCTGGAACGACCCGATCGTCACCCCGAACTGCTTGCGGGTCTTGAGGTACTCGACCGTCAGGTTGTGCATCCGGTCCATGGCGCCGACCGCCTCGGCGCAGAGCGCGGCGATCGCCTCGTCGGTGACCCGCTCGATGACGGGGAGCGCGCCCGCCGGATCGCCGATCGCCGCGTCCGCCCCGACGCGGACCGAGGACAGCGAGACTTCCGCCGCCCGCAAGCCGTCCTGGGTCGGGTAGCCGCGGCGCGACACGCCCTCGGCATTGGCCTCGACCAGGAACAGGCCGATGCCGTCGCGGTCGCGCCGCGAGCCCGCGGTCCGGGCGGAGACGATCAGCCGGTCGGCGCTGTCGCCGTGCAGGACGAGCGACTTCTCGCCCTCCAGCACCCACCCGTCGCCGTCGCGGCGCGCGGTGACGCCGACGTCGTTCAGGTCGTAGCGGGCCTGGCGCTCGCTATGCGCGAAGGCGTAGCGGGTCTCGCCGGCGATGAGGCCCGGCAGCCATTCGGCCCGCTGCTCCGGGCTCGCGGCATGACGCAGCGCGCCGCCGGCGAGCACGACCGTCGCCAGGTAGGGCTCCAGCGCCAGCGCGCCGCCGAACGCCTCCATGACGATCATGGTCTCGACCGGCCCGCCGCCGATGCCGCCATCCTCCTCGGAGAACGGCACCGCGAGCAGGCCCTGCTCGGCGTAAGCCGCCCACATCGCCTTGGTGAAGCCCTCGGGCTCACGGCCGTAGCGCTTGCGGGATTCGAAGTCGTAGCGGTCAGCGAGAAGTCGCTCGACGCTGTCCTTGAGGAGGCGCTGCTCCTCGCTCAGATCGAAATCCATCGGGTCGTTTCCGTTCTCGCCGGTTTTGAAGCGCGGCTTTGTTCGATTCGTCCCGATCGCAACCTCATCCTGAGGTGCGACCGAGGGGAGCCTCGAAGGAGGGCTCCGGATGTCTCGGTGGTCGCTGGAGCCCTCCTTCGAGGTCAGTCCATCTGCGATGGACCGACACCTCAGGATGAGGTCGAGGGTGGGAGGGATCGGGTTGTTCTGCTGCCCGGCCCTCACCTGTCCTCAGAGCCCCAAGATCGCTTTTGCGATGATGTTCTTCTGGATCTCGTTCGAGCCGCCGTAGATCGAGATCTTGCGCCAGTTGAAGTAGGTCGGCGCGGCAGGCCCGGCCCAGTCGGGGCCGACCGGGGGCTCGTTGCTCAGGTGCTCGTCGCCCTCGTCCTCGGCCGCGTAAGGCAGGGCGTAGGGGCCGACCACTTCGAGCAGCAGCTCGGTCGTCGCCTGCTGGATCTCAGAGCCCTTGATCTTGAGGATCGAGGAGGCCGGGTCGGGCTTGCCCTTCTCGCGAGTGCGCTCGGCGGCGACCACCCGCAGCTGCGTCATCTCCAGCGCCTTGAGCTCGATCTCGAGCGCCGCCAGCTTCTCGCGGAAGCGCGGGTTCTCCAGGATCGGGGTGTCGCCGACCCGCTCGATCGCCGCCAGCTCCTTCAGGCGCCGGATGCGCTGCTTCGAGACGCCGACCCGGGCGATGTTGGTGCGCTCGTTGCCGAGCAGGAACTTGGCATAGTCCCAGCCCTTGTTCTCCTGGCCGACCAGGTTCTCGACCGGCACCTTCACGTCGTCGAAGAAGACCTCGTTGACCTCGTGGCCGCCGTCGATGGTCTGGATCGGCCGTACGGTGATGCCCGGCGTCTTCATGTCGATGAGGAGGAAGCTGATGCCCTCCTGCTTCTTCACGGTGGCGTCGGTGCGCACCAGGCAGAAGATCCAGTCGGCGTACTGGCCGAGCGTGGTCCAGGTCTTCTGGCCGTTGACGATGTAGTGGTCGCCCTCGCGCACCGCCTTGGTCTTGAGCGAGGCGAGATCGGAGCCCGAGCCCGGCTCCGAGAAGCCCTGGCACCACCAGTCGTCGATGTTGGCGATGCGCGGCAGGAAGTGCTTCTTCTGCGCCTCGTTGCCGAACTGGGCGATCACCGGCCCGACCATGTAGACGCCGAACTGCAGCGGCGACGGGGCCGGGAAGCTCTGCAGCTCGTCGAGGAAGATGTACTGGCGCACCGGATCCCAGCCGGTGCCGCCCCACTCGACAGGCCAGTTCGGCACCGCCCAGCCCTTCTTGTTGAGGATTTTTTGCCAGGTGACGATGTCGTCCTTCGACGGATGACGCCCGTCGATCATCTTCTGGCGGATCTCCTGCGGGAGATTCTCTTGGAAGAAGGTGCGGACTTCCTGGCGGAAGGCGCGCTCCTCGGGGGTGAAGCGAAGGTCCATGGGGTGCCTCCTGGATGGCTTAATGTCTTGAATTGGGTCGGCGCGACGCCTGAGCCCTCCCCCCTCTGCGGGGAAATGGATGGCGCGGGTTTCCCCTCTCCCCGCCCGCGGGGAGAGGAGAGGACCCGCACCCTTCTTTTCCCCGGACAACCCTGCGGCAGGAGGGGGGAGGGCTGAACGACGCTACAGGTCCTTGAAGCCCTTGCCCTCGGCGGCAAGCCGCTCCAGCAACGCCGACGGCTTGAAGTCCTCGCCGTATTCGGCCTCGTAGGCGCGCAGGCGCTCCAGCACCTTCGGCAGGCCGATCGTGTCGGCCCAGAACATCGGGCCGCCGCGATAGACCGGCCAGCCGTAACCGTTGATCCACACGATATCGATGTCGGAGGCCCGGATCGCCTTGCCCTCCTCGAGGATCTTCGCGCCCTCGTTGATCATCGGGTAGAGGGTACGCTCCAGGATCTCCTGGTCGGTCGCGTCGCGCCGCTTCACGCCCTGGCGCTCGGCGACCTTGGCGATGATCTCCTCGGTGACCTTGGAGGGCGTCGCCTTGCGCTTGGCGTCGTAGTCGTAGAAGCCGGCGCTCGTCTTCTGGCCGCGACGGTCCTGCTCGCAGAGGAGGTCGCGCACGCTCTCCGACTTGTTGGTCTCCCGGCTCCAGCCGATGTCGAGGCCGGCGAGGTCGCTCATCGTGAACGGGCCCATCGGCAGGCCGAACTCGTAGACCACCCGGTCGACGTCCCAGGGGGTGACGCCCTCGAGGATCAGACGGTTGGCCTCGCGCTGGCGCTGGGCCAGCATCCGGTTGCCGACGAAGCCGTGGCAGACGCCGACCAGCACCGGGATCTTGCCGACCTTGCGGCCGATCTGCATCGCGGTCGCGATGACGTCCTTGGCGGTCTTCTCGCCGCGCACGACTTCCAGCAGGCGCATGACGTTGGCCGGCGAGAAGAAGTGCATGCCGATCACGTCGGCCGGCCGGCTGGTCATCGCCGCGATGGCGTCGATGTCGAGGTAGGAGGTGTTGGAGGCCAGGATCGCGCCGGGCTTGGCAATTTGATCGAGTTTGGAGAAGATCTCCTTCTTGATCCCCATATCCTCGAACACGGCCTCGATGATGAGGTCGCACTCGGCGAGCTTTTCCAGCTCCAGGGTGTCGGTGAGGAGGCCCATCCGGGTCTCGACGTCCTCGGGCTTCAGCCGGCCCTTCTTGGCGGTGTTCTCGTAGTTGGTGCGGATGGTCTTGAGGCCGCGGTCGAGCGCGTCGCGCTTCGTCTCGACGATCGTCACCGGGATGCCGGCGTTCAGGAAGTTCATCGAGATGCCGCCGCCCATCGTGCCGGCGCCGATCACGCCGACGCGGGCGATCGGGCGGGCGGGCGTGTCGTCCGGCACGTCCGGGATCTTGGCCGCCTGGCGCTCGGCGAAGAAGACGTAGCGCTGCGCCGCCGACTGGGTGCCTGAGACGAGCTTCTGGAACTCCGCGCGCTCGAAGGCCAGCCCCTCGTCGAAGGGCAGCCGGCAGGCGGCCTCGATGCAGGCGATGCAGGCTTCCGGCGCCTCGAAGCCGCGGGTCTTGCGGGCATTCTCCTCGCGGAACGCCGCAAACAGGCCGGGATCGTCGCGCCCCTCGGCGATCTTGTCGTCGCGGTCGCGGATCTTCAGGAGCGGCCGGCCTTCGGCCACCACCCGCTCGGCGAAGGCGACCGCGTGGGCGCGAAGCGAATCCTCCGGCGCCAGTTCGTCGATGAGCCCCATCGCGGCGGCCGCCTTGGCGCCGATCGGCGAGCCGCCGACGATGACGTCGAGGGCCTTGCGCGGCCCCACCACCCGCGGCAGGCGCTGGGTGCCCCCCGCACCCGGCAGGATGCCGAGCTTGACCTCCGGCAGGCCGACCTTGGCCGAGGGCACCGCCACCCGGTAGTGGCAGGCGAGCGCGGTCTCGAGCCCGCCGCCGAGCGCGTTGCCGTGGATCGCGGCGACGACCGGCTTGGTCGACGCCTCGATGCGGTTGAGGAGGTCGGGCAAGCTGATTCCGCTCTGCGGCTTGCCGAACTCGGTGATGTCGGCCCCGGCCGAGAACATCCGGCCGCCGCCGATCAGCACGATCGCCTTGACGGCGGCATCGGCCTCCGCGGCCTCGACCGCCGCCAGGATGCCCTGGCGGAGCGCGGTGCCGAGCGCGTTGACCGGGCCGGATTGCAGCGTCAGCACCGCGACCGCGCCCTCGCGGGCGGTCGACACGACGTTGTCGTTCGCGTTCACGTCTTGAGCCATCTTCGGCTTCGTCCCTCTGCCGGTCTCCTCCGGGCACCTCTTGGCGGGCGCCGTCACGAGCCGGAATGTGGCAGGATCAGTAGATCTCGAACAGGCCCGCGGCGCCCATGCCGCCGCCGACGCACATCGTCACCACGCCGTACTTGGCGCCCCGGCGGCGGCCTTCCAGCAGGATGTGCCCGGTCATGCGGGCGCCCGACATGCCGTAGGGGTGGCCGATCGAGATCGCGCCGCCGTTGACGTTGAGACGCTCGTCCGGGATGCCGAGCGTGTCGCGGCAGTAGAGCACCTGGCTGGCGAAGGCCTCGTTCAGTTCCCACAGGTCGATGTCCTCGACCCTGAGCCCGTGCTGCTTGAGGAGCTTGGGCACCGCGAAGACCGGGCCGATGCCCATCTCGTCCGGGTTGCAGCCGGCCACCGCCATGCCGCGATAGGCGCCGAGCGGCGTCAGGCCGCGGCGCTCGGCCTCGCGGGCCTCCATCAGCACGACCGCCGCCGCGCCGTCGGAGAGCTGGCTGGCGTTGCCGGCGGTGATGAACCGGCCCTCCTTGATCCGCAGGCCGTCCTTGAACACGGGTTTGAGACCCTGGAGATCCTCGAGCTTGGTCTGGGGCCGGTTGCCCTCGTCCTGGGAGAGCGTCACGTCCTTGTGCGAGACCGCGCCGCTTGCCTTGTCGACCACCGCCATGCGGGCTTCCATCGGCACGATCTCGTCGGCGAACTTGTTCTCGGCCTGCGCCCTGGCGGTGCGCTGCTGCGATTGCAGCGCGTAGGCGTCCTGGGCCTCGCGGCCGATACCATACCGCGCCGCGACGTTCTCGGCGGTCTCGATCATCGTCATGTAGATCGCCGGAACGTGCTCGACGAGCCACGGGTCCTGGCCGCGGAAGCGGTTGACCTTGTCGTTCTGGACGAGCGAGATCGATTCGAGGCCGCCGCCCACCGCGACGGCGAGCCCGTCGGTAATGATCTCCTTGGCGGCCGTCGCGATCGCCATCAGGCCCGAGGCGCATTGCCGGTCGAGGCTCATGCCCGCCACCGTCTCGGGCAGGCCCGCCCTGAGGGCGGCCTGGCGGGCGACGTTGCCGCCGGTCGAGCCCTGCTGGAGCGCGGCACCCATCACCACGTCGCCGATCTCGGCCGGGTCGATGCCGGCGCGCTTCACCGCATGCGCGATGGCGTGGCCGCCGAGCGCCTGCGCTTGCGTGTCGTTGAACGCGCCCCGGTAGGCCTTGCCGATGGGGGTGCGCGCGGTGGCGACGATGACGGCTTCCCGCATCTCGGTTCCTCCGATCATCCCGGTGCCTCTCTTCACGGCGGCCCGGGGTTCTGCCTCATTATCGGGGATTGGGTATGGTGCCGCAAGGGCCCCGAAACCGGGACCTGAACGAGGGACAAGTCCCCCGGCCATCCCTCCCCACGGCCGCGTTTTCGAAAACACGGCTTGCTTAATCGTCATACGGGGCTAAGGTCGGCGCAAAAGCAAGGCCTGTTTTGGCAAAGGCCCACCCGGGAGGACGCTCCATGCAGACGCCGCTCTTCGATCTGACCGGCCGCGTCGCCGTCGTCACCGGCTCGTCGCGCGGCATCGGCCGGGCCATCGCCGAGCGCCTTGCCGAGCACGGGGCCAAGGTGGTGATTTCCTCGCGCAAAGCGGAGGCCTGCGCGCCGGTGGCCGAGGCGATCAACGCCCGCCACGGCGAGGAGCGGGCCGTCGTGATCCCCGCCAGCATCTCGTCGAAGGCCGATCTCGAGCGGCTGGCCAAGGGGACCGAGGACCGCTTCGGCCGCATCGACACGGTCGTCTGCAACGCCGCCTCGAACCCGTATTACGGGCCGATGAGCGGCATCTCGGACGACCAGTTCCGCAAGATCCTCGACAACAACGTGATCGCCAGCCACTGGCTGATCGGGTTCTGCGCGCCCGGCATGATCGCCCGCAAGGACGGGTCGATCATCCTGGTCTCGTCGGTGGGGGGCCTGAAAGGCTCGGGCGTGATCGGCGCCTACAACGTCTCGAAGGCGGCCGACTTCCAGCTCGCGCGCAACCTCGCGGTCGAGCTCGGGCCCCACAACATCCGGGTCAACTGCATCGCGCCGGGACTGATCCAGACCGATTTCGCCCGCGCCCTGTGGGAGGACCCGACGTCGCGGGCCGCCTACACGGCGCGCACGCCGCTCGCCCGCATCGGCCAGCCCGACGAGATCGCCGGGGCGGCGGTCTTCCTCGCGAGCCCGGCCGGCGCCTTCATGACCGGCCAGAGCATCGTGATCGACGGAGGCCAGACCATCACCTGAGCGCTCCGTCCCTCCCGCATCGCCCGAGAATCCACCGATCACGAGCCCGCCGATGACCGAGCCGCACATGACCGCGCCGCTCTGGCCCGCCCTTTCCTTCGCCGAGGCGACCGCCCGGCTGACCGCGCCCGGTTCCCCCTTCGCCGTCGCCGAGACCCCGATCCGCGGCGTGCCGACCCGGATCTGGGCCAACGCGCCGCTGACCCTGCGCGACGTCTTCGTCGCCGGGCGGGCGCACGGCGAAAAAACCTTCCTGGTCTACGAGGACGAGCGCGCGACCTTCGAGGCGTTCGGCCGCGCCACCCTGGCGCTCGCCGCCGACCTGATCCGCGGCGGCGTCCGGCCCGGCGACCGGGTGGCGGTGGCGATGCGCAACCTGCCGGAATGGCCGGTGGCGTTCTTCGCCGCGATCCTGGCCGGCGCGGTCGTCACGCCGCTCAACGCCTGGTGGACGGGTCCCGAACTCGATCACGGCTTCCTGGATTCCGGCGCCGGCGTCGCCATCGTCGACGAGGAGCGCTGGGCCCGCATCGCGGAGCGCCGCGCCGCCTACCCGGCGCTCACGCGGGTCCTCCTCGCCCGCGCGCCCGCCGCGCCCGGCACCGAGAGCCTGTCCGACATCATCGGCTCGGTCGCCGACTGGGCCGGACTGCCGGAGGGAAGCCTGCCGGAGGTCGCGGTCGGCCCCGAGGACGTCGCCACCCTGTTCTACACCTCCGGCACCACCGGCCGCTCGAAGGGCGCGATCGGCACCCACCGGGCCGGCGCCTGCGGGGTGATGGCGCATCCGTTCTCGGCCGCGCGCGCCTTCCTGCGCCGGGGCGAGCCGGTGCCGGTGCCCGACCCGGCCGCGCCCCAGAGGGCCGCCCTGCTGTCGATCCCGCTCTTTCACGTCACCGGCTGCTTCGCCACCCTGGTGCCGAACCTCTATCGCGGCGGGCGCCTGGTGATGATGCGGCGCTGGGACCTCGCCCGCGCCCTGGCGCTGATCGAGCGCGAGCGCTGCACCAGTGCCGGCGGCGTGCCGACGATCGCGTTCCAGCTCCTCGACGGCATGGCGGCCGGAACCCACGACCTCTCCTCCCTGGAGACGATCAGCTACGGCGGCGCCCCGGCCCCGGCCGAGCTGGTCCGGCGCCTGCGCGCCTCCTTCCCGAACGCGCAGCCCGCCACGGGCTGGGGCATGACCGAGACCTCCGGCACCTTCACGCACCACCAGGGCGAGGATTACGTCCACCGCCCCGACAGCTGCGGCCCGCCGCTGCCGGTCTGCGAGACGCGCGCCGTGGACCCTGAGGGCCGCACCCTGCCCCCCGGCGAGGTCGGCGAATTATGGGTCAAGGGCCCCAACGTAGTGGCGGGCTACTGGAACCGCCCCGACGCCGATGCCGAGGTGATGCGTGAGGGCTGGCTGCGCACCGGCGACCTGGCGCGGATCGACGCGGAGGGCTTCGTCACCATCGTCGACCGGGCCAAGGACATGCTGATCCGCGGCGGCGAGAACATCTATTGCGGCGAGGTCGAGAGCGTCCTCTACGAGCATCCGGCGGTGGTCGACGCCGCCCTCGTCGGCATCCCGCATCCGACGCTGGGCGAGGAGCCCGGCGCCGTGGTGGCGATCGCCCGCGGTGCGCAGACGAGCGAGGAGGAGCTGCGCGCCTTCGTGGCCGCCCGCCTCGCCTCGTTCAAGGTACCGGTCCGCGTCCTGCTGCACGAGGAGATCCTGCCGCGCAACCCGAACGGCAAGATCCTGAAGAGCGAGCTGAAGAAGCTGTTCTGAACGGACACTCGCTGTCCGGATCGCGATAGTTCCCATCCCCCCAACCTCCCCCCGAGGCCGGGGATGGGGCGCGGTCGCCGAAGCCGGGCGAGCAGGTCCTCGATCTCGCGAACGTGGCCGCGCGGCCACCGCCGAGCGATCGACCGGCTGTGGGAGGGACAGGTGACGATCCCGGCCCGGCGGGATCGGCCATCCTTCGGGGCGCTCCGGGGCCACGCCCGCTTCGCGCCGAATCCAGGCGCTCGGGTGGACAGTGGATCGGGTGGAGGGCCTCGCCCCGAAACGTCCGAGCGTCTGGATCCCGTCTGCCGGCGCGACCGCGGCTGTCGAGCGTCTCGCCCGTCCCTGGGCCCGCCTCACGCGGACGCGCAGCATCACCGCGCGCCTTTCTGCGTTTAGCATGTATTCTAGCTTCGCCATCTGCGATGAGCCGCATCCGTTTACTGTTAGATGCTGGCTGTGCCACGTCCTATCCTTCACCGTTCAATAAGATTCGCGGCGCATCGTGCCGGGCAAGTCCCCGAGAGGCCGACGCCGTGCCCTTCCTGCAATCCCGCCAAGCCGCACTCCTCGCGGCGGTCGACCGATCCCAGGGCCGGATCGAGTTCGATCCCACCGGCACGATCCGGGACGCGAATGCCTGTTTCCTGGTCCTCACCGGCTACTCGCTGGCCGAGCTCCGCGGCCGTCACCACAGCCTGCTGATGCCGCCCGACGAGCGCGAGAGGCCGGACTACGCCGCGTTCTGGGACGGGTTGCGGCAGGGCCGGTTCGAGACCCGCGAGTTCCGCCGCATCGCCAAGGACGGCCGGTCGATCTGGATCCAGGCGTCCTACAACCCGGTACTCGATCGCCGCGGCCGCGTCGTCCGGGTGGTGAAGCTCGCCTCCGACATCACCGCCCGCAAGGAGCGCGACGCCTACCTGGCCGGGCAGGTCGCAGCCCTCGACCGATCGCAGGCGGTGATCCACTTCACGCCCGCGGGCGTAATCACCGAGGCCAATGCCGGCTTCCTCGCCACCATGGGCTATGCCCGCGACGAGGTAGTGGGGCAGCACCACCGCCTGTTCGTCCCCGAGGCGCAGCGCGACGACCCGGCCTACCTCGCGTTCTGGCGGGCGCTGGCCGAGGGCCGCCACCAGGCCGGGGAGTTCCGCCGCGTCGGCAGGGACGGACGGGAGGTCTGGATCTTCGGCGCCTACAACCCCGTGCTCGGCCTCGACGGCAAGCCCTGCGCGGTGGTGAAGTTCGCCACCGACATCACCCGCGAGGTCCGGGACCGCGAACGCCTGGCCGCCGGCCAGCGGGCGATCGAGTCCGACATCGCCGCGGTCACGCTCGCGGTCACCGACGTGTCCGACTAGGCCCGCGCCAGCGCCGAGCAGACGGTCCGGGCCGCCGACAGCGTCGAGGCGGTGGCCGCCGGTGCCGGCGAGTTCTCGGCCTCCGTCGCCGCGCTCGGCCGTCACGCCGAGGAGGCTCGCGCCGCCTCGGAGGTCGCGCTGCGCCAGGCCCGGGACGCCGGCTCCATCGTCAACGGGCTGGCCGAGGCAGCCGGGCGGATCGGCGAGGTGGTGTCGCTGATCCGCGCCATCGCCGACCAGACCAACCTGCTCGCCCTCAACGCCACCATCGAGGCGGCCCGGGCCGGCGAGGCCGGAAGGGGATTCGCGGTCGTGGCCGCCGAGGTGAAGGAGCTCGCCGGGCAGACCGCCAAGGCGACCCACGAGATCGGCACGCAGATCGCGGCCGTGCAGGGCGCCACCGCGTCGGCGGTGTCGGCGATGGACGCCATCGCGGCGGCGATCGGCCAGGTCAGCGCCATCTCGGTCGGCGTCGCCTCCGCCGTCGCGCTGCAGGCCGGCGCGACCCGCGACATGTCGGCCAGCATGCAGGGCGCCGCCGAGGGCGTCGCCGCGGTACGCCGGACGGTGGAGCGGATCAGCGGCTCGGCCGAGTCGGTGGACGTCACGGTGCGCAAGATCGCACAGGCCGCACGGGCGCTGCTGTGACCCGGATGCTGGCTCGCGCGGGCGCGAGCCCGCGCGACGGCAGGCCGCCCGGGTGCGTGCCCGTCAGGCGCTGAGCCCGAGCAGCACCACGAGGGCGATGCCGAGGGCGAGGCAGGAGCCTGCGGCGAGCAGCACGGGCATCGGACGACCTCCGGGACAGCGGCGATGCGCCAAGGGGCTAGCGCTGGAGCGAGGGCTAGCGCCGGAGTGCGGCCTCTCCGTGACGATGCGGCAGCGCGGTCCGGACGATCCCGCCACCGCCGCCGACTCGCTCCGACAGGCATGTTCCGGTAGTATGGCTCCTGCGACAGACAGGGAGAGCCATGCATCTTGTTGTGACGGCCCATACTGCGGATGGGCATCTTTCCTACCAGCGGACCTCGCCGCAGGCGGCCCTGGACAAGGCCGACGAACTCGCGGCGGACGGTCACGAGTGGGTCGTGATCACCGACATCACCGGCCGCGACTACGAGCCCGGCGAGTTCGACAGCCTGTTCGTCAACCCGGGCAGCTGAAGCGCGCCGCCCGGCCGGTGTCCGCTGGCGTCGGAGATTCTTTCACGCCCGCGCGCCCGCTCTGGATCGGGCGCCGGCCTCGCCTTGTTTCAGGCGCCGACCTGAGTTCAGGCGCCGACCTGGAGCAAGCCGGCCGCAGCGGACGGAGCCGACGGCTGCGAGCGCTTGGGGAACGGGATGATCAGGCAACTCGGCTCGGTCGCCTCGGCGTCGCGGCTGCGGCCGGTCCGCCGGATCGCGGCGGCGATCGCCACCATCGCGCGGGGAGAGTAGCCGCGACGACGCAGCCAGGCCGGGATCGAGGAGGAGCTTCGCTTCGACATGGTCGGATGAGCCGCTGCAGGTTTGTGACGGCTCAAGTTCAAACACGGATGCCGGATGCGGGATACGTCGCTGCGTCCCGATCTCTTGCCTGAGAATCTCAAGCCGCGAACCGCGCCCTTGAAGCCGCGGTATCGCAGCGCGACATTGTCAGACCGCACTTGAGAAAGGACACGGCACCCGTCGCGACGCCGTCCTGGGCCCGCGCCATCCGGCGACCGGGCGTCCCGCCCGCCGGATCGGCGTCGCCCGGATCGCCTCAGCGTCCGGCCTGCTTGCGCGCCGCCAGTTCCGCCGCCTTGCCCGCTGCCGCGTAGAGGTTGAGGCGCGAATAGACCCCGAAGGCCGAGCCGTCGTCGAGGAAGCCGCCGCCCGGCCCCTGCGTCTCGGTCAGGATGGCGTTCGCCTCCGCCAGGGACAGGGACGGGAAGGCCGCGGTCAGGAGGTGGCCCGCCTCGGGTGCGAGCTTGGCCACGTCCTCGACCGTGCCGGCGGTCTCGGCATGGACCACCGGCAGGCCGTAGGTCTGGGTCGTCTCGTAGAAGGCGGCGTTGGCGGTGGCGTCCCGGAACCGGCCGGTATCGGCCTGCGCACAGGTCGCCAGCGCGTCGCCGCAGACCTCCTTGAGCACCCGGCCGAGGTCGGAGCGGGCGGCCTCCAGGGCGGCGCGGTAATCGGTGATCGCGACCGCGTCGTTGGTGGCCCGGCTCATCTCGCCGATCACCGCCGGATTCTTGCGGATCTGGCCGACATAGGCCGGATCGTTGGCGAGCAGGTGGGCGACCGCGTGGAGCGCCACCGTGCGCCCGCCGAGCACGTCCATGGCGTAATGCGCGCCGACGACGACGCGGTTGTTGCCGTACTCGGCCGCCCGCACGATCATCTGCTGGTAGCGCTCGGGGACGAGGAGCGCGAGGACCAGAGCCTCGGTGTAGCCATAGGTGGTGTGGCCGCTCGGATAGGACGGGCTGTCGGTCAGGTTCTGGCTCGGCCCATGCAGCCAGTCCAGGCTGTGCGACGCTTGCCCGAAATAGTCGGCCCCGCGATAGGCGGTGAGCCGCGCCAGGGTCTGGAACGGGCGGGAATTGCCGTAGGCGTCGGCGCCCTTGGCGCCGGCCGGCCGCTCGTAGGCCTTGCCGAACACGTCCGCGACGCCGCCGCGCGCGGCGAGGATCGCCGCGGCCGCCTCCGACACCGGCGCTTTGCCGTCGGTGGTGCCGTTGGCGAAGAAGTATTTTCCGGAGTTCGAATCCGACTTGGTGATGTTGTTGGTGTAGCCGATCAGGTCGGCGACCGACTGGGTCACGTTGCCGAAGGTCTTGTAGTCGGTGTAGCGCGCCCGCTCCTGGTAGATCGTACCGAGCCGGCTGCCGAGCCCGTCGGCGAGCTCGGTGGCGTTGCCGTCGGTGATGAAGCAGTCGCGCAGAGCGAGCTGCCGCTGCTCGTCGAAGGGCATCAGGTAGGGCTGCTGCCCGGCGCCCGACTGGATGTCGCCGGTCACCCTCAGGTTGGCGGCGAGCGCCGCCCGCCCCGCCTCGGTCCGCGGCAGCGCGCTCACGGTGGCGAGCCCCTTCAGGGCGGTGAGGTTCGTCGCGGTCTGCGCTTCCGCCGGAAGCGGCAGCAGCAGGCAAGCGAGGGCCGCACCGCGAACCGCCGCACCGTGAATCGTCGCCCTGCGCATGATGTCGGCCTCCCGCCGCGTGGCTCGATGGCGCCGCCGCGAGACGGGGCCGCCCGCCTCCTGTTGGGCGCGGTGGCCGCCTCCTGTCCAGCCCGGACCGCGACCTTTCATGTCGCGACGGGTCGGGCGGTGGGCATCGCAGGTCGAAAGCGGATCCGGCCCTTCGCCGCTCTGCGCCGCTCTGCGCCGCTCTGCGCCGCCGGCGTCAGGCGGCCCGCTCGACCCGGTTCCGTCCGGCCGCCTTGGCGGCGTAGAGCGCCGCGTCGGCCTGGGCGAGCAACGCCTCCAGGGAAGGCGGACGGTCCGCGTCGGCGACCGCGAGGCCCAGGCTCACGCTCATCCCGGACAGGGGCGGGACGGATCCGCCCGCGCCGTCCTCGGCCGGCACGGACAGCGCCGCCACCCGCAGGCGGAGGCGCTCCGCGGCGAGCCAGGCCTCGCTCGCCCCGGCCGCCGGCAGCAGCACGGCGAATTCCTCGCCGCCGAGCCGTCCCAGGATCGCGCCCTCGCGCAGGCCCGCCTGCAGCCCGGCGGCGACCGCCGCCAGTACCCGGTCCCCCTGCGCGTGGCCGAAGCGGTCGTTGATCTGCTTGAAGTGGTCGATGTCGATCATCAGCACCGCCGCCGGCCGCCCCGCGGCGGCGAGGTCGGCCAGGATCGCGCCGGCCCGCTCGAAAAACGCTCCGCGCCGCAGGACGCCCGTGAGGTGATCGTGCCGGGCCAGGTGGTCGAGCCGGCGCAGCAGATCGTTGCGGGCGCCGTTGACGATGGCCACCGCCATCGGCCCGAGCGCCACCAGGGCGATGCCGAGCCGGGCCGACATCACCGAGTTGATGTAGAGGAAGTTGCTGTCCGGCAGCCGCAGCAGGCCCACCGCGATGGCGAAGAGCTGCACGACGCTGATCGATGCCGTCAGCACCAGCGTCGGAAAGACCGGATACCGCAGGGCGCACCAGATCAGGGCCGGGACGGGCAGCGCCAGCACCCCCGGCCCCCCGAGGACGACCGCGCAGGCCAGCGACAGCGCGAGGGCGGCCACCGGCAGGAGGTCCTCGCGCCGGCACTGGGGCCCGGCGCGCAGCCGCTCGAGAAGGAGGTGCAGGGGCCGCCGCGGCGCCGCGAGGAACGGCGGCAGCAGGATGATCGCTACGGCGAGCTGGCCGTTGAACCAGTCGAGCAGGCTGGCGACGAACCCGCGCCCGAACACCACCGCGCCGGCGGCACCCCCGATCAGGGCCTCGGCCGCGGCGCTGGCAAGGCAAACGACCAGCACCGACGGCATGGCCCGGGGCTGGTCGAGGCGGTGCGCGCCGGCCGCCAGGACGCGGCCGGCGACCAGGTAGCCGGTCCCGACGCCCGCCAGGTTGGCAAGGGCGAGCCACACGGTCGGGAGCCAGGCGGTGCCGACGGCGAGATCCGCCGCCAGATAGGCCGCGAGGGCGCCGAGCCACGCCGCCGGGGTGGCGCGGCCGGGATGGCGCAGCAGCATGCCGAGCAGCACGGCGTTGGCCGGCCAGAACAGGGCGAGCGGCCCCAGCATCCGGGTCGCCAGGACGGCGAACAGGGCGCAGGGCAGCACGATCGCCCCGGCCCAGGCGAAATCCCGCACGGCCCGCCCCGCCGGCGACGCACCCGGCCCGGATCGGCGGAGGAAGGGAGCGGGCAAAGGGGTCATGACGGCCTGCGAACGCGCCTCGCGACGCGGCGGGGCATGCCGCATCGCCGGTCCCGCGTGGTGCCCGGGGACCGTTCCGTGGCTTCCGTTACCACGACGGCCACCCGAAGGGAGAGTGCCGCGACCGTTCCCACACCGGATGCCGGCCCTTGCCGCACGCGGTATCGCCGCACCGCCTCGTCCGGCCTCCGCGCCGGCATGCTTAGGCAAAAATTAACCGTGATGCCGCAAGCAAGGGTGGGAAAAAAGTGCTCGATTCATGGCCCTGCGCATCGACCTCAAACCGCACGAGCGGCTGATCATCGGCGATGTCTCGATCCGCAACGGCGGTCGTCGCGCCTCGCTGACCTTCGAGACGAAGGCGAAGTTTTTGCGTGAGAAGGACATCTTGACGGAAAGCCAGGCCAGGACGGCCTGCGAGAAGCTGTACGTGATCCTCCAGGCGATCTACCTCACCGACAAGGATATCCTGATCGAGAACGAATTTGTACAGCACGCGAACGAAATCATGACCAGCGTGCCGTCGATGGGGCTGTACATCGCCGACATCCATAAAAAGATCGAAGATGGCGATTACTATTTGGCTCTCAAGGCCGGGCAGGATCTCATCACTTACGAAAAATACTTGACGAATCTGGTCGAGTGACGCGAGGCCGGTCGCGCGGCGCCGGACCTCCTCTCGTCACGCCGCATCGCGACGGCGATTCTCGCCTCGGATGTCCCCATGCGCCGCCGCGCGTGGGTCGGCGGCCGGGGCCGCTCGCGTGCGCGCCACTCGATGCCCCGGCGCGCCGCGCGTCTCCCCCATCGCCCTGAGCGAGGGGTCCCGGCCGGACGGCACGCGGACCGCGCTCCGCGGCGCCGAGGGCACCGGCGGCACGATCCTGCCCTACCGCCCGATGGCATCGGCGAGCCGGCCCGTTCCGCGACAGGGCGGCGGGGCTCGGGGATGCCGCGATCGCAGATCGCCGTTTCGATCCGCCCCCCCCCGGGACGGCGCGGTCGCTCTCCCGGCATCCATGCCCTCTCCTCCGGACGACGGCCGCTCGACCGGGCGGCCTAAGACGTGATGCCTAGGAAGACCGGGGTAGGCCGGCGGAGATCGTCGGCCGCGAGCGTCTCGTCCCAGCGGGAAAAGAGTAAACGCCAAGACCGAACGGGGCTGTCTGCGCTGCGCCCGCCTCCGTTTTTCGTGGGCGGATTGTGAATAAGTGGTGCGAAGGCCGCTGGTCCGCACGACCGTCCGGCGACCAGTTCGCGGCCCGTAGTTTGGTAAAGACCTAGACATGATCATGCGCGCGAGCGCTTCGGGCCGCGCCGAAGTGTATCGACGAGGCCGTCGACATCAATATCCGCATTTTTAGTACAATAAAATTCATCGAAAACAATTCTTAATACAGTAAATGATCCAAAAAATCATGTTTTATCTTGGTATAAATAATATATATAATCGATTGATGTTTTGCAAAACCACCAACCGAGACGTTGTTTTCCGATGTGAAGAATTCGATCCGGCAGGATCGAGACGTGGTGATCGTCGTCATGTCGTTTGCTCCCATCCGCCCCGGTCGATGCAATCCGGGGTAATCCCGGAACACATGGTTGTCGTCGATGACGCTGCCGAGATCCGCATCAGGCGCTGTTCCGGAGGCCCATGGTACGGCCGCGGCGGGGCAAAGAGAACGTTTTATTAATCATTAACGCCGTACAACACGGCAACTGGCTTGACGAAGTGGAAATCGACCCATGCCTGTGACGCTTTCTGCGGGTATCCGCGACACCCTGGTGACCATTCAGCAGACCGTTGCCGACGCGACCATCGCCCAGAATCGGCTGGCGACCGGCAAGAAGGTCAACTCCGCCCTCGACAACCCGCTCAACTATTTCGCTGCCGCCGGCCTCGACCAGCGGGCCAGCGACCTGTCCGGTCTGCAGGACAACATGCAGCAGACCGTGCGCACCATTGCGGCCGCGAGCGCCGGCATCGACGGCATGACCAAGCTGTTCCAGACCGCCCAGGGCCTGGCGAACGCCGCCGCCGCCGAGAGCGATCCGACCCGCCGCAACACCCTGACCACCCAGTTCAACACCATCCTCTCCCAGGTCGACGAGTTGATGAAGAACTCGGGCTACGGCGGCACCAACCTGCTCAACGGCGACAAGCTGAACGTCTCGTTCGACCCGAAGTCGACCACCTCGACCCTGTCGATCCAGACGAATGCCGGCTCGATGGGCACCGGCGCCCTGACCTCGAGCAACCTCGGCGTGCCGACGTCCGCCGCGGGCGCGTGGACCAACGCGACGACGGTGGCCGGCGGCACCTCGGCGACGAGCAACACGGTCGGCGACGCGGCGATCGCCGCCAAGCTGACCCAGCTGAGCACCGCGATCGGTACGCTGCGGACGGAGTCCAGCGGCCTCGGCTCGACGCAGGCGATCATGGCGGCGCGCCAGGCCTTCACGACCTCGATGGTCAACACGCTGAAGAGTGGCTCGGGCGACCTGACCCTGGCCGACCTGAACGAGGAAGGCGCCAAGCTGAGCTCGCTCAACACCCGCGGCCAGCTCGCCCAGACCGCCCTGTCGCTCGCCACCCAGCGCGACCAGCAGGTCCTCCAGCTTCTGAAGTAAGCCCCGTCCGGCCGCCATCCGCGGCCCGGCGACGATTCCCGCACCAGCCTCACGCGACCTTCCGCGGTCGGCCAGCCTTCGAGCTCTACGATGCTGCATCTTGCTCGGCCGTTACAGGACCAGGACCTGCAGGGCCACCACGAGCGCGCCCTCGCCGTGCGCGCGGAGGGGGATCCGACGGTTCCCGACAAGGCGTGGGGGCACGACCGCATCTTCGTCTCGATCGCGGCCTTCCGCGATCCGGAATGCCAGAGGACGATCGCCGACCTCTTCGCCAAGGCCGACCGGCCGGAGCGCGTCACGGTCGGGCTCGTCCGGCAGATGGACCCCGTCGAGGACGTCGAGCACCTGGCCGGCCCCGAGATTCCGGTTGATCGCGTGCGCGAGCTGCGCTTCGATTGGCGGGAGAGCCGGGGCGTGTGCTGGGCGCGCTTCCTGGCCCAGAGCTTGTGGCGCGGCGAGGCGTACTTCCTCCAGATCGACGCGCACATGATCTTCGCGAAGGGCTGGGACACGGCGCTCGTCGACGAATTGCGGCGCTGCCCCAACGACAAGTCGCTGCTCTCGTTCGCCTCGCCGCCCTACCTGTCGCCGGGCGACGTGCTGTCGGACCTGTATCCCGGCCTCCTGTCCACCGGACCCTTCCACGATTGCGGCGGCATCCGCTTCACCGGCGTGTGGCCGACCGAGCCCGTCGAGGAGCAGTTCCGCATGCCGTTCCTCCTGGCGGGGGGCGTGTTCGGGCCGGGCGAGATGATCCGGGACGTGCCCTACGATCCCTACCAGTGCTTCGCCCTGGAGGAAGCCTCCTACGCCGTGCGCCTCTTCACGCATGGCTGGGACGTGTATTCCGTCACCGAACGCACGATGTGGCATCAGTACCGTCAGAACAACACGCTCAAGCGCAAGACCAACTACGACGCCGCCCACGAGGCGCGCACGATGGACATGACCCGGCGCGCCTACATGCGCTTCGACCACATGACCCGGCACGGGCGCTCGACCCATCCGAGGGACACGGCGGACCTCGACATGTTCGGCCTCGGCGAGGCCCGCACCCTCGCCTCGTACGAGGATTTCTCCGGGGTCGATTTCCGCAACAAGCAAGTCAGCGAATACGCGCTGCGGGCGCGCTACATCCCGAACATCAGCGAAGTCGTCAAGTTCAGCGTCGCCTGCCTCGATTCGGCCTCGCATGCGCCGCCGGCCATGATGAGCGAGACGGAACGCCTGCTGCGGATCGCGATGCGGGAGTGGTCCATCGAGCAGCTGTCGGACGAGATGGTCGGCGTGATGCTGGCGATCGCGAAGTCGGATCTCGCCGACGTCTTCCAGATGCGCAAGGGGGCCGAGATCTTCGCGCGCCGGGATGCGCTGAAGCACGACTTCATGAACTGGGACCATGCGGCTCTCGTCTCGGAACTCGCCCGCCTCGTCGCCTCGGTCGAGCGCGTCAACGCGGCGGCCGAAGTGCCCGATACCCGCCAGGCGCCCCCGCAGGCCCTGAGCGCCTGAGACGACCTCCGCCTTTCGAGCTTCCAGGATACCGGCGATGCAGCTCCTCCACACCAAACCCGCGTCGGGTGAAGATTGCTTCGCCCGCGTCGGCGGGGTCAACTACCTCGAGATCTTGAAGGCGATCCACCGCAACCTGCGGCCGGCGACGTATCTCGAGGTCGGGACCTTCACGGGCAACACGCTGCGGCTGTCGCATTGCCCGACGATCGCCGTCGACCCGGAATTCCGGATCACCGGCGGGCTTCCCGCCGAATGCCAGGTGCTCCACCTCTTCCAGAAGACCAGCGACGCCTTCTTCAAGGACCACGATCCCACGGCGATCTTCGGTGCGCCGATCGACCTGGCGTTCCTCGACGGCATGCATCGGTTCGAGTTCCTCCTGCGCGACCTGATCCACACCGAGGCTCACTGCCGGCCCAACTCGGTCGTCGTCCTGCACGACTGCCTGCCGGGGGACGCGCACATCACCGCCCGGAGCATGAACGACCCGCGACGGGCCCAGTCGCGCAATCCCGATTTCTGGGCGGGCGACGTCTGGAAGCTCCTGCCGATCCTGCGGCGCTACCGGCCGGACATCCGCGCCCTCGTGACCGATGCCGCCCCGACCGGGCTGGTGTTCCTCACCAACCTGAACCCGGCGTCCACCGTCCTGCAGCAGCACTACTTCGACATCGTCGCGGAGTGGCTGGCCGTGGATCTCGCCGATTACGGCGTCGCGCGCCTCATCGACGAAGCCGAGCCTGTGGCCGCGCGCCAGCTGGTTTCGCCGGAATTCTGTGCCAACCGTTTCTGGCTCTGATCCGTCCTCCCTTCGCGCCATCCCGGGTCCACTCTGTCAGGCAGCTTCGGAGCGCCTCATGTCCCTCGCCCACGCCGCCGCCGCTTCCGCGCGGGATGCCTCCCCGTCGGACGAGTCGTACGGCATCGCCGAGCCGCAACTCGCCCGGCCGGTGCTCTCGATCGTCCTGCCGACCTACAAGCGGACGGATCTCCTCGACCGGTTCTTCAAGCACCACGTCAAGATGCTGGACCAGATCGGATTCAGCTATGAGATCCTCGTCGTCGACGATGCGTCTCCGGACAACACCCAGGATATCGTCGCGTCGTGGGCGGAGACCTGCCCGCACATCCGGTCGATCCGTCACGCGGCGAATGTCGGCTTCCGGCCGAACTACCTCTCGTGCCTGCGCGAGGCGAAGGGCCACTTCACGGCTTACGTCGGCAACGACGACCTGCTGATCGGCGAGACCCTGCGCCAGCACATCCTGCGGATGGCACAAGACCCCGACATCGTCATGGTGCAGGCTCCGTGGTTCCTGCTCGACGAGTACAGCGACAACAAGATATCCGGTCGTTCGTACGAAATCGACAGCGAGATGCGCTTCTATCGCGGCGAGCACGGGCGCTGCCTCGACTTCGTTCTCGACCGACACGTCTTCCCCGAGTGGTACATCATTCGGACGAACGCGGTCGCGGACATCGCCGGTCCCTACGACCGGACGACCTATCATTTCTTCTCGCAGCTCTCGAACGCGCTCGAGATCGGCGACGTCGTGTTCGCCCCCGAGCCGTACGCGATCGTGACGGCGGTCTCCCGCGGGCACGACACCCATGTCGGCAACGTGGAGACTTTGTTCGGCTGGGACGAGTACCGGGGGGGGATCGAGCATCTCGCGGCCGCCGCCCGGCGCCACGACCCGTCGTGGATCCAGGGGCAGCCCGATCTGCTCAAGCGGATCCAGCACTTCACCAACGTCCGGATGGAGGTCGCGCTGAACCTGCATCTGTATTCGGGCAACAAGAACTGGCTGCACGCCTGGCACCTGAAGTGCCGCCTCGAAGCCTATGGGATCACGCCGCTGGCGCCGTCGGTGTGCGCGGAGTTGAGCTCGCTCGCGGCCATGGAGGCCTGCGTGCTGGAACTCGTCCGCACCGGACACCGCTCGATCGTGGTGAGCGAGCGCTGCTTCTCGATCTTCCGGGAGGTCATCAAGGTCGAGCCGGACGTCACGCTTCTTTGCCAGGGCGACACGCGCGAGGCGGAGGCGACCGCCTACATCGCCTTCGGCGACGCCCCCGACTTCCCCTGCAAGGCCGTCATCGACCTCGCCGCCGCCATGCGGCGCTATCAAGCCTGATATACGCCAGAAACGACCTCGTCCGGAATCGCATAGAAACCGTCCGAGGGCATGAAAATGCTTTTTTAACTATAAATGGTGGGTCGATCTTAACGTTCTGAGGCTAGGGTATCAGTTAGCACGAAAATGTGCTCCTGGAATTCAAAAGGATAAACCATGCCTGTGACGCTTTCCGCGGGTATCCGTGATACCCTGGTGACCATCCAGCAGACCGTTGCCGAGTCCACCCTGGCGCAGACGCGCCTGGCCACCGGCAACAAGGTTAACACCGCCCTCGACAACCCCCTCTCCTTCTTCGCCGCTGCCAGCCTGAACCAGCGCGCCGACGACCTGTCCGGCCTGCAGGACAACATGCAGCAGGCCGTGCGCACCCTCACCGCCGCGAGCTCCG